>PKDZ01000040.1 GCA_002862785.1 Flavobacteriales bacterium
TCTTGCCATACTTGGCGAAGAACTCCTGCTTTTTCTCTGGTGTGAGGTACATGTGGAAATCTCGTGGATGTTCTTGATGCGGCCTGATTTTCAGGGGTGCAAAAGTAGGGCGGGCCGGTTCGTTCCGCAAGCCCGAACCGGGTGAAACTCAATCAGTGAGCATCCCGATCAGGGCGGACAACTCCTTCTGCAAGTCCTTTCTGTGGACGATGCGATCGACGAACCCGTGCTCGAGAAGGAATTCCGACTTCTGAAAGCCCGGGGGCAGGTCCTTTCCGATGGTCTCCCGAACGACACGGGGGCCAGCGAACCCGATGAGGGCATTTGGCTCGGCAATGTGCAGATCACCCAGCATGGCATAGGAGGCCGTGACTCCGCCCGTGGTCGGGTCGGTCAGGATGCAGATATAGGGCAATCCGGCTTTGGCCAGAAGACTGAGGCGCGCGCTGGTTTTCGCCATCTGCATCAAGGACAGTCCGGCTTCCATCATGCGGGCTCCCCCACTCTTGGTGATGCAGACGTAAGGCAAGCCATTCTTGATGGCGTAATCCACGGCGCGGGCAATCTTCTCCCCGACCACGGAGCCCATGGACCCTCCGATGAAGCCGAAGTCCATGCAGCTCACCACCATTTGGCGGCCGCCAACCTCCCCGACTCCCGTGCGGATGGCGTCCTTGAGGCCGGTCTTGGCCATCGAGGCTTCGAGTCGGTCCTCGTAGTCCTTGGTGTCCTTGAATTGCAGAGGATTGGCCGAGGTCATCTTGGCCTGCAGCTCTCGGAACTTCCCCTCGTCGAACAAGATGGAGAAGTACTCGTTGGAGCCGATGCGTTCATGGTGATCACAGTGTGGGCAGACCCACAGGTTCTGCTCGTGCTCCTGGCTGGCGACGACCGTCTTGCACGATGGACACTTGTACCAATTGCCTTCCGGGATCTCCTTCTTCTCGGCGGTCTTGGTCGTGATGCCTTCCTTCATCCGCCGGAACCATCCGAGGCCGTTTCCGTCCTGGCCTTCGGTATCCTGTTGGGCGCTGGTCTGATTCTGTTCTGACATATTCGGTGCGCAAAGGTAACCGCCTTCAGAATGGCAGGGAGACGGCGGGATGAATCCGCCAACCATCCAATGTGGGTGACCGGCCACCGGGCATCCGGAGCGGGCGGGCCACGTCGCAGCGGAGCAGGAAATACTCGAAGTCCAGCCTCAATCCAGCACCGGCAGACACACCGAGGTCGGTCAGAAAGTGGTCGGCCCTGAAATGGGCATCCGGTCGTTCCTCTTCCGGTCGGGTCATCCAGATGTTGCCTGCATCGAGGAAGGCGGCGACTTGAACCCAGTCGTTCAGGAATTGGCGTCCCTCCAGATTGGCTTCAAACCGCATGTCACCTCGAACCCCCTGCAGTGCGGCATCGCTCTGCCCCGGGCCGAGTCCGAGGGCACGCCATCCTCGCATGCTGTTTGCTCCCCCGACATAGAACTGCTTTTCGAAGGGAACAGCCGATTCGGAAATCGTGGAGGCCGCCAGGCCCAGAAAGCATCGGGCATGCAGGCCAAACCGGGAGGTCGCTTGCCAACCAAAGCGGGCATCCATCACCCACCGGGTGTATCGGGCCACCTCCACGGTGCTGTTGGACCCGAACAGCGAGGGAATGGGAATGCTGGTTTCCGATGGGTCCCTGGGGTCCAGCGCGTGGAACAGGTGGCCAGCGGCTTCGGCTTCCAGATGAAGGCTGATCCGGGGGCGGCCTGACCGACCGGGTGGCTGATACCACCAGCTGATGCCGGAGGCGAAGAGGGCCCGTGAGGCAAAGGTGGACGCCAGGATGCCCAACCCGAGTTCTTCGAGTTGCTCCGAGAAGCCCGGTTCCAATCGACTCGCAGTGAGGGTGACCTCCATCGGGCGCAGCTCGAATCGCGAGCCGGTCACTGCGTTTTCGATGAACTGTTCGGTGAGGGCCAGTTGAAGGAACGTTCGGCTGAATTTGGGTCGATTCTCGTCCCGAAGGGTCAAGGACAATCGGCTTCGGGGCCGGTTGGATTTGGGAAACCGGTCTGCCGCGAAGGGCAGGATGCGGTCGGCATCGTACTGGAGACTGGCGGCCAGAATACGCGACACTCCCCCTTCACCCTGAGGATTGTCCTCATCCAGGCCATTGGCGAACAACTGGATGGTCTCCAGGCCCACCTGAAGGTCCATGGACAACCTCTCCATCCGACGCCGAAAATCAAGGTCGGAGAGGGCGAGCTTGGCCTCTCCCCCGATCTGCTGCCTCGACGTCAAACCACCATTGAGGCGAAGAAGCCGCCTCGGCGATGGCGTGATGGACGCCTTCAACTCAAGCGGCCAGTCACGTTCCTCCGCAGTTTCCGGCATGGGAGACACTTCGAGGTCCACCCTGTCCACCAACGAAGCCGAACGCAACTGCTGACGGGTCTCGGCGATGGCCTCGGGAGAGAACCGATCTCCGGAGGAGACGTCCATGCGCTGGGCCAATGACCGAAAGTCCCGGTCGACGGGCAAGTGCCAGTGGACACCGTCAGCAAGGGTATCTCGGTAGGCTGTCAATTCTGTGGCTTTCCAGTCCACCGTGACCTTTCGGATGACGCCCTTCCGGTGGGGCGCCAACTGGCCGCTGAGGTTCCTGGGAAGAATCCGGAGGGTCATCGCCGCCGCCCCGGTCTGTCGGCACCTCCCCGTGTCGATGTCGAGCACAAGGTGGTCGCGAAGGAATCCATACCAGCCATCTTGTTGGAGTTGCCGCGCGCCATTGGCCCGGGCACGATCCAGCTGGTCGAGGTCCAGCCACTCCCCTTCCCATCCGGACCATTCCTGGTCCAGCCGTTGGATGTCAGAGTCGGACAGCCCAGCCCCTCCGCCTTCCACCGTGATGGGTCCACATCGGATGCGGCGGCCGGGGTATAGGGTGATGACAAGGTGGACCTTGTTGCCTTGGGACAAGGTGTCGAACCGGGCCTTCCCGTCGAGGTAACCGGCACGCAGCATGCGGGATTCGAACAGAAGCCGGGACTGTTCCATGGCCGCTCGATCCCAAGCCGATGCCGCTCCCCTTGGTACAGACTGTCCTGCAGCATGCGACTTGTTCCAGCGCCCCGTGATCTGGGCTCCGATGTGCTGGAAGGGAATGCCGAGGATTCGCTGTGGCGGCTGGAGGACCAGCGCCGATTCCAGCATGTCCATCCACGCCTCGGACTCTTGTCGGGAGGCGCTGTCTTCCGGTTGGATCACCGTCCATTCCGCGCTCCAGACCAAAGGCACCTCTTGTGCCTGCACACCAGCGCCTGCCATCCCGAACGTGCACAATGCGGTGGCCGTGAGCCATCTTGCGGGACCCCACCGCGTCATGCCGACACGAAACGACATCGCCTTCATTCGAAGCTTACGGGACAGGAACTCTCGCCACACGGAGCGAAAGTTCGTGGTCGAAGGGCAGAAATGCGTGGCCGAAGCGCTGTCAAGTAGGTGGGCCCTCCATGGCTTGTTTGCTACCGAGGGGTCTGAAACCCCAGTTTCCTGGAATGCTGAACCCGTGTCGTCCAAGGACATGACGCGGATGAGTGCCTTCAAGACGGCACCTGGCGTCCTGGCGGTGGTCGGCATGCCTGAGTCGGAGCCCCCTTCCGCGGTGGAGTGGACGAAGGATGGCCATGGCGCTCCCTTCGGCCTGGCCGTGGAGAGACTCTCCGACCCTGGCAATCTGGGGACGCTCATTCGCACGGCCGATTGGTTTGGCCTGAGCGGAATCTGGGTTTGTCCAAGCACGGTGGACCCTTTCAACCCCAAGGTCATCCAGGCCTCCATGGGCGCCTTGTTCCGTGTGTCCGTTTGGACCCGGGACATCCCCGAGCTGATCCGAGACCTCCACTCTGCTGGGGTGAACACCCACGGTCTCGATATGGAGGGGACGGGAATGTGGGAACTCGAGGGCATGCCCACGCAGTCAAACAAATGGTGTGCCATTCTGGGGAGTGAAAGCCACGGTCTATCGAATGAGGTCCGATCGGCGTGTTCCGGTCGCCTTCACATCCCTGGAGCCGGTGACAGCGAGTCCCTCAATGCAGCGATGGCGGCGGGCATCGTCCTGGCCGACTGGTCCCGCAGAGTGGGTGGGCATTGACTTGGGCCCGTCAGACTTCTTCCCGATAGAATTCCAAAGCGCACTCCTTGATTTTCTCAAGGTCTGTGCCGGGCATCATGTTGGACACTTTTGCTCCAATGTCCTCGACACGGTCAGCCAATGCGGGGTTCTCAACACCCGTGCCCATCCGGAGTTCCTTTTCTGCTGCATTGGCCCAAGCTCCTCGCACGGGCAATTCCGCCAAGCTGCGGTTGACCGCGTTCGCGGCTTCCAACCATCCTTCCTTGCCGGTCATTCCAGAGAAACTGAGGGGAGCAGACTCGGCCAGGCGCACTTTGCCCTTCCATCCACGCAGTCCTTCCAGCATGGACACAACGTCGTCTTCAGCCACCTTCTCGCCCCGGATGCGTTCGGCCACCACCCGAGCATCGCAAGGGTTCACGTCATACCGGATGGCGACGGCCCGCACCAACCCACTGAGGACATCGGCTCCTTCCTTCTCCCCCCCATGCGCCAAGCCCAGCATGCGGAGAATGGCTGGGTGGGTCTTGTCCACCCCGTTCTTGGTTCGGCCCGGCGACTGAGCGATCCAGACTTTGCCTCCGTCCGCCACAACCTCGGCAATCTGATTGCTGAGACTGATCTGCTGTTCAAGTGCCGCTCGTCCTGTGGCGCTCCGGTCGATGAAGAGGGCCTTGTTGAGTTGCATGATTTCCTTGACCCAAGGGATGCCGGCGAGATTCGTTCCCAGCACGATGTGTGTCGTATCGAGCCCCGCTTCAACCCGGGCCAAATTGTACAGGGCCGGATCGCACACGATGTCGCGATGGGTGCTGAGGATAACGCCGGGCGGATCTTCGCGTCCGATGGCGGCCTCCATTCCGGACGTCGTTTCCGCCACGACCCACCGCATGAAGGGCAGGCTCCATTCGTCCTGCATGTCCTGAGGATGGCGGGGCAAATCAATCCCGAAGAGGCGGAGCTGTTCCAGCACCATGTCCACTTCAGATCGTTGGAGAAAGCGGTCGAGCCGGGTTTGATTCACAGCCCAAAGGAACGCAGACCGAGTTTCATGGGGTTACTTTGTCCTCCTTGATTTACCCAATCAAGCCCTGAATGACCTTTTCCGACCTCAAGGTGACCCGTCAATACCTCGATGCCCTCGAGGACATGGGAATCTCCGAACCCACGGAAATCCAATGCAAGGCCATTCCCCGAATCCGGGCCGGCCAAGATGTGATTGGCATCGCCCAGACAGGAACGGGCAAGACCTTGGCCTTCCTGCTCCCTCTCATGGCCATGTTGTCCCACGCACAGGGCAAAGGGCCACGATGTGTCATTCTCACCCCGGCCAAGGAGTTGGCCTTGCAGATTGCCGAAGTGGCCAAACGGCTTGCCGCACGAACGGATTTGAGGGTCGAGGTCATCTATGGCGGGGTGGGTCACCGTGCCCAGCAGGCCCGGCTTGAAGAAGGGTGTGATTTGGTCGTGGCCACGCCAGGGCGGTTCATGGAACTGTATCTCCGTCAAGCCTTCCAGACCGGATCGATTGCCCACCTCGTATTGGATGAAGCGGACCGCATGATGGACCTCGGCTTCATGCCTCAGCTCCGCAAGTTGCTGGAGATTCTGCCCACGAAGCGGCAAAACCTGCTGTTTTCCGCGACCTATCCGCCGAAGACGGAGGAGATGGCCGGAGAGTTCCTGCTTTGGCCCACACGGGTCGAAGCCGCGCCGCAGAGCACGCCGGTGGAGACGGTCCTTCAGTCCGGTTACCGGGCGGACAATTTCAGCACCAAGCTGAATCTGTTGTCCAGTCTGCTGGCCGCCCTGCCCGAGGAGATGCAGGCCCTGCTCTTCGTGCGGGAAAAGGACCAAGCCGAGCGCATCGGCCAGCGTGTCGCGCAAGACGTATCTCCCTCAGTCCGGACGTTGCACGCCAACAAGGGCCAGAACTCACGGATTCATGCGATGGATCAATTCAAGGAGGGCGAATTGCGGTTTCTGGTGGCGACGGATGTGGCGAGCCGAGGCATCGACGTGCCCCAATTGGACCTCGTGATCAATGTGACCGTGCCCCGCGACCCCCACGATTACATCCACCGCATCGGACGGACGGGGCGAGCGAAGCGGGAAGGCCGGGCCATCACCCTGATTGACCCCAGTGAGCGGGCTGCCCTGCAGCGCATCGAAGGGTTGCTGGGGACAACGCTGCCCATTGCCCCCCTGCCAGAGGACATCTCGGTGGAACCGACTCCCAAGTGGGAGGCGCAAGCCATGGCCCGGGCGGTGGACCGGGAGAAACGGAAGGCAGACCCGAATTTCAAGGGCGCCTTCCACGAGAAGAAGCGCAAGCCGTCCACCTCGCGGACCAAGGGCAGGAAGCGCCGTCGATGAATCACAAGGGCTGGGCACCCCCGCCCGGCAGGATTCGAACCCCCAAATCGTAACACCACACTTCGGTTCCCCCATCCGGATGGGGGACGAGGCGCGTGTGAACATCGAAGTCGTAGCCTCGGCTTCGCAGCCATTGCAGCCCGCCGATGTCCGAACAGGCCGCTCGGGTTTCATCCCATCCGTGAAAGGCGGTCAAAATGCCATGGTTCCGCTGGAGGATGCGATCAATCTCACTTCGGCTGTCCCGTTGCCTGACTGGTCTCCATCCCGGCCTTGAAAATCGAGGAGCGTGGCCCGGGTGGGTCGCGAAGCAGTATTCTGAGCAGAAGTCGCCCGAATAGGGTCCGGAGGATGGGGTCAAAGGGTTCTTGCAGGACAAACAGCGTTTGGACATGGGAATCGTTGGGCTTGACCACAATCAACACAAGGCGTGGTGGATTGCCTGCCAATCGGCTGCTGAGCTTCATTGCCGTGGCCCTTTCCTTTGTGGCTGATGGAACAGAGCACAACTGTTGGCGTGATCGGCGCCGGAACGATGGGCCAGGGAATTGCTCAAATTGCCGCTTCAGCCGGCCACGGGGTCATTCTTGTGGACCGGGATGAGGCCGCGGTGGAACGGGCCATGTCCAATTTGGACCGGATTCTGAAAAGGCTGGTGGAGAAAGGCCGACTTGATCCCGGGGATTCCGAGGCCATCCTGTCGAGAATCCAGACCTCCTCTGAGGTCTCGGCCTGTGCGCCATGTGGACTGGTCATCGAGGCCATTGTCGAGAAAGAGGCGGTCAAGCAGGCGGTGTTTTCCTCACTCGAATCTGTCGTTGGGGATGCGGCCATTCTCGCCACGAATACGTCCAGCCTGTCGGTTACGCGGTTGGCGGCTGGCCTGAAGCACCCCTCCCGATTCCTTGGACTCCACTTCTTCAATCCGGCTCCCCTCCTGCCCCTCGTGGAGGTTGTGCCGGCCCTGCAGACAAGAGCGGGCTTGGCCGATGAGATGTCGGTCCTGATGAGAAACTGGGGCAAACAGCCCGCCATGGCCAAGGACACTCCCGGGTTCATCGTGAATCGGGTGGCCCGGCCATTCTATGGTGAGGCCATCCGGATCCATGAGGAAGGCATCGCTGACATCGCCACGATTGACTGGGCGATGACGGAACTCGGCGGGTTTCGCATGGGTCCCTTCCAACTGATGGACCTGATTGGCAACGACATCAATTACGCCGTGACCGAAAGCGTTTGGAAAGCCTTTCACCACGACCCGAGGTACACGCCGTCCTTCTCCCAGAAGCGGAATGTGGACGCCGGATGGCTGGGCCGGAAGACCGGCCGAGGATGGCATGACCATGCGGATGGGGCAACCGCCCCGGTGCCACGAAAGGACAAGGACCTCGGGCAGGACATTTTGTGGCGCATCCTGGTGATGCTCATCAATGAGGCCGCGGATGCTGTGTTCTGGGGGGTCGCCAACGCAGAAGACGTGGACCGCGCCATGAAGGGTGGGGTCAATTATCCCAAGGGCCTCCTCGAGTGGGCCGAGGAAGTGGGGCTGGACCGGTGTGTCCGTGCCTTGGATGACCTGAAGGCCGAATACGGTGAGGAACGCTATCGCTGCAGCCCCCTGCTCCGCCGTTGCGCTGAACAACAGCGCGGATTCTTCAGCTGATCGAGTTCAACAGTCCGTTCCAAATCCCCCGAGGAGGGACAATACGTCAGCGACGGTGACTTGGCCATCACCATTGATGTCGGCTGTGCATCCGGTCAGGCATCCGAATTCCGACAACAGGATGAGGACGTCGGAGACTGTGATGAGAGCGTCCCCGTTGAGGTCGAGGAGGCAGGCGAGTTCCTCGGAGGAGAGCACGCCATCACAATTGTTGTCCACGCCCTGGGCTGTTCCCGGTGCACCGGGGAAGACCGCCGCATTTCCGTCGTCGCAATCGCACACGGTGGATTCCCCATCCCCGTCGAGGTCGACAATGCCGGCACACGTTTCGAATCCGGATTGGCAATTGGCCGCCACGCAGGCTTCACAATCCGCTTCGCTCCCGAAGGCACAAGTGAGGAAGCAGCTGTTGGTGACGCAGGTGCTTTGGTCGGCAAAGCATCCGACACAGCCCGAGGTCATTTCCGGCACCGCAGCCGCAATGCAGTCCGCGAAGCAACTGGTGATGTCGCTGGCCAGAAAGCACGAAAATCCGCAGGAAAACACCGCGTCATTGACCGCTGCTCCGTCGTTGCACAGGAGGGCAAAATCCGTGGAGTCGCATTGGCCCTTCAAGCTGAATGAGAGCGTGAGTGAAGTAAAGACGAGGATGAACAGTCGATTGGCGAGCATGGAACAAGGTCTGTTCAATCGACAATTCGAACGGCAGATTGGTTCAAATCCGCAATTCGAATCCTCCTGAATCCAAACATTCACCGGCCTTGAGGATGTCTCGGGGATGGGTGAGGTCGAGGAAGGCCCCGGCCATGGGCAATACCCGAAGGCCGTGCGGATGACCTTCGGACCAGTTGGAGAGGGCCACCGGCAATTCTTTTTCCTTTCGCACCGGATGTTCGGGAACCGCTTGGACAGCCGAAAGCAGAGCGCTGTACGGCAACCGGAAGTAGTTCATGCTGACCCTGACGGTACCATCGGGCCATGTGGAGGATTGGATGGTCGCGGGGTCCGGCTTCTCATCGATGCGTTGCAATCCCCCCTGATGGTTCTGAGCAATGACTGCGAAGGCCTGTACTCGATCCAATGGCAACCCGAGATGGTCACGGTCGAAAGCGGGCAGGCAAGCTGGTTCGGTCAGCATGGCCTTGAACATTCCCGATGGCGGCAGGTTGTCGCCATTGGCTACCGTCACACTGGATCCGGCCCAATCAGGGTGTGCTTCGAGGGCCAGCTGGACGGCTTGTGCCGTTCCTTCTGGCTTGGTTCGCCCCGCCGGAATGCGCTGGACCACATAGCTGAGAACGACCCCGTCCAAGTTTAGTCTGTCGAAGTGGGGCCGGGTGATGTCGTCCTTCTCGCCAAGGACGATGCAGATGTCTCGAAGCCCTTCCTCACTGGCCAGTTCAACGAGATGTTGGAGCAAGGGCTTCTGGTCCTTTCCGATGCGGATCATGGCCTTGGGGCGAGAGGCGGCCTCTTCGAGGACCCACTCGGGAACATCGGCATTGGCCTTCATGCGGCTGCCTTTGCCGGCCGCCATGATGATGAGGGGGCTCTGTTCATCCATGGCGAACCCCTTCATCCATGTGGACGGTCCAAGCCCCCTTCGCACCAGCGGCCATCATGGCCTCAATGACGCTGTCCACATGGGACTCTGCGGTGTAGGCAAACAGGCACCCTCCGCCCCCGGACCCGTTGATCTTTGCGCCCCAGGCACCCGCATTGAGCGCTCCTTCGAGCATGGCTTCAATTCGGGGTGTGGACAGCCCCAACACGTCCCTCAGGACCTCATGATGCCGGGTCAAGGCCTCTCCCATGCGACGGACGTCCACCTCGCCTGTGGAGAGATGTCCCGCCCATTTCGCCTCGAGGTCACGGTTGATCCGGGTTCCTTCCGCCAAATGGCGCTGTTCCTCGCTCCAATGAGGTGGATTCATGTCGAGGTCGGCCATCAAGGGCAACCGCGCTTCCTTGCATCGAGCCAAATGTCCCTGGGTGTCCTTGGGCTGGCCTGAATCGCCGAGAATGAAGGCCCCAGACAATGGGGTTAGCGCTTGCGGCAGTCCGAGTCCAAACCGATGAATGCCGCCATGGGCACAGGCGAAGTGGTCCATGTCGCCCCCCGCCCCATCGAATGCGAGGACCTCCGCACGATGACAGCGGTGGACCAGTTGGTCGGTGGACTCCTCCAGTCCGCAGATTCGGCTCCAGCCTGCTGTCCACGCCGTCATCAGGGCCGTAGAGGAACTGCATCCGGCCTGGATGGGGATGTCGCTCCGAATGTGGATGTCCATTCCCTCGGGTGTGGCGTCTGTGTCGCGGAGGATGTCCACCAAGGCCACCCCCCAAGGGTTTTTTCCGGCTCTCTGTCCAATCCGGTCCAGATCCATTTCGGAGACGGTTCCCCTGGATTCACTGGCCAATCGAACGATGGAATCCTTGCGGGGGGTCCAGGTCAAATGGCATCGTCGGTTGATGGCCATGGCCACGACCGGCAGGCCCAAGTAATCCTGATGTTCGCCGAAGAGGCAGAGCCGCCCGGGGGCCGAGGTGGTGAACGGGGTCATGCTGCCCTGCGCTGGAGGATGAGAATGCCCTGGATGCTCAATCCCGTGAGGGCACCGAAGGCCATGCCGGCGACACCATGGCCAAAGAGAACGCTGCCCATCCCGAGCAGGGCGCCATAGACGGCCAAACAGCCCAGGAAGGCCTGCAGCAGGGAACGCGGCACATTCCACGTGGCCTCCTCCCCTCCTTCTGCGGGGAAGCGAGCCCAGCCGGGGCCGCCGGGGCGGACGAGATTCACAAAGCGCTGCAAGACCTCCGGTGGTTCCGGAGGAAGCAGAAATGCGGCTGCGACCCAGCCGGCCGTGGTGATCAGACTCCCGGCGACCAGTTTGCCCCAGTCGGCCAAGGGCCACCACTCCAAGCCATCGTGGATCCAGGTGAAGTAGATGGCCACCACCAGCGAGATGCCCATGGCCGCGATCTCGGTTCCGGCGGAAATGCGCCACCAGAACCAGCGGAGAATGAAGAGGCCGCCGGTTCCGGCCCCGAGAAGCAAGAGCAGATTGAAGGCCTGTCCAGCCGAGGTCAAGGTCAAGCTCAATGTGGCTCCGGCGAGGAGCGACAGGACGGTGGCCCATCGTCCTGCCCCCACCTTCTCTTCTTCGGTCGCCTCGGGACGCAGGAACCGAACCCAGACGTCATTGACCAGATAGCTCGCCCCGAGGTTGACCTGGGTGCTCATCGTGGAAATGAAGGCGGCCAGCAGCGAAGCCGTTACCCAACCAAGAAGGCCAGAGGGCAGCAGGCTGAGCATCGCGGGATAGGCCACATCGTGCCCCACCTTGTCGGCGGCCAGTGCCGGGAATGCCGAGGCAATGCTGTCGAGGTCGGGGAAGACGATCAGCGACGCCAAAGCCACCAGAATCCACGGCCATGGGCGCAGGGCGTAATGGGCCGCATTGAACAACAGGGTGGCACCGACGGCGTCCTCCTCACTGCGCGCGCTGAACATTCTCTGTGCGATGTATCCGCCTCCACCGGGTTCGGCACCCGGATAATAGCTCGCCCACCATTGTACGGCGAGCGGAACGAGGAGGACGGGAATCCACACTTCGGGGTCATCGAAATCCGGCCAAACGGACAGCTTTCCTGCGACGTTCGGATGGGACATGAGCCCCTCCATCCCCCCCACTTCCGGGAGGTACACCACGTACAGGCAGGCGGCCACGGCGCCGCCCATGGCCAGCACGAACTGGAAGAGATCCGTCCACAGGATGGCCCTGAGTCCGCCATAGGCGCTGAAGAACAGGGTGACGCTGCAGGTCACAGCGAGGGTCATCCAGCCGGGCCAGCCGAGCAGGATGCTCCCCAGCTTGATGGCGGCTAGGCTCACGGTGGCCATCACGAGCACATTGAACACGAGTCCCAGGTAGATGGCGCGGAACCCCCTGAGGAAGGCGCCCCCTTGGCCGCCGTAGCGCAATTCGTAGAACTCGATGTCGGTGAGGACACCCGACCGGCGCCACAGCTTGGCGTAGATGAACACGGTGACCATGCCCGTCAAGAGGAAGGCCCACCAGGCCCAATTGCCCGATACGCCTTGCTGGCGCACGAGGTCTGTGACGAGGTTCGGCGTGTCCGCGCTGAACGTGGTCGCGACCATGGAGGTGCCAAGCAACCACCAGGGCATGGCGCGCCCACCGAGAAAATAATCGTTGGCGTCTCCTTGTCCTTTGCGGCCTGACCACCAGCCGATGCCCAGGACGATCAGCAGCACCGCTGCGATGATGCCCCAGTCCAATCCCGTCAATTGCATGCGATCAATGTACACGTGGCGAGGCGGTTAAACCCGGATGGGCGAAAGCCATTATCTTCAATGTCCTGACATCTCCATGCGCTGTTGCTCCGTCCTCTTCCTCCTGCTCACCCTCCTCGGGCCGGTGGGGCTTGATGGACAATCCGTGACGTTTCATGAGGACGTGGCTCCCATCATCTACGGCAACTGCACCGAATGCCATCGGGAAGGCGAGATTGGTCCCATGCCGTTCACGACCTATGCGGAGGTGGCGGCGTACGGAGAGTTCATTGAATACGTGACCTCCATTGGTTACATGCCGCCTTGGACACCGGATCCGCAGTATTCGCACTTCGTCGGAGAAAAGGTGCTCACTCCTGAGGACATCGCGACACTCAGCGATTGGGTGGTGGCCGGCAAGCCGGAAGGTGACCCTGCAACGAACCCCGGCTTGCCTGATTTTCCCTCGGGCAGCCAGATCGGAGGTCCGGACCATGTGCTGACCATGGCCGAGCCCTATGTCCATGGTGGTGACATGACCGACGAATACCGGGTCTTTGTCTTGCCGATCGAAATCGGTGAGGACGCTTCGATTCGGGCACTGGAGGTCATGCCCGGGAACCACACCATTGCGCACCATGCGATCTTGGGCCTCGATGATTCAGGACAGGCCGCGGCCATGGCGGCGGCGGATCCGGAGCCGGGTTATGCAGGTTTCGGTGGATTCGGCTTTGCCGCTCTGAGTTCCTTTTTCGGCGCCTGGGTCCCCGGGGCACTCCCCGTAGACTATCCCCCGGGCATCGGGCGATCCATCCCAGCTGGAGCCGATTTGCTGGTCCAGATGCACTACGGACCCAGTGCCATCTCAGAATCCGACCAGACGGAAGTCAACGTTTTTTTGACCGAAGACCCCATCGAACGTGAGGTCACGACCGCGATCATGGGCCCTCAGCATCTGGACACGCCGTTCATCCTGCCGCCGAATCAGGTGTCGTCTTTCCATGGCACCTTTCCCGTCGCGGCCGATGTGAGCCTCATCAACATCGCGCCCCACTGCCACTTGATGGGGACTTCATGGCTGGTCTACGCGACCTCGCCAAGCAACCAGGACACCATCCCCCTCATTTCCATCCCGGATTGGGACTTCAATTGGCAAGGATTCTTCACGTTTCCTCACCTGACCAAGATTCCACAGGGCTACACCCTCCACGCCGAGGCGACCTATGACAACACCGCCTCCAATCCGTCCAACCCGAATGACCCGCCGCAATGGGTGGAATTCGGCGAGGGCACAGAGGATGAGATGTTCTTCGTGTTCCTCGACTTCGTCTTGTACGAAGACGGTGATGAGTCCATTTCCCTTGCGCCCGAATCTCCATGCCCGGGTGACCTGACTGGGGATGACCTCGTCGGGGTGTCCGACGCCTTGCTCATCCTGAGTGAATTCGGATGCCAAGCCGGATGCCTTGCCGACCTCGATGAGGATGGGCTCGTCACCGTCTCGGACGTGTTGTTTCTCCTCGGACTGTACGGCACGCCATGCGAATGACGGAAGTCAAGCCCCTTTGGCGGGTCATTCTCTTCCTTGCCCCGCTCTGCCCCATCTGCCAGAACATGACGCACGAGATGCGTCTGCTCGAAGCGGAGTTTGCCGGTGCGCCAGTGGAGTTCATTGGGGTTTTTCCGAATCCGTCCACTCGTCCGGATCAGATCGCCGACTTCGGTGATACTTACGGATTGACCATGGAACTGGTGCCGGACACCGAAGGATGGGCTCGCCAACTGGATGCCCGGTGGACTCCGGAAGCCTTCGTGCTCGACCAGCGGGATTCCGTGGTGTACCGGGGGCGGTTGAACGATCGATATTTCGCACCCGGCAAGCGGCGCCCTCGAACCCGGAATCGGGATTTACGCAACGCATTGAACGACGTTCTGGACGGCCAATCCGTTTCGACCCCGGTCACGGATGCCGTCGGCTGTCCCATCGAAGGCATTCGCCTGCACAAGGACCCTTAACTTGATCCCATGAGATTCTCTCTGCTCCTTCCCCTCTTCCTGTTGACCATCGCTGTCTCTGGACAAGGCGTCACGTACCACGCGGACGTAGCGCCCATCATCCACGAAAACTGCACGGAGTGTCACCGAGCCGGTGAAATCGGTCCCATGCCCTTCACGACTTACGAAGAAGTTGCCGCTTACGGGGAGTTCATCGAGTATGTCACCTCTATTGGATATATGCCTCCATGGACCCCAGACCCTGATTACCAGCATTTCCTGGGAGAGCGGTCTCTCAGTCAAGAGGACGTCGAAACCCTGAGCGCGTGGGTGGATGCCGGAAAACCCGAGGGCAACCCCGCAGAAAACCCTGGATTGCCAGTGTTTCCGGAAGGGAGTCAAGTCGGCACGCCGGATTTGATCATCGGCATGCCGGAGCCCTACGTTCACGGGGGGGACAACACCGAACAATACCAAGTGTTTGTCATCCCGACGGACTTTGAAGAGGATGTGGCCATTCGTGCAGTTGAGGTTCGCACGGGCAATGGTGCCATTGCCCATCACGCCATTCTCGGAATTGACATTTCTGGAACAGCTCAAGAGTTGGACGCTGCGAGCCCAGGTATGGGGTATGAAAGTTTTGGTGACTTTGGCTTTGACGCTTACGAGAACTTTTTTGCGGGTTGGGCTCCCGGCATAGAGGCGGTCATCCATCCCGAGGGATTGGGAAGGGTGATTCCTGCAGGAAGTGACTTGCTGTTGCAAATGCATTATGGCCCAACGGGTGTCGAGCAGTCGGACCAGACCGAGTTGAATCTGTTTTTCTGTGATGAAGAGATTGAACGGGAGGTGGTCACCGGCATCATGGGGCCGTGGACCCTCGGCGAGCCCTTCGTGATTCCCCCAAATCAGGTCAAGACGTTCCATGGCGAGTATCTCATACCCACCGATTTAAGTCTCCTCAACATCACGCCTCACAGCCACTTGATTGGGGCGTCCTGGGAGGTGTTTGCCACCTCACCCAACGGGGCCGACACCATCCCGTTGATTTCCATTCCGGAATGGGATTTTAACTGGCAGGGCATGTTCACTTTCCCCACCTTGACCAAGGTTCCTGCTGGATATACGATGGAGGCCATTGCGTCTTACGACAACACGGCCGACAACCCCTTCAATCCAAATGACCCGCCGCAAACGGTGTATTACGGTGATCTGACTGGGGATGAGATGTTCTTCGTCTTCTTCAATTTCGTGCCCTACCAAGAAGGCGACGAGAACATCAGCATGTCCTCTTCTACGTTCTCAGGCATCACCGAGGATCACGCCGAGGAGGCCAACTTCCGTCTTCAGCCGAATCCAGCGGGCATGCGGGTTCAACTGCTGAACGACCCGGCCTTACTTGGGACGCTGTGGAGCCTCAGTGACCCTATGGGGCGCGTTGTCGACAAAGGCATTTTTCGTTCGACGAGCCAGTTCTTGGACATTGAGTCCATGTCTGAAGGTGTCTATTTGTTCCGTTGTCGGGCGGGGATAGAACGCCTCGTCATTCAGCACTGACACCCCAGCCCTTGGCGCCCGTCCATTGGTGGGTGAGGATGCCGAAGCGGTCGATGCCTTCGGGCGTCAAGGAGTCGATGCGGACCTCACCGGAGGCGTGCAGGACGGTCCAGTTTCCTGAGCCGGCTTCGAGTGCAAGACCGACATGGGTCACAGAGTTGTGGCCTTCCTTTTGGAAGAACACCAAATCGCCGTGGTGCAGTTCGTTCCAACCCGTTCGATGCCCTGTCGAAGCGGCCCATTGCTGGCTCGCATCCCGGGGAATCTCCATGCCGCAGAGCGCTCCGGCCAATTGCGTCAGGCCACTGCAGTCCATGCCAAGGATGCTCTTCCCACCCCACAGATAAGGCGCTCCGAGGAAACGGCTAGCGGCTGCCACCACATCCATTGGCTTCTCGGGAATGTGCTCTGGCATCACCGTTCGGGGAATCCGACTTCCCGCAGGAAGATTCAATTTCCGGTCATTCCACTCAAACGACGTTAATGGGGCGGTCAACAAGAAGCAATGTGAATCAAAGGTATCCACCGCCTCTTTCGATGTGTCTACGAGTTTGGGGTCGATGAATCCTTGGTAACCGTCCAGATGAAGACGGATGGTGGCCCAGTTGGCCTGCCCTTCAACCGGCTCGATGTGGACGCGCTCCCCAAACAAGGCCTGGGTCACCATTTCGGCCCGATCCGAAGGGCCGGATCGCACAGGAGCCAGTGGGACGCGAATGACGCCTTCCATCAGGCTCCGCAGTCGATCACCAAGGCGCTGGCCCCTCCTCCTCCATTGCAGATGCCCGCCGCGCCATAGCGCTTGCCGTGCCGCTTCAAGGCATGGATCAGTGTCACGACGATGCGGCTTCCGGAGCTACCGAGGGGGTGGCCCAGCGAAACGGCGCCGCCGTTCACGTTGACCTTGGCGGCATCCAAGCCGAGCAGCTTCATGTTGGCGAGTCCCACTACAGAGAATGCCTCATTCAATTCTACGAGGTCCATTTGATCCAGGCTCATGCCTGCCCGGTCGAGGGCGATGGGCACGGCCTTGGCGGGGGCAATGGTGAACCGTTCTGGTTCACGCGCGGCATCCGCATTGGACAAGATGGTGGCCAACGGGGTGATCCCCAGCTCTGCCGCCTTGTCAGCAGACATGAGGACGAGGGCGCTGGCGCCGTCGTTCAGGGTGCTGGCATTGGCTGCCGTGACGGATCCCTCCTTGTCGAAGACGGGGCGCAAGGAGGGAATCTTCTCCAGTTTCACATTGCGGAACTCTTCATCTTCGGTGACCATGACCGGATCGCCCTTGCGTTGCGGGACTGGGACCGGCACGACCTCGTCGGAGAAGGCGCCGGCCTCCCAAGCGGCAGCGGACCGGCGATAGCTTTCAATGGCGAAGGCATCCTGGTCTTCACGGCTGAACTCATGCTCCTTGGCACAGAGTTCGGCACACAGGCCCATGTGGTGATTCTGGTAGACATCGGTCAAGCCGTCGAGGACCATGCCGTCGACCGCCTTGATGTTGCCCAGCTTGACGCCCTGCCGGCCGTTCAGGTAGTGCGGCACCTGCGACATGTTCTCCATGCCGCCTGCGATGGCGACGTCGATGTGCCCGAGGGCGATGGCGTTGGCTGCCAAGTGAATGGCTTTCATGCCGCTTGAGCATACTTTGTTGACCGTGGTACACGGGACCGTGTCGGGGATGCCCGCACCCATGGCGGCCTGCCGGGCCGGGGCCTGGCCGAGGCCGGCTTGCAGCACATTGCCCATGAACACTTCGTCCACCTGATTGGCGGAAAGACCGGCGGCATCCAGCGCACCTTGGATGGCGATGGAGCCCAATTCCGGGGCGGGAATGGTCGAGAGGGCGCCGAGGAAGGATCCCATCGGGGTGCGGCGGGCGGCGGCGATGATGACGGTTCTGCTCATTTCAGACAGTTTCAACGCCTCGAAGATAGCCTCCGCATCCCGCCTTGCATTGGCATTCGTTGGGAGTCGAAATCAGCCCATTGGCGGTTTTGGCACGGGGCTTGCACCTCTCTTCACAGCTGAAAGCAGCGAGATATGGTTCAAAGTGCGGGCGACAAGCCTGCGCAGATTTGGTTAAGGTTGAAGCGCCCCGAAACGTCGGGGCGCTTCTCATTTTACGACCCGGAGAAACTCCTTGGGCATGCGGGTCTTCACCTCCCACATGGCGTCGAGGGTCTCATCGGTCAGGACTGCGCGGAACAGGTGCACACCTTGGCGTCCGAGCGGGTCCGGCGCATCCTGACCAAGCCCACAGACCATGCAGTCATGGTGCCGGAGACCGGGAAGAATGTCGGGAATGTCCTGAAGTCCAGCCTTGACGCGCAGAATGGTGAACCTTCCGCCGGAGCGCATCTTCCGGAAGGGGAATTTCTTGGCGGAGTATTTCTCTCCTGGCTTGCGGCGGGCGCTGAACTCCCCATCTTCTGGCATCTCGCCCCGAAGAAGCAGATACGATTCGAAGTGGAAGTCGCCCCATTTCTCCTGCAGGCGACGACGCAGGGTGATGTCCCGGACCACCACGGCGATGCCGCTGCTGTCCTTGTCCAACAGATTCACGAAATGCACTGGACGTTCCACCTTGCCTTGCTCGAGGTCCCTTGCGATGAGAAAGTCCTTGACCCGGGTGAAGCTGGTGTCCACCCGTGGATTCGGGGAAGCGGCCACCCAGCCCGCTGGCTTCATGTAGCAAAACAGGTCGTCGTCCTCATACAGGATTTCGAAAGGCAGGTCATCCGCCGGTCGGATGGATTTTGGACTGTCCGCCGTTTCCAATTTCCTCGGGTCCTTGGCCTCGGGAGCGGAAATCTCCTGCCCCACTTTGATGACCGTCGACGGGATTTTGATGACTTCATCCGACACCCTCACGGCACCGCCCTTGATCAAGTTGCGGGCGGCGGTGGTGCTGGCGAGGCCGAGCTGGGAACGCACTTGCGCATGGAGTGGCGCTTCGATTTCGGCAATCCAACGGAGGATCACCGGTTTCGGACGGGAAGGACGCTGCGGCATTGGGGGCGCAAGATGCACCGCTCCGGCTCAATCCGAGCACGTCTCGCCGTACAATGCCAACAAGGCGAGGATGTCATGGGTGGAGACCGTTCCATCTCCGGTGATGTCCCACGTGCAACCCTCGGTGCAGCCAAATTGGGAGAGGATGACGAGAATGTCAGTGGCTCCATGGACGCCATCCCCGTCGACGTCGCCTGGACAAGAGGGGTTCGGGCAGGCATAATCACACGTCCCCTCGTCGGTGGACGCCGCCGGATCAAAGTTGCAGGCTTCCGGGTCGGTGCATCCGCTGAATCCGCTGACCGGCAGGACAAAGGACCCCGTGCTGCCATCGCTGAATCCGGGGCCGAGACCGCTGACATCCAGCACGGACCAAACCGTTCCGCCCCCCAAGGCCATCACGTCCAAGGTTCCTGTCATGCCGCACTCTGTCCCTGCGACCCCATTGTCTCCCAAATCGTGGAGCTGGATGGTGTAGTCCCCATGGACAAGACACAGGGTGTCCGTGGTCCACTGCTCAGGGGCAAAGTGGAACCCCTCTCCCATCGCGGTCCCAGCACTGTCGAGCATAGCCCAACCTAGCTCAAGGGGTTTGCAGTCTGCGAGTGTCCGGATGAACACGGGGCCGGCGAGCGCCCGATGTCGCCAATCGGCCTCGGCCACGTCATTCTCTGCCACAGCATCCGGCCCAGAGCTTAAGAGTCCATCCTGAACGGATCCAGAAACCCCCACAACATTGGCCAGTCGGGCCTGGAGCGTCGTCCCATAAGGCAGGGCGTCCGGCAGGACATTGGGCCAAGGCAGTTCAGCCAATCGGTTGGGCGGTAGCACAAAACCGTAGTCGACAGTGTCCATTCCCGCCCAGACCACGGTGGCGGCCACGAGGGTGTCCGTCCCGGCATTCCGAAGGACCAACCGGACGTTGGGGGTGGTTCCGCATTCACGCTCTCCGGCCCCCACAATGTGAAGGGCGGCCCCATCCCGGGCCGGGAGTTCCCGCAAAGGAGCCTTCCAGAGGCCCCTGCCATAGGTGGCAAGGAGCAATTCCCCTGTGCTCTTTCGAATGCCGAGATCTGAACACAGCACCTCGGGCAACCCTGCTTTGTACGGGTCCCAGGCACCACTGTTCATCGCCCTGACATAGACGCCCGCATCAGTGCCGGCATAGAGGTCCCCAGTGGCCTCGTCCATCACCATCGTGTTGACAGGAAGGGCCGGGAGCCCCGCTCCTGCAGAGCTCCAAGAGCCTCCTCCATCGGTGGTTTTCCAAATCCTGTTTTCCGCATCATACGCGCCGAATGAAAGCCACCAGACTCCAGCTGAATCCGGGTGCAGCACGGCGTCTGTGATGGGCAGACCCGGCATTCCGGGCAAAGGGATCCAGTTCTGGAGGTCCTCGGTGAAGAAGGCCAATGCCCCCTTGGCCACCAAAGCAAGGCTATCCTGAGCGGTGGTCAAGGCCAACACTTCGATCTGGTCGCCGGGAAGGGCATTTGATTGGCTCCAGCTCGCCCCGTCATCGTCCGTGTGATAGAGCCTGCGTTTGGCCACGAAGGTGCGGCCCGGTTGGCCCGGAGCAAATTGCATGGGGGTGTCCCAATCGCCACGCTCATGGACCCCTTCCCCACTTCCCTCAATCCACTCCTGCCAGCTCCACCCTCCATCCGGAGAACGGAAGGTTCGACCGTAGTATTCCGCGGCGTAAAGGGTGTCCGGATGCTCAGGGTGGATCATGCAATGGAAGCCGTCGGCTCCCAGAACCTGGGCATGGATGCCTCGGTCCAACTGGTTGACTCCATTGTCCTGCCATCCGGTCAGGATGCGGTCGAGGCGGTTTTCCGAGAACCCGAGGCGATAGACCTGTCCGATGTCGAGTCCATCCGAACGGTCCTGAATGCCCTGCTCTGTGACGCGGGCGACGCCACCATCATGGGCTGATAGGACGTCTGGTGTACCAGGGATAAAGGTCAATGCGTGGTGGTCCGCATGGACGAAGGGAACCGAGTCTCCACCGAACCAATGCCCCATGCAGCTCCAAGTCTCTCCGCGGTTCCGAGATTCCCAGAGGTTGATGCCGCCGGCCACGACTCGGTCCGGGTCGACCGGATCCACGGCGAGGGCGAGATCATAGAATCCCTGACCACCGAGGTCCATTCCGCTCACCGTGTAGCCGAGGAGGTTGGGCACATCGGGAATCACCGTGTAGGTCGCTCCGCTGTCCGTGCTGAGGTAGATGCCCTCCAGTCCCTGCGTGCTGGATCGGGCGGCAATCGCCCAGACCTCACTTGGCGCAGCAGGCGAAGTAGCGAGGGTGTATCGGCTGATTCCGAAGGGGTTGGGCAAGCCAATTGGCTGGACCCAACTCTCTCCTCCGTCCGTCGATCGGAAAATCTCACCCGGCCGGAGGGCAGCATGCCAGATGGACGAGTCTCCCGGATGGGGCAAGAGATCCGAACAGAGGCCTTCTAAGGTGTTGTCGAATGTGTCCCCTCCATCGGTGCTGATCCAGACGCCATCCGTCGTGGCCGCGAGGATGTAGTCCGGATGTCCGGCCATGCGGTGGACCCGGCTGACTGTGTTGGCCTCGGAAAGCGCAAACCCGAGGCCGGTGGGCTCCCAGTTTTGCCCTCCATCCGTCGTCTCCATGAGGCCGACCCCGTAGGCACTGCCGAAGTCCGCATCGCCCGTGGCCACGATTACATGTTCGGGGTTGTCTGGGTGGAAGGCCACGTCCGACACCCCCATTCCGGCCCAGTCCGACGTGCCGAGCAAGGACCAACTGTCGCCTGAGTCCAATGTCTGCCACACGCCACCACTGGGTGCGCAAGCAATCCAACGGGAAGCATCGTTGGGGTCAATGACCACACGATTGATGCGTCCAGCCCCATTGTGCAAGGGCAGTCCGGGCGGAGTGGCAGGCGACCAGACGGTGGGAAGTGGCGTGATCCTCGCCTGTCGGCCCGCCCGTTCCGCCTGGGTCGCCATCCAGGGCGAATTCGAGTGGAAGGGCTCCTGTCCAGCGGTGTCGAATGCCCACCGCTTTTCCGCGAAATGCCACCACCTCTGAAAAGGCTTGAACCCCTTCCCCTTTGCGGGAAGGCTGTCGGACCACGTGCTGTCGAAGTCGGCCTTGGCCTGTGCCCAATCGGCGCCGGGAACGAGGCCATCGGACCAATGTTGAGCTTTAAGTTTGGGCTGCGCCAGCAACATCCCCACCGTGAAAAGCACGAGGGCGACCTCCCTCCTCGGGCTGTCCGGTTTCGGTTTGCGGCGCATCGCGATCTTGGTGTCGCCTGATGATGCGACGGGGCCATCGCATGCCGCTGGATCCGGGCCTCAAGCGCGCAACCCGGAGCGGAGATTGTTGATCATTCCGGGCAAGCCACACCGAATGTGCTCAGCGCCTGAAGAATGCCGTTGGCTGCCACCAATCCGTCGCCATTTAGGTCCGGCGCTCCGCAATCGAAGGTGCAGCCGAAAGAAGACAGGATGATCAGGATGTATGTCGTGAGGTTCTCCACGAGGATGAACTGAGTTTGGGTCAGTCCAGCGGAAACCAAAAGGCACATCAAGATTGCTGCTTTGAGGAGCATAGTAGAAGTTTCATCTATGAATATACGAATCCCTGGGGGAACAGTCGGTTTTGACCACCGTTTGGGACGAAGGCGCATACGCAGCCAACGTGCGAGGGTTACACCTTAGCCTCTCCTATCAAATGGCGTTAGGTGATCTGAATGAGTCGTGTCAGATTTTCGACGATAGAAACATACGCAGGCCCGCATTCAACGGCATTTTTCTCCTCCAATCAATTCTTCGATTCGATACTCCCATATGGAGTTTCGATATTTCTTATATATTTTACATGTTGGGATTCGTGGTTGCGTTGAATCGCATCTGGGTTATTCCTAAATTCAGTGAACCAAATGTTGACCATGCTCCGCACGACCTTTCTTTTGGCCGCAGTGCTCTGCGCTCATGTCGGCCTCGCCCAGCTTTCCATCGAGGCCACGGCCTACTCCACGCGCTGTGCCGGCAGTTCCACCGGGTTGGTGGAATTGATCGCCAGCGGGGCCATCGGTGCGGTGACCTATCAGACCAATTTCAACTTGGCCGCTCTGCCTGCCGGCGCCTACACCATGGAGGCCACGGATGAAGGCGGCCAGACGGCCTCTGTCAGCTTTGAGATCCTCGATCACCCGGCCTCCTGTGGCTGCACCTACCCGCAGGCGTTCAACTATGACCTGAATGCCGACGTGGACAATGGCAGTTGCGTTTTTGCCACGGACCAGAGTTGTCTGGGTGACATCGTGCCCGACGGCGTGGTGGGCACCAACGACCTGCTCCAGCTCCTCGTCGAGTTTGGCGAGGTGTGCGATTGACAGGGCGCTCAGCCCCTTGACGGTCAGTCTTCGACCTCTTTGCTGGAGGACATGGTGTGGAAGACGTTCTGGACGTCGTCGTCGTCTTCCAGTTTCTCAATGAGCTTCTCGACCTCAGCCGTGGATTCTTGGTCGAGCTCCTTGGTGTCCGTCGGAATCCGGTCAAAACCGGACTCGAGGATTTCCCGACCGTCATCTTCTAGCTTCTTCTGGAGCGCTCCGTAACTCTCAAAGGGGCCGTAGATCATGATGGCATCTTCATCGACTCCGATGTCTTCCGCACCGAAGTCAATCAGTTCCAATTCGAGCTCTTCCGCGTCGATGCCCTCGGCAGGCACCTTGAAGTGGCAGACATGCGTGAACATGAATTCCACGCTGCCTGTCGTCCCGAGATTGCCGTTGCACTTGTTGAAGTAGCTCCGCACGTTGGCCACAGTCCGGTTGTTGTTGTCCGTGGCCGTCTCGACAAACACGGCGATGCCGTGGGGGCCATATCCTTCAAAGGTCACCTGCTTCAGATCGGCTGCATCTTTGTCGGTGGCCTTCTTGATGGCCCGCTCGATGTTGTCCTTCGGCATGTTGGCCGCACGACAGTTCTGGATGACGGCCCTCAAGCGGGCATTGAGGTCGGGATCCGCAATTCCACCTCCCTCCTTGATGGAGAGGATGATGTCCTTGTTGAGGCGGGCGAACGTCTTCGACATCGCGGCCCACCGTTTCATCTTGCGCTCCTTGCGGAATTCAAAGGCTCTTCCCATGGACTCAAAGATAGCGGAGTGGGATTCCCGGCCGGAAACGCAACCTTGAGGATTTCCGGACGTAAGGGTGGGAAATTCCAAGAATCATGATGCCCTACCGCACCCTCTTCCTCCTCGTTGTCATCAGCATTTCCGGCATGGTCCAAGCGCAAACTCCTGGTTCCGCCGAGCGCCATGCTCTGACGGAGTTTGACAACAGCTACGCCAACACCCTGCCCGTTCCCGTCTATGACCGAGGTCACGACCAAAATCGGTATGGATTCAACGCCATCTTCGAAATCCGTGTGGCTCCCGGAGTCGTCAAGACCCTTGACGTGCGTCAGTACTACAGCACTGAGCAGCTCGCTGTTCAGGGCTTCATGAAGGTGCGCAGCGCTTTGCCTGCCGACGCCGTCCTCGTCCACGTCGAGTGGGTGTCTCCCACGTCCGGGACCGAGGTCATCGGTCACTGAGCTTAGGACTTACTTCCGCGTTCGGAGCAGGAACAACCCGATCACCACGACCAGGGCTCCTGCTCCGACCGCGAAGTAGAGCGGATTGTTGGCCGCCGTGCTCAGCGTGGCGCCCACCCCGAGTGTTCCAAGGAACAAAAGGATGTAAACGAAGTCAGGGATTCGCTCTGTCGTTTCCACGAATTTTTCCGTGCGTTCGGTCTTCACGAGACGGCTGAGCGCGTCCTGCATGTCCCGGCCATACGCTGGGACTTTCACTTCTGTCCCATCGACTTCCCGAATGGTGATGAAGTACTTGTTGAAGCCGGGGGCAGACTCACTGTCCCGTTGCCATTCAGCGCGGACGGCCATCCTGCGCGGTTTGGTGCTTTTTGCCATTTTCTTGAAATGCAGGCGCAAAGATGCGCCGCACATTCCTCATTCCCGCATCAGCACGACTTTCTTCACCCCCATTTCACCTGAACGTCGCATTCCCGTCATCAGGGCGGAGCCGGTCAATCCAGATGGAAGGTCGAAGTGAACCTGTCCATTGGCGTCGGATTGTTCCTGTGCTACGCGTTTTCCAGCTCCATCCAGGAGCTGGATGGGGGTCATGGGTGCCCAACCTGCAGCGTGGACCCGATCCCGAGCCGGGACTGGCCAAGCGACGATGTCGGCCGCCACATTCTCGTTCTCGACAGAAAGGCTGGCCAAATCGAGGATGAGCAGGTCATCCACAGCGGCCTCGATGAGGGAGCCGCCCTCATATTCCTGTCCGGGGCGAAGGCTGTCCGAGGCCACGAATCGAATCTTGAACTCGTCCGTCAGGTCTACATACTCCTGGATGGCAAAGGCGTTCCTGCGCCACCGAATGTCCTGTGTGAGCGTCTCCTCAATCTCGACCCAATTCTGCCCTCCATCATCGCTGACGTGGACTTGCCACCAGTCTGCGCCGGGATTGGCCCCGGATGCGGGTGCATTGACATACCACCGCCAGTAGCTGAGGATGGGCGACACCATCTCGCTCAAGTCGATGGCCTCAGACTGCAGGGTTGTAGAGCCGGCGTCCACATCGTTGGAGCCGATTCCGGCGTCGCCTCCTGGGCTGACGCCCGTCAGGAAGCAAAACAAGCCATCCCCCGGGGTGTGGTCCTCGGCGGGAGCGCAGATGCTGGACGCATCGCCCGGTGTGCTGTACGATCCGACGGGAATCGTGGACTCCCATTCCCCTGTCTCCGCGTTGTCCTCGGGCAGTCCGAGTTCCCAGAACCCGAATTCCGAATAATCGTCCTGGTCGTCGGTGAGGACCGGTTCCATGCCGACGATGATGTTGAACGGCAGGTTCGGATTGGCGGCGTCGTCCGCCGAGAACGGCGTGATGGCGCTGGTCGCACCGAACAGGCCGCTGATGCCGAAATAGTACTCCACCACCGTTCCCGGGTCTTGGGCGGGCAGGGTGGTCACGAACACATCGTTGCTCCCCTCCTCCATCGGAACCACAGTCCAAGGGTCAAAGGGCGAGGTCCGGTAGTGGAGGTCGCAGGTGCTGAAATACTGGCCGAACGGGAAGAGGATGGCCGCTTCGGCTTCCACCGTGATCGGTTCCGCCTCGCTCGCGAATTCGATGGCGTCGTGTTGGATGTCGACACTGCTGAAGAGCGAGATGCCGTGCATGCCGAAACCTTCGAGGATGGCGTTTCCATTGGGCGTGCCGTTGGACAGGTCGTCGTCGTCGTCATCCGCTTGGAGCACGTCCAGCAGGATTTCCACAAACGCCTCCCCCTCGTTGCCGTTCTGAGTTTGGGCCTGGAGGCCGGGATAGGCCGCCACGAAGAGGGCCATGGTGGCGTCCCAATCGCCCCCCATCAGCAGGTGCGTGTCATACCACGCGCCACAGATGATTTCTCCGTCGGCATGAACCTGGCCGACCAAATCCTGCGGATACACTTTCGGGTTCTCGTCGTACCGGCGGATGAAGAAGGACTCGTCTTCCATGTAGCATCCGGCTCCCAAGACGGGATTGCCAGTCAGGCTGATGGCCCAGAAGTCCGCGTAGCCCTCATTGACGCCCCCATTGGTGAAGGCCCCGCCCTGGCTCTCGTAGAACAGGTCGTTGATGCCATGGCCGTATTCGTGGAACACGACATCGCTCACCACCGAGAAGGCATTGCACCCATCTCCTTCGCTGTAGAAGTTGATGCTGGGCGATCCCGGCGTGTAGAAGGCGTTGCAGGTCCCGTTCACATCCACGAGGGTGGGTAGTGAGAAATCCAGACCGTCGAAGTTGGGCAACCAAGTCGACATGTGGTCGTGGATGCGGTTGACATTGTGATAGGCACTCAACTCCCGGATGTTGGCCGCATCGTCCAGGCTGATGACGGTGTCGACGGACACCTCCGTATCGAGGGAGGGCACGACATCGTTGGTGGTCACCGTGCTCCACAGGCCCTGGAGTTGCAGGCCGAGCTCCTGGGGTTGTTCTGTGTCGAGCACGACCATCCCGCCTTCGGAGGCGGTCATGACCCCCTGCATGGTTTGAACCTGGAGATGTCCAAGTCCGACCTCCATAGGGGCTTCAAAGGGCTGTGTCAAATGAACGGTTCCGGTCAGCTGGCAATTGATCATTTGCAACAAGGCAGGCGGGCCCATGGGCTGGATGCGGGCCTGGGTGGTCGGCCCTTTGGGATGTCCGACGTGCTTGACCTCATTCTGGCGGAGCCAAACGGTGCCGTCCTCCAGGTCGACGAGAGTACGGTATTGGACTGGCACGCCTTGTTCACTGATTCCGCGGACGTCGATTTCCCGGACGGCCCGATGGTCGAACTCGATCCGTTCACCCCCCACCGGGGTGGGCAAGAGCCACTCCCCTTTCAGGTTGACCGTCATGTCCGCCAAGGACAGCCCTTCGGTCGCTGCCGAAAGGAGCGCACTCTCGCCCAACTCAACGTTCAGGGTGGGCCAGGTCGCGCCTGGGTGGCATTGGGCTCCCCACGAAATCACCCCGCTCGCTCCGCTTTTGACCACGAATTCCGTTCCTAGCACCGGGCGACCGTCCACCGCTTGATGGGAACGGTACAGCACGTGCTTTCCCATTGGGACGGTGGTCCACTCGGCCACCTCCACAATCCAGCCGGCTGATAGCAGTTGGCTTTCCATCCACTGGGGGGCATCCTCCACGGCAAAAGCGGGACCGTAGGCCCGGTGCACAGTGCCCGTCGAAGGGTCAAACTGGATTTGCCAGCGCGGATGCTCAGCGCGGAATTGGGACCAGAACGGACCGCCCCGCAGACGGGACTGGAAACCCGCATCCGGCTCGCTCCATGTCGAGGCCAGCCGGATTTCGTTCGGGTCCACCGACACCGTAGGATCCGACCATTGGGCGAGCGAAGTGAGGGGAGCGAGGAGGAGGAGCGCGAAAAGCGCGAAGGCACGGATGATCATGGTAACAAGGTAACGCCCACGGTACTGCCATGTTCGACAGCAAACCGACTAAGGGCATCAGGTGGTTCATTTCTCAGTTGGAATGCCCCTGCCTCACGTTCAACTCATTCAACCAAAAGAAAAGCCCGGTCGATTCCGGGCTTTTCAAATCATTCGGAGAGACAGATCACACGCCGTCGAACTCGACGTACACGGAGTCGCCGCACGCCACGGTCACCGTGGTATCGAGCGCCGTGCAAAAGGTGAATAACGCGAGGCTGAATTCGATGTCGATGTCACCGGCGTCCACCTCCACGCTCTGGGTGGAAAGGATGCCCATGTCCGCGGCGATCTCATCACCGCCAACGCTGACGTCCGGGGTGCAGAGGGAGTTGTTGTAAATGGTGATGACGGCATTGTTACCCTCGTCACACACTTCAGTTACACCATCATCGCAGCTGGCGAAGAGGGCGCAGGCGGCAAAGATGCCGAGCAGGGTGCTCTTGTTCATGGATAGGAATTTGATGCCGCGAAACTAATTCGAACTGGCACAACGCTGCGGCTTTTTCTAAGCATACCCAGCATATGTTCTCATTTCGATTCAAGGTGCTCTCCATGACATCCGGAGCCATCTTTTCCCTTCCTGTTTGCGATTCGGCAAATACTGGTAAAAAAAAGCCCCCACCAAGGTGAAGGCTTTTCAGAGGTCGGGATGACTGGACTCGAACCAGCGACCTCGTCGTCCCGAACGACGCGCGCTACCAACTGCGCCACATCCCGATTCCCTTCGTGGAAGGGGGCGCAAAGATAGAACGTTCTGTGTGATGCCGGATGTGAGAGTCCGGCGGTACCTTTCCGCCATGCGATTCCCCTTGACCTTCGCCGCCCTCCTCTGGGCAGGCATGACGCTGTCCCAGACGCCCGGCAACATCGAAGCCGTGGAGTGCGACCCCGCTTCCGACCGCTGGTTCGTGAGCAATGGCAGCAGCCTCCTCGTGACCGAAGACCTTGGTGAGAGCTGGTCCTTCTTTGGGGAAGCCCAGGCCTCCCATGGTATGGAGGTGCTCAATGGCCACCTTTACGCCATCGGGGACAACGTCATCCGGGCCTATGACCTCGAAACGGCGGACGAAGTCGGCTCGCTCAGCATCCCCGGCGTCGGATTCCTCAATGGGATGGGCAGCCACAGCGACGGCTTCCTGGTGGTCAGCGACTTTTCGAGCGGCCGGCTCTACACGGTGGACGTCACGGAACCACAACAGATGGAATACAGCCTTTTGGCCGGCAACTTCGGGGCGACCCCCAACGGCGTGGTCATCGACGAGGCCAACTTCCGTGCCGTCGTGGTCTGCTGGGGAAACAATGCCGACATCCTCGCCGTCGATCTGGAAAGCGGAGACGTCACGCCGCTCGTGGACGGCACCGGCATGGGCAACCTTGATGGTGTGGACATGGATGGCGAGGGACGGTTCTACGTCAGCTCCTGGTCTCCCGCCCGCGTCACCCGGTTCACCGCGGATTTCGCAGATTCCGAAATCGTCGTGACCGGTGCAGACGGCCTGTCCAACCCGGCGGACATCAGCTACTCGGTGGAGACCGACTTGTTGGGGGTTGCCAATTCCGGCAGCGACGAAGTCACCTTTCACAGCTTCGGCGAAACCAATGGTGTCCAAGAAGTGGCTCGATGGAGCGCGGATCGCCGTGGGATGGACTTGGTTTTGGCCCTCAGCAATGGAGGTTCCATCCAATGGACCGTGGTGGATTTGGCTGGCCGGACCATCGGCCAAGGACTCCAGTGGCTGCCCGGCGGAACCAGTCGGCTCCCCTGGCCAGCGGACGCTCCTGGCCAACTGGTGGTCATTCGGCATGGCGAAGAGACCTTGACTTTGCGCTGAGAGCAAATCCGATCAGTCGTCCTTCCGATTGGGTGATTTGAATCGACAACGGTAGAGGACACCTGCTGTCCATTCCACGGCACCCTGGAGCCGCAGGTCATCCAGTCCAGCACCGATCGCAACCAGGGCCACCCCCGGTTCGGCTGGATTGTAACGCTGGACCCAGTCCCGCTGCACAAACAGGATGATCTTTTGTCGCTTGGCCAGCTTCCGGCTGGTGCCCAGCCTCAATCTCCATGCGCCATCGGGTTGCCAGCCCTCCGGAACCCGATCGGCAAACCGCTCGGCCGCCACAGCCGGGTCCCACTTCCACCCTTTGATGTTGTAGCCCACCGTGCACTTGAACCTCCAAGTTTTGCGCTGGCCATAATCCTGTGGGTCTTCGCCTCCTTTCAAGGCCAAGGCCGTCTGCTCCTGAAACCGCACCCGGGTCTTGAATTCCCAACGCCCAGCTTCCCATTCCGTCACATGCTCGGCCTGCCAACGCAGCAATTTGTCCACCCCTTGAATGGACCCTCGATTGTCTGGCCGGGTGCTGTGTCGCAATCCGATGGCCACGGCCTGTGCCTCGACCACCGCGCTTCCCCTCGGGTTCCACTCCACCTCCATCTGATGGAAGCGCCGGTCAAAGCGACCGAAGTCTTCCTTCCACCTCCATTGCTCTTGAAAAGACAAGGTGACGGTTCGGAGGGGGCGCCATTTGAGTTGAATGCCGGTCCATCCTCTCCATTCCGTGGTGTCCTGGTCGGGCTCATTGATGATTTGCCCCCAGGCGACAATGGGACAGGCCAGAATCAAAAGGAGCGAGACCGCCCTCATGTCAGATGCCGTCGGTGGGGTCGATGTGCTCGGAATGGTCCTCGCCCCGATAGGAGACTTTGATGATGGCCGTCTCTCGGAGCAGGTCCACATTGCCAATCTCCATGCGTTCCACCTTCTCGCCGATGCGTTGGCTGAGGTCCTCGATCAGCTCTTCACGGCGACCTTCTTGCAACAGTTCCACCCGGTCGTAGACCACCCGTTTGGTCACGAAGTGTTCCACAAAAAGCAGTCGTTCCAGCACAAAGGCGATGGCCCAGAGGAGCCCATTGCCCAAGGCCACATCGAGCAGGTCCATGGACAGTGGGGCCAAGGCATTCATCACCGCCATGGCAATGACCAGGAACAGATAGGTCATCTCCCGGATGGGCACCGGGTTGGTCCGGTACCGGATGATGCCGAAGATGGCAAACAAGCCGAGGGCAAAGGCGAGGTCCAGCTCCACACCGCTGAGCATCCGACACAGCAAAAAGACGGAAGCGCTCACCATGGTGAACGTGAACACGAAGTCCCGGCGCTTGGCCTTGGACTGGTAGATCATCCGGACGATGATCCAGCAGGAAATCAAGTTGGCTGCGAAATGCAGAGCGATCTCGGTCATGTGGTGTTCAGGCTTGCAAGTCCTCGGCCCAGGTTTGTGCGTCCTGAAGCCTCCGGTAGGTCGCAAGGTACGCGCGCCCAGCAATGTCCGGGTCCCGGTCTAGCCGGGCCATGGTGTACTTGCTCATGCGGGTGGACCGCCCGATGGCGCCTTTCCGGTCGGTGAGGCTGCGCAGCCATTTCTGGAGCGGGGTGTACCGGTCCGGGCGGGGCTGTTTGATTTCGATGACCGCGAGGCCCTCCAGCAGGGGTTCCATGTTGTCGCCAACGAGCCCAGCCTCGAGGCTCCGGTCAATGGTGACCCTCTCCTCCCGGTCGAAGTCGACCAACATGGTGCGGAAGAAGGCGCCGTTCAAACGGGCTTCGAGTTCCTGCGCCCGGTTCAGGTGATCTGAGAGAAACTGGGATTGCCTTTCCGTCAATGAGGAAGCCACCCCCTCTGGACAGGCCATCCGGTGCTTTTCCGTCCGCCCCCCCGGGACGCGTTCCTTGACTTCGAGAAACGTGAATCCATTGCTGCTGTAGGTTCGGGCGCGCACCTTCATTCGACGGGCCTTGCCGCGCAGGTGGTCCTGCAGAAACTGCTCGCCCGGGAGCTCGAAATAGAGGTTGTCGTAGCGGCATTCCACTTGACCGGCCACCTCCAGAACATGAGCGTGCGGGGCCATCGTCTCGAAGAGGTCCGGCAGCCACGATTCGGGCAGGACGTATTTCGTATCGAAACGGCGCATCAACTGCACCGCCTCCATGGCGTCCAGCGACGTGCGCGGCAATGCGGCCAACGAAGCGGCCAGCTCATCAGTCAAGGTGTTCTTCCCCACAGGCTCGAGAAAAGTACGACCGCAACAGCGGTAGGGTTGCTCGCCCGACAGAAGGTTTTGCCCATCACAGGGTTAAGCCCGGCGGCTGCCTGCGTGATGCTGGTTCATGGCGAAGTCCCGGATGGCCTCTCCTTCCTCCCTCCGGAGATAAGGGAAACGGCGCGCTCCAGCGGCCGTGTGGAAGACGAGGTGGCCGATGGATCGACGCTCGAGGAAGACCTTCCGTTCCCACTCGACCCCTTGGAGCTGGCTGAGCTTCAACAGAATCCGACGCCGCCAGAACCAGCCCTTCTCGATGACCACCGTGTCCTGATGGATCGTGAGTTGGAGGCTGGCGAATCGCCGCGCCGTCGTCCATCCCGAGAACGCGATCCACAGGGCTGTGACCACGCCCGCGCTCCACGGTCCCCAGGTGAGCCAAATCAATCCTGACGGCAGGACCGCGACCGCCCACAGAATCCACCGCATGCGGCGTACCGGTTTCAGGATGCGAACCGGAGGAATGGTCAAGTCTGGGTACAGCTCCGCCTCGAGGATGGCGCGGTGCCTTGGTTCCATGGCCGGAAGCATGACCTTGAGTCCCCCCACGGATTCACTTTGGGCTTGAGCCTGCCGTACTTCCAGGGTCTCGAAGCCGAGCTTGCGGCGAATCCAATTGCTCCGCCACAGGGTCAGGTGGATCCGGTCAAACGGCACCTGGAATGTGTTCCTCCGGAGCAGCCCCATTTCCGCATGCAGTCCCTCCTCCCCGATGGAGCTCGTCATTCGGTAATACTTCAGCACTGCCGTCGCCATGGACACCACCACACCCGACATCAGGAACAACACGATGCCGGGAAGGATGAGCAGCAAAAAGGCCACCCCCAACAGGGGGGCCAACAGGGCAGGCACACTGTCCAGCCAGGCCGTGATGGCCTCCGGCCGGTTGCCGATGATGTAGGAGATGAGGGCGAAGCCAGCAAAGGCGTTCCGCAGGTGATTCTGGGACAACCCCACCTTCAGCAGGACGCCCATTGACAACGAGACCAACGGCGTCGCCGAGGAAGCGGCCGGCATGGACTTTTCCACCACCGCTCCCGACAGGTTGGCTTCACCTTGCTCAGGAACGGGCTCCTTGGACTGCCTCCGCAAGATGGATTGCAACGCTTCAGCGGCCTCTTTCCGGATGGCCACGAGCTGAAGCTCGCTTCCGCTGGACCCGGCGGTGTCCACGCGGAGGCCAGTCAGGCCGAACACCTGTTGGATGGGGCCCTGGAACAGTTGAATGGTCTGGATGCGATCGAACGGAACTTGGAGCCGCTCCCGTTGGATGACGCCCTTCTGGACCACGAGCACCTCCCCTTCGACGCTGTATTGGAACCGGAGGTAGTACACCAACGCATAGGCACCCGTGAGGACCAGAAACCCCGCTCCGCCGAGAAGGAGGTTGCGCAGGGCATTGTCTCCGAGCGACACGCCGATGAGCAACGGCCACGCCTGCTGTCCAAATCGCCACAGGAATTGGGCGGCCAGGATCAGGACCCCGAGGGGGTGCTGGCGACGCGGCACGAGGAAGTCCATTACCCCTTTCCGGTCCGGGTGTCCAGCACTCCGCGCAGACTCTCCGCGTCCTCCTCATCGAGACCGGCAATGCGGAGATTGCCGCTGCCTCCCGCCGTGTACAGCTTGAGGTGCTTCAGCCCGAACAGTCGGGCGGCTGGCCCTTGGGTCAACTCCAAGTGTTGGATTTGGCCATAGGGTACCGTGGTGGTTGATCGGGAAAACCAGCCCGTCCGGTACGTGATGTCCCGATCCCGGACCACATATCCTCGCCGGGGGAATCCGAAGGCTTCCTCGAGCAGCCAGAATCCGCCGAGGACCAACTGCACCACAAGGGGAACCCAGAGGATTCCAGTCCCCATCTCTTCGGGGAGCTCCGTGCTTGGCGAGACGGCGCGGAGTATCATCGGGGACAAGATCCCCAGTGCCAGCACTAGCTGGATCAGGGCCCATTGCAAGAGACGCTGGGTCCGATAAGCCGGGGACACGCCGATGAAGTCCAGCTCACCGAGCTTCGGGACCTGGCTCAGGTCCACTTCCGGGTTGGCCGAAATGTCGAACGCGTCGGCCATCATTCAGCAGACAGCCGCTTCTCTACTGAGCCATCCGAATACTGGATGAGCATGAGCACGCCGGGTTCAGGCTGGATTTCGCGGCCGAGCAGATCCGTCACGCGGACGACAGTCCGGTCTTCGGAAGGCTGGATCTCCCCCACGGACATGGGTTCGCTGCACGCTTGCGCGAAGAACTGCCACGCCTCATAGGAGGCATCGATGTCCTGGTTGCCCCAGGCGCCCGGCCAACTGTGTCCTCCACCTTGGACGGTTAAGAGCCACACCTGCGGGCAGGCGTCCTCCATGCCCCATTTCTGGTAGTCCACGGTGGATTCGTCCCACGGTGCGATGTCCGGGAAGGTGCCGGTTTCCTGGAGGCTGATGCCGAAGAGGTTGACGAAGAAGGCCATGGCGTCCGGCGTGCTGGGATAGGCACCCCATCCGTCCACATTCTTAAGGTCGCCTTCATACAGGCTCACATCGTCGTCGGTGCCGTGGATTTCGAGGATGGGCACCATGTATTCGGGGCTGCATTCCGCTTGGATGTCGGACATCAGAATGCCGGCGATCGGGGCCACGGCCCGGAACTCGGTCGAGGCCTCACAGGCGAGCAGGTAGCAGAGGTCGGCGCCGTTGGAAAATCCGGTCGCAAAGACGCGGCTGGCGTCGAGGCCATAGGTGTCCACCAGCAGCTGGCGCAGGCCGGAGGTGAAGGCCACGTCGTCCACGGATTCGCCTGCATGAAAATCATACCCGACGTTCCAGAACTGCTCCCCGAAGCTGTCCTCCGTTCCTTGGGGATAGCAGACGGCAAAGCCGAACTCATCGGCGAGGTCGTTGAATCCAGTGAATTGAATCATGCCCTCGGCGTCCCCGGTGTAGCCGTGATAGACGAAGACCAGCGGACAATTGTCCGGCGCCGTAGAGGGCTCATAGTAGTAGTATTCCCGAAGCTCCTTGCCGTCGGGATACTCACCGAAGAAGATGGCCGTGACGTCCGTTGATTGGGCGTTGTTGGCCGCGACATCGTCCGCCATACCGTTGACCGAGACGATTTCGGCGCTCACGGTGTAGTTCCCGCTCAGGTCGAACGGCAGGACGCCGGCCAGCGAGAACGCGTCGCTGTCTGCTGTTCCCAAAGACACACCGTCTACTGTCGTCTGGCCGGACTCGTCGCCCATGCTCCAGGCGATGGTGTACGAGGAAATGGTGTCGGCGCCGAGGTTGACCACCGAGCCCACCAGATCCCCCGTAGAGGGAGCGAGGGCGATGGGGTCGAGCGTCAGGCTGGTCAGCGCGAGATCCAAACCGCCGGGCTGCAACACCGAGACATCATCCACGGCCCAACCGTAGAGCCAGCCTCCTCCATCATTGTAACGGAAAGCGAGGTGGACAGAGGATTCTCCGATGACATCCTCGAGGCTGACCACCTCGAAATCCCATGCCCCATCGTCCGACCCGATCAGGGCCTGCATCAGCACGAAAGTCTCACCACCATCAAGGCTGTACTCGATGAAGGCGCCTTCGGTCGTGCCCTGATAGGTGCCGCCGTCGAAGTAAGTCGAGAAGGCGAGCACGGCGTTGTCCACTCCGCTGAAGTCCAGCTCCGGCAGGATCAAGTAGTCCTCGCTCTTGTCGCAGTCGCATCCATCGTCGTTGGTGGCGACCATGTTGCCATGGGGGGCAATGGCCCACCATTGGCTTTCGAGTTGGGCGCTGGTTCCGGCCAACCAGCCACCATCGGAGGCCAGCGTTTGCTGAGACCAATCGGCGGGAACGCCATCATCAAACGTTTCGCTCAACAGGACGGTCTGGGCACACAGCGGAAACGCGGCCATCGAGGCCACGAGGAACAGGCAGTAAAGGGTTCGGGTCATGCCCCCCAAGTTAGGAGGCAAGACCCTTGCGTCCTTGACTCGATGCGGTCAGTCCGTGAGGATGAGGCGTCGTGGCCGCTCGCCCGCGAGACGCACCACGTGGACGCCTGCCGCAAGCTGGGTCAGGTCGAGCGTCAACGACTCGCCCACGGTTCCGGTCCAGACGGCTCGCCCCTGCCCGTCAGTGACGGTCACCGGAGTACCCGGCTCGGCTCCCCTCAGCTGGATCACACCCGAGCTCGGATTGGGGTGAAGTCCGATGTCCGTCCCCACTTCTTCGATGGCCGTGAAGGGTGCGCACGGGGCTTCGATGACCCAACGGTAGAAGTAATAGTAGTAATCCAGGGGTGAATCCGTGGTGTTGGCCGTGATGGACATCCGGTCGGCAACGCCAATGGGAAAGGAACCAGCCGGCACCGCATTGTTTCGGAACAGGCCTTGGTTCTCTCCCTCGATGCCAATCGCAAAGCCGGTGCCATTGGGCAACTCCAACCCGATGTTGACGGTGTTCCACCCGGCCTGAAGGGAAACCGCCTCCTGGAACAACGTGGCCCCAGCCGCATTGCGGATGTAGACGTCAATGCTGAAGGCGGACTCAGCGAGCATCTCCACGCTGGTCAGAACCGTGGGTTCCGAGACGGAGAAGAGCATGTCCCAATTGTCGTTGAAGTGGAATCCGCCACCCCCCAATTGGGCGGTGGAAATGGGACCCCCCAGGGCCACTTCCGCATTGGCCTCAGCATCATAGAAGGGCGAGGTGTCGTCGGTGCATCCGAGAACGGGGGCAATGCAGGAGCCATCGGGCTGACAGGCAGCCGGGTCATAGTTTACTGCTGTCTCCACCATGCAGCCTGCCACATAGCAACAGGTGCCGTCGTCGATGGTCGCTTCAGCCGAGAAATTCACCGCCTCAGGGTCGGTGCACCCACAGTCAGGAAGCAGGGTGTAGCGCCACAAATCGTGGTGGTAGGTGTCGGAGCTGCCTTCGAGCCCTCCTGTGAGGTAGGCGTGACAGCCGAGCACGAAACTGCCTGGCGCCCAACGCGCACCGCCGGGATGTGGCGCGAGTTCGGTCCAGCTGTCCGTCTCCGGATCGTACTCCCAGAACTCACCATAGTCGAGGGGGCCATGGTTGTCTCCATCTCCGCTCAAGACATATCCTTTGCCGTCGACCGCAAATTGAGTACCGGCGACCCGCGCCTCCCCGGGGAAGTCGCTGAGCTGCGTCCAGCTGTCTGTCGCCGGATCGTAGGCGTGGACATCCTTGTAGATGGTCAAAGCGCCATTCTGGGAGTCGCCATGGCCGAACCCGACATAGGCGATGCCGTCAATGCCGAAATAAAACGGATGGTGGCGGTCCCCCCAAGTGAACGGAGCCAACTCCGACCAGCTGTCCGTGGCGATGTCATAGCCCCACCAATCCCCGAGGTTGCCGTCGTCGTTGCTGCCGAGGCCGACAAACACCATTCCATCCGTCAACACCATGGCCGGGTGATTCCGCCCATTGCCCGGAAAAGATGCCATCTCCGTCCAGCTGCCGGTCGCCATGTCGAGGTGCCAGAAATCCGTTGGATATCCGTTGTTGTTGGATCCAAACCCCACGAACGCATCATCGCCTTCGCAGACCCCGTATCCATAGCCACGTCCTCCACCAGGAAAGACGCCCAACGTCTCCCACGAGTCCGAGGTCGGGTCGTAGCGGTGGACATCGTCGAGGTTGAGCGAGGCAAACCCAGCCTGACCGGCCAGGACGTAGCCGTACTGGTCATTGGCCACCGTGATGGGATGGTGACGGCCATTGCCCACCGGGCTGGTCATCTGGATCCAGCTGTCCTGTGAAGACAATGAGGCGGAAAGACTCAATGAGATGATGAGAAAAAGAAGATGGCGCATGGCGTGGTCAATCAAGGAAACAACCGACACAACCGGCTCAGGTTGCGCCTGTGGGAAAAATGTCTTCAGACCGCAATAAACAGAAGCCCAAGAAGGTTGCCTTCATGAAGGCGCCGTTGCCTTCTGATTCACCTGTCCCATGACCCGTCACAAGTTCTTCCTCCCCTCTGTCGCCTTTGTCATCGCCACCTTCATCCTCGGCTCCTCCTTGGTGGTCCTGAAAAACAGCCACCGTCTGTTCAGCAAGGCAACCAGCGACATCGAGGTAACGGGCTCGACCTCGCAAGACTTCGATTCGGATTTGGCCGTCTGGCAAGGGCAATTCCACCGCAAGGCCATGGACCTCAAGGAGGCCTACGCTTCGATGAAAGCGGACAAGGAAGTGGTCCGGGCCTTCCTCCTCGAGCAGGGCATTCCCGAGGCCCACTTTGCCTTCCTCGCCATCGACATGGAGCAGAAGTACAAGTCGGTCCCCCAATTCAATGACGAAGGCGACCTCGTCCACCGGGAACAGGTCTTCGACGGGTACAAGCTCACCCGCGGCTTCAAGGTGACGTCTGACGACATCGACCTGGTCGAGCGGCTGTCCCAGGAGGTCACCGAACTCATCGAGGACAACGTCTACATCACCTCCTACTCGCCCAAGTACTTCTACACCCAACTCGGCGAGCTCAAAATCCAAATGATCGCGGCCGCCTCGGAAGACGGCCAGCTCCGGGCACGCACCGCGGTCCAAGGTGGTGGCGGCGCACTCGGCGACCTGCTCGAGACGAGCATCGGCGTCTTCCAGATCCTCGGCACCAATTCCAACGAAAGCTTCAGCTGGGGCGGCACCCTCAACACCTCGAGCAAGCAAAAGACGGCTTTCGTCAACGTCAAGCAGCGCTACGCCATCGAGTGAGGCATGTCCAACTGGCCGAAACGAAAAAGGACGGCCAAGCGCCGTCCTTTTCTGTCTTGCATCGGAGAAGAACTCACTCTTCTCCCTCCCCCTCTTCGGCTGGGGGCATGGTTGTGGCGGCCACGGCCAAGCCGCCGGCATCGTAGAATCCACCTTCCTGCATGATTTTCCCTTCCTCGTTGAAGTTCCAATAGTGGTAGGCACGCAGGTCGACTTCGTGGCCATTGGCTTTCGAAGTGGCGCTCCAATTGATATAGGCCCGCACGCTGCCATCCGCCGCCAGGCTAAGCGTGTCCACTCCGGGCAACCAAACTTCACGCGTGGTGGAGATGCCATCGAAGGCATCGTGGTGACCAGCAAATGCGGTGGCCGCTTCTTGCGGTGTCATTCTGGTCGTGCCATACCCAGCATCCCAGATCACGGCATTGTCTGAGTGGCACTCCATCCAGGCGTCGTAGTCGGCATTGATGTGGGCCTGAACTGCCGCCTTGGCTGTTGCGAGGTTCTGGCTGTAGGTGTCTTTGGCTGCATCATCTGCAGGGGCCGCGCATCCGGCAAGGATCAGCACGGCAAGAATGACGGAAAGTCTCATTGGTTTCATTTTGCCCTAAGCTATTTCTGATTTTGGCTCACTGCGCAGGGCAACGAAATGTTCATCAACACTTCAAATTGAATTCAGTCCTCGACTCCGTGGGCGTACTTCGCATCGATCAGAACCATGAACGCATTGATACGCTGGATTCCGGGGGGGGGGCTCGCCTCCCTCCTTTTCGTCGGCATCTCCCCATGGAAAGGGTGGGTGTCCGACCCGGCCCCTGAACTGGAACTGTAAGACATCCGCCTGGATCCATGGCAGTTGCACAACCTGGCGCAGATGCCCTAACATAAAGGGACAATCGACTCTCTCCAGAACCTGCTTGACAACACATTCAATTCAGACAAAGATTGGGGACGGGTCCCTGAGACTGACATGCTCCGGAGACTCATTCCCACGCTGGTCATCGATAACCAGCCAAACGACTCGCAGTAACCAACCAAGAAAAGCAAAAGTCCCCCAGCCTATGGGGCTGAGGGACTCTCGATTTGGGTTGGCGGTCTGGACGAGACTCGAACTCGCGACCCCATGCGTGACAGGCATGTATTCTAACCAACTGAACTACCAGACCTGATCTTTCGACCGCCACCAACGGCTTCTCGTCAGCGGGGGCGCAAATATACGGGTGCGCCTACCATTGGTTGCAAGTGAGTAGGAAATTTTTGTCTCTGCCTTGAGCGTGGTCAGCGCTCAAAGTCGAGCTTCATCAGGTCCTTCCGCGTCAACACGCTCAATTCCAATGTGCCCGCTGGCCATTGTTTCGCGTCGAGCACCAACTCGTTGGGGCCGGGTGCGAGCAGCCATGAGCCGCTGCGCAACACCCTTCCCTCCGGCGTGGCCACCTGGTAGAGGACGAAATCCTCCGTGTCCATGTCGACCGAGAGCGTGATGCGGTCGCTTCTCGATTCCGTATCGATCGCCATCCGCTCCAACAGGTGCTGTTTTCCAACGGGATCGTGAATCACCCGTTGGGCTGGAAGGCTGAAGGGGGATTCAGCCGTCGCGGTAATCGAGTGGGCCATCACCGGAGCGAGGACGGCAGCAGACGCGGCGGCGCGTGCCGCGCGGCGGATAAGGAAGTGGTTCGACATGGCGTGCCTTGCAGGGCGGTTGTGGAGGGCGCCCAAGAAAGCACGATATCAACAATTGACCAAGAAACGGCGATGTTGAATTGTTGATAACCCTCTTTATTTGCTCTAAATGAGGGAGTTATAATTCACAATTCGTCAGCCCATTCGCTGCCGCTTGAGCAGGTAGGCGGTCAGGACGGGGTTTACCCCTTTCGCGATGTCCACCTCCACCCAGTCGATGCCGGCGCTGCCGCACCGAACGTTGAGCTCCTGGCGCAGCTGGGCCATGCGGGCCACGTAGGTGTCCCGGAGTTCAGCCGGATTGGCCCGGACCTCCTCCCCGGTCTCGAGGTCGATGAAGGTGGTCGGGCGGTCCGCGAAGTCGAACTTCTGCTCGGTGCGCTCCTCGAGGACGTGGAAGACCACCACCTCGTGCTTGGCGTGCCGCAAGTGGGCGAGTGCCGCAAAGACCGCGTCGAGGTCCTGGGTGCGGTCGAGCAGATCGCTGAAGAGCACGACGAGGGAACGTTTGGGTGTGGCCTCCGCGATGGTGTGCAGGGCGTCCACCGCGGCCGTCTCTCCCCCTCCCTCTCCGACGCCGGACAGGGTCTTCTCGAGCTCGGAGTACAGCAGCCGGTGGTGGGCGACGGTGGAGCGGGCCTTGTGGTGGGCGTGCAAATCGCGGTCAAACAGGCTCAGGCCCACCGCATCCCGCTGCCGCTTGAAGAGCTCGATGAGCGTCGCGGCGGCGTGGGTGGCGAACTTGATCTTGTTCATCCCCGTCTCCGGGGTCACATCGGCCGGGTAGTACATCGAGCCGCTCGTGTCGATCACGATTTGGCAGCGCAGGTTGGTCTCCTCCTCGTAGCGCTTCACGTAGAGGCGGTCGGACCGGGCGTAAAGTTTCCAGTCCACGTGCCTCATGCTCTCCCCGGGATTGTAGAGGCGGTGCTCAGCAAACTCCACGCTGAATCCGTGGTATGGGCTGCGGTGCAAGCCCGTGATGAAGCCCTCCACGGCCTGCTTGGCGAGGAATTCCAGCGAGCCGAGCTGGCGGAAGGCATGGGATTGGAGTTCGATGGGCACGGTTGTCTAAAGATAACCTCCACGAAAACGCCCCGCTGTTGGGCGGGGCGTTTCCAATGGAATGTCGTCGGCCTCAGGCCATCAGCTTCTCGAGCTTCTCGGTGAGGACGTTCTCGGGGACGGCGCCGACGGACTTGTCGACGATTTCGCCGTTTTTGAGGAAAACGATGGTCGGGATGGACCGAACACCGAATTTCATGGAGATCTCTTGGTTGGAGTCGACGTCGACCTTGCCGACGACGGCTTTGCCTTCGTAGTCGCCAGCGATCTTCTCGACCACCGGGCCAACCATGCGGCAGGGGCCGCACCATTCTGCCCAGAAGTCGACCATCACGGGCTTGTCCGTGTTCATCACGACGTCTTCGAAGTTCGCTTCGTTGATTTCAATGGCCATGTTGCAATAGCTGTGTGTGGATGTCAAATGTAACCGCCTCTTCGAGCCTCATGTTCTGACCGTGGGCCAACACATGTCAACTTATCCACCAACCACCTTGTAGGCGACCCCGTCCAAAGCTTCCAGGCCATCAATGAGCTCTTGAGACAACTCGACCCGTTGGGTGCGGGAAATCATGTCCAGTACCGTCTCCTCGAGGTGGAATTCGAGGGTGACCCCCACCCCTCCGGCATGCGCTTCCAAGAGGTCGCAAAGGGTCGTGGCTGTGGCTTCATCGAGGCGGTTCACCGCCACCTGCACACGCAGGCGCTTGGCCATCTTGTCCAGCACGTCCGACAGGAGCTCAATCCTCAGCACCTTGAACTCCATCTCATCTGCACCGCGGAATTGGCGCATTTGGACCTTGCCTTTGACGAAGAGGAACCAGCCCTGTACGAGGAACTCGCGAAACTTGAGGTAATCGTCCCGCCAGAAGTTCATGCGAAAAGAACCGTGGTAGTCCTCCATGGTCATGGCGCCGAACGGCTTTCCGTTCCGGGTCATTTTGTGCTCGGCTTCGGTCACCATGCCCCCGAAGGAAATGGTGCGGCCGCGGGCGGCAGACAGGTCATCGAGGTTCCGAGTCCCGCCCGGCGTGCACAGCTGGTTGAGTTGCACCTTGAACTCATCGAGCGGGTGGCCAGAGATGTAGACGCCCACGATGTCTTTCTCCCGGGCGAGCTTGTCAAAGGGCGGCCACTCCTCCACGGCCGGCACAGGCGGCTCGGGGATGTCCATGCCGCCGGATTCACCGCCGAAGAGCGAAGCCTGCGACGAGTTCTCGCTTTCTTGCGTGGCCTGACCGTAGCGGATGGCCAGCTCGATGGTGGTGCGGCCTTTCGCGTCCGGGGCGAAGCATTGCGCTCGGAAGATGGCCTTGGGCAGGTCGTCGAAGGCCCCGCCTTGGGCCAGCGCCTCGAACACCCGTTTGTTGCAGTCCTTGAGGTTGACTTTGGTGGCGAAGTCGAAGATGCCTTCGTACGTCGCCTCCTGCCGGTTTTCGATGATGGAGTTGACCGCGCCTTCCCCCACGCCGCTCATGGCCCCGAGCCCGAAACGGATGGCGCCCTCAGCGTTCACGGCAAACTTGAATTCCGACTCATTGACGTCTGGCCCGAGGACGGGCACGCCCATCCGTCGGCATTCTTCCATGAAAAAGGTGACCTTCTTGATGTCAGACATGTTGTTGGACAACACCGCCGCCATGTATTCCGCCGGGTGATTCGCCTTGAGATAGGCCGTCTGATAAGCCACCCAGGCGTAGCAGGTGGAGTGCGACTTGTTGAATGCGTAACTCGCGAAAGCCTCCCAGTCCTTCCAGATCTTCTCCAGCGTGTCCTTGTCGTGGCCGCGCTCGTTGCCGCCCTCAAGGAACTTGGGCTTCATCTTGGCAATCAGGTCGCGCTTCTTCTTGCCCATCGCCTTCCGCAGCGTGTCAGCCTCGCCCTTGGTGAACCCAGCCAGCTTCTGGGACAGCAGCATAACCTGCTCCTGGTAGACGGTGATCCCATGGGTCTCGGCGAGGTACTCCTCGCAGGCGTCGAGGTCGTAGGTGACGGGTTCCTGGCCATGCTTCCGGCGGACGAACGACGGGATGTACTCGAGCGGTCCGGGACGGTACAACGCGTTCATGGCAATCAGATCCGCGAACTCCGTCGGCTTCAGGTCCTTCAGGTACCTCTGCATGCCGACCGACTCGTACTGGAAGATGCCCACCGTGTCTCCGCGCTGGAAGAGCTCGTAGGTCGCGGTGTCGTCCAGCGGGAACGCCTCGGGATCGAGCTCGACCCCGCTGCGGCGCTTCACCTTGCGGACCGCATCCTTGATGATGGTCAGCGTCTTGAGGCCGAGGAAATCCATCTTGAGCAGTCCGGCATCCTCTGCGACGGAGTTGTCGAACTGCGTGCACACCATGTCGCTGTCCTTGGCCGTGGCGACCGGCACGAACTTGGTGATGTCGTCTGGGGTGATGATGACCCCACAGGCATGGATGCCGGTGTTGCGGACCGAGCCTTCGATGACGCGGGCCTTCTTTAAGACCTCCGACTCGAGGCCGCTCCCGTCATGGATGGCCTTGATCGCGTTGACTTGATCGAGCCCCTCCTGACCACGGAGCTTCTCCTTGAGTGACTTGTCGTCGAGCTTGAAGAGCTTGGCCAGGGAGATGTCGGGCATCTGCTTGGACAGGCGGTCGGCATCGCCGAGCGGCAGTTCCATGACGCGGGCAGTGTCCCGGATGGAGCTCTTGGCGGCCATCGTCCCGTACGTGATGATCTGCGCCACCTGATTGGCGCCATATTTCTGGATGACGTAGTCGATGACCTTGCTCCGACCCTCGTCGTCGAAGTCGATGTCGATGTCCGGCAGGGACACCCGGTCGGGGTTCAGGAATCGCTCGAACAGCAGGTCATATTCGATCGGGTCGACGTTGGTGATGCCGGTGCAATAGGCCACGGCTGAGCCGGCCGCCGACCCCCTGCCCGGCCCCACACTCACGCCGAGCCGCCGGGCTTCCGTGGTGAAGTCCTGCACGATGAGGAAATAGCCCGGGTAGCCGGTGCGCTCGATGGTCTCAAGTTCGAAGTCCAGGCGCTCGCGGATTTCGTCTGTGATGGTGTCGTAGCGCTGCTTGGCGCCCTCGTATGTGAGGTGACGCAGGTAGGCATTCTCTCCCCGCTTCCCGCCGTCCTCGGCGTCCTCGGCGTGGACGAACTCCGCTGGGATGTCAAAGGCCGGCAGCAGCACGTCCCGCTCCAGCTCGAAGCCCTCACACCCGTCCACGATGTCGCGCACGGTGTCGAAGGCCTCCGGTACATCCGCGAAGAGCTGCTTCATCTCTTCGGGCGACTTCAGGTAGAACTCATCGTTGGGGAGGCCGAACCGGAACTCTCGACCACGACGGCCGAGGTATTTCTTGGGCTGGCTCACGTTGGCCGCGTCTTTTACGCAAAGCAGAATGTCGTGGGCATCCGCCTCTCCGCGTGTCGTGTAGTAACTGTTGTTGGCCGGCACATAGCGGACCCCGTGCTTGCGGCAAAGGCCGAGCAGGAAATCGTTGACCACCTGCTCCTCCTCCAGTCCATGTCGATTGAGCTCGGCATAAAAATGCTCACCGAAGTGCTCCTTCCACCACAGGAAGGCCTCCTCGGCCTGGCGGTCGCCCACATTGAGGAGCAAGCTCGGGACCTCGCTGAAGAGGCCACCGGTGAGCACGATCAGGTCCCCCTTGTATTGGAGCAACTGGTCGCGGTCGATGCGGGGCACATAATAGAAGCCATCCGTGTAGGCGAGTGAGCAGAGCTTGGCGAGGCGGTGGTAGCCGTCCTTGTTGCGGGCAATCAGGACAATGGGGTAGCCGTCGTCTTTCTGCGAGCGGTCGGCGTGGTCGCGGCACACATTGAGTTCGGCCCCAACGATCGGCTTGATGCCGGCCTTGTGGGCCGCCCGGACAAACTGGAAGGCGCCCATCATGTTGCCATGGTCCGTGACCGCGAGGGCCGGCATGCCGAGCTCGGCCGCCTTGGCCGCCAGCACCTCCACGCTGGAGGTGGCCTGCAACACGCTGAATTGGCTGTGGACGTGCAAGTGGCTGAACGGGATGGACTCCAATCCCACCGCGTCAGCGGCAGGCCTTGGCCCCTGCGGTGCGGCCGGAGCCACCTTCGTTTCGGGCCCGGGCTGATCGAAGTTGGCCGCCTCCAGCTTGGGCGCCTCGTACTGGACGCCTTCCCCGGTCGGGAAGCCCTCACGTTGAATCACCCCGCGCTGGACCAGGGCAAAGAAGCATTTGGCCGTCGCATCCACGTCGTAGGCCGCGTCGTGGGCGTCGCCGAAGCCCTCGCCGAAGAGCTTCTCGTGCAGCTCGGTCAGGGTCGGCCACTTGAATTTGCCTCCCCGACCGCCCGGGATGGCACAGAACTCGGTGGCCTCGTCCTTGGAATCGATGAGGGCTTTGTCCGTCACGCGCTCGGCCGGGGCCCCGAGGCGGATCCATTCCGCCCCCATGATGTTGACATCGAACTCGATGTTGTGGCCCATCACATGCTCGGCCTGATCGAGGTCCCGGCCAAACTCCTCCATCACCTCCGTCAGGGGCAGGCCGACTTCCGTAGCCCGCTCCGTGGTGATGCCATGCACCTTGGCGGCGTTGTAAGGGATGGTGAACCCATCCGGCTTGACAATGCGGTTGCCCCGGGAAACGAGTTTGCCGTCGGGGGTGTGCAATTGCCAGGCGAGCTGGACCAGGCGGGGCCAATTCTCGCCGTCCGTCAGCGGCGCATTCCAATCCCGGGGCAATCCGGTGGTCTCCGTGTCATAAACGAGAATCATGGCAGAGCAAGTTCGGGCATCCCCTCCCCCAATCCGCGCATTGTGGACACCCCGTGGATTGAACATCATGCCTCGTGGATTGCTACTTGTACCACCTCTCGACCATGACGAGCAGCAATCCACATCCCCACTCCCGAGACTTCGACCGCGCCGAGCGCATCGGCGACGACCATGTCGGCACTTCCGTGGACACGCCCCTGCGTCCGGACGCCTTCCTTCTGGATGATCAGGAGAAAATGGCCCGCATCGAACCGCTCTTCCGCGAAATCATGGAGATCCTCGGACTGGACCTGACAGACGACAGCCTGGCGGGGACGCCCCGCCGTGTCGCCAAGATGTACGTTCAGGAGATCTTCCGGGGGTTGAACCCCGCCAACCACCCGAATTGCAAAACGTTTGACAACGCCTATCAGTACGGGGAAATGCTGGTGGAAAAGGACATCACCCTGAATTCCACCTGCGAGCACCACTTCCTGCCCATCCACGGTCAGGCGCACGTGGCCTACATCTCCTCCGGCCGCGTCATCGGCCTGAGCAAAATCAACCGGCTGGTGGACCATTATGCCAAGCGGCCGCAAGTTCAGGAGCGGCTCACCCGTCAGGTGGCCGAGGCCCTGAAGGCCATCCTGAACACGGAAGATGTGGCCGTTGTGATGTCCGCAAAGCACCTTTGCGTTTCCAGCCGGGGGATTGAAGACGAGGGGAGCTCCACCGTCACGGCCGATTACCACGGGGCCTTCAAGACGGAATCCGTCCGCCGGGAATTTCTGGATCACATCCGTTCCTGAAACGGATACGCACTGGGTTGGTCCTTCAAGGATCGGTTCCTATCTTCACTGCCCATTTTTCAGTATCAACAACCGGGTTTCGGACCCTTTTAAAACGTTTTTCACATGGCCACACGCCTCCGCCTCCAACGTCACGGTAAGAAAGGCAATCCCTTCTACCACATTGTCGCCGCCGATGCTCGCGCCAAGCGCGACGGCCGCTTCATCGAGAAGATTGGCACCTACAACCCCAACACCAACCCGGCCACCATCGACGTGGTGCACGATCGTGCCCTCTACTGGCTGCAGGTCGGTGCCGAGATGTCGCACACGGCCCGCGCTATCCTCAAGTACAAGGGTGTGGTGTACCACAACCACCTCCTGAACGGCGTCAAGAAGGGCGCCCTCACCGAGGAGGAGGCCAACAAGAAGTTCGAAGCTTGGCTCCACGACAAGGAGGGCAAGGTGAGCCAGAAGGCGGGCAAGATTGCTGCTGCCGCTGAGGAAGCCCGCGCCAAGGCGTTGGCCGCTGAGAAGGAAGTGAGCGACGCCCGCGCCAAGGAGATTGCCTCCAAGCAGGCTGAGCTGGCCGCTGAAGCTGCCGCCGCTCAGGCCGCTGCCGAAGCCGAAGCCGCGGGTGAGGAAGTGGCCGAAGAGGCCCCGGCTGCTGAAGAGGCTCCCGCCGAGGAGGCCCCGGCTGCTGAAGAAGCTCCCGCCGAGGAGGCCCTGGCTGCCGAGGAGGCCCCGGCTGCTGAAGAAGCTCCCGCCGAGGAGGCCCCGGCTGCCGAGGAGGCCCCGGTTACTGAAGAGGCTCCCGCCGAGGAGGCCCCGGCTGCTACAGAGGCTCCCGCCGAGGAAGCCCCGACTGCTGAAGAGGCTCCCGCCGAGGACGCCGGTGAGGAAGAGAAGGCCGAAGAGTAATCTCCCCTGTCCACAGAAAGAAAGGCTGCCGACGGCGGCCTTTCTTTTTTGCCCCACTTTCGCCGCCATGAGTTCGTCCTCCGACATGTTCGTTCTGGGCAAGACCCTGAAGCCCCATGGGCTGAAGGGAGATGTTGCCATCAAGCTCGACGTGGATGTCCCCCAGCACTACGCCGGACTCGACATGGTCTGGGTCCAGAGACAAGGGACATTGGTGCCCTATCCCCTCACTTCGGTCTCCGTCCGGCCGAAGGTGACTGTGGTCCACTTCGAGGGGGTGGACGATGTGGAGGCCGCAACGGCCATGTCCGGGCATGACCTGTTGCTGCCCGCGGCCGCATTGCCCGAACTCCGAGGCCTTCAATTCTATTACCACGAAGTCATTGGCTTCGAATTGGTCGATGTCACCCGAGGGAGTTTGGGAACCATTCAACAGATCCTCGATCTGCCGAGCAACCCGCTCTTCAAGTCCAACCGTCAGGGTGTCGAAGGGCTCTTCCCGATGTCCGATGCCGTCCTGCGCGAAGTGGACCGAGAAGCCCGAACCATCACCCTCGAGCTGCCCGAGGGCATGTTCGACCTGTATTTCGGGCAAGCTCCAGGGTAGGCCAAATCCGGGTTGTCTGTCGGCACAGTGGATTCGGCCAAAATGCAGGACTGAACCTCCTGTGAATCATGGCATTGTGTGCCCCGATTTTTCTCTACCGGTTCGAGAGTGAAGAAGTCCATCACACCCTGTGCTCCACGGCCCAATGGCAGAGATAGCTTGGGCCTGTCGCTTCTGTGACGCTGTATCGTGAATCCGGAGCCTCTTCCCTTTGCTGGGAATGCCCCACAATCGATCAAACTTGACGACCAAGACTCCTTATCTGGAACCTGACGCTGGAAGCACTCCGGCCGAGACCAAGACCAAGCCGACCAGAAAGACGGCAAGCAGCAAGGGCAAGACCAAGAAGGAAAGCCCTGAAACCAAGGTCAAGGTCTTTGTCATCGACACCTCTGTCCTCCTCCACGACCACAACGCGATCAAAAGCTTTGAAGACAACCGTGTCGCCATTCCGATCACGGTGCTGGAAGAGTTGGACACCTTCAAGGTGGGCAACGACACCAAGAATTTCGAGGCCCGAGAATGCATCCGCATCATCGACAGGTTGAGCAAGGAATTCACCCTTCAGGAGTGGATTCCGCTCGACAATGGCCAAGACGGATGCATGCGCATCATCATGAGCGAAGATGGCCATCCGAGTGGCCTCGATGCCTCACGCGTTTTCGACAAGAAGACCAATGACCACAAGATTCTGAGTGCCGCCTTGCAGTTGCAGTATGACGAACCGTCTATGAAGGTGGTCCTGGTGTCAAAGGACATCAACCTGCGGCTCAAGGCCAAGGCCCTCAATCTCCCTGCCGAGGATTTCAAGACCGGCAAGGTCAAGGACAACAAGCACCTCTACAGCGGCAAGACCCTGATCGAAGGCATCGATGGCGAGGTGGTCCGGAAGATGTACGTCTCCGGACAGACCCGGAAGATTTCGGTACTGGGCAAGGAGCGCCGAAACAACCACTTCTACATCCTGCGCAACTGCTCCTCCTCCGCTCTCGGGTTCTTCAGTGAAGAGAAGAAGCTCATCGAGCGGGTCGACAAGAGTTACGCCTACGGGATCAAGCCCAAGAATGCCGAGCAAGCGTTTGCCTTGCACGCCATCATGAATCCGGACATCCACCTCGTGACGGTGAGTGGCGTGGCCGGAACGGGAAAGACCCTTCTGGCGCTGGCCGGTGCTTTGGAGCAGAAGAACAAATTCGACCAGATCATCTTGGCGCGGCCCATCGTGGCATTGAGCAACAATGACCTCGGATACCTTCCCGGTGACGCCGAAGAGAAGGTCAACCCCTACATGCAGCCGCTGTGGGACAACCTGAACTTCATCAAGAGCCAATTCGGCCAGAACGAACGGAAGTACCGGGCCATCGAAGAAATGCGCGCTCAGGGCAAGATCACCATCTGTCCCTTGGCCTACATCCGTGGCCGAAGCCTCTCCAACGTGATCTTCATCGTGGACGAGGCCCAAAACCTGACTCCGCATGAGGTCAAGACCATCATCACCCGGGCTGGCGAGAATTCCAAGATCATCCTGACGGGCGATGTCCGGCAAATCGACACGCCCTACCTCGACGAGCAGTCCAACGGCATGAGCTACGTGATCGACCGGCTCAAGGGCCGCGACCTCTTCTGCCACGTCACCCTCGACAAGGGCGAGCGGAGTGAGCTCGCCAACCTGGCCAACGAGCACCTCTAAGCGTTCCCCAGCGACATCAGCAAACCCGGCGCGCACATCGGTGAACGCCGGGTTTTTCATGGACAGCCTTGCCCTTGCTTCGGCAACGAATGCAATCTCTGGTTTCCATGTTTCGCCCCTTCCTTCTCCCCTTCTCCTTGTTTCTTTCCTCTATCGCCATGGCGTGGCCACCGGTAGACGACCCCTGCCGCAGTGACTTCGATGGAGATGGCGTGGTCGGCATGGCCGATCTGCTGTTGATGCTCGCTGACTTTGGCGCCCATTGCGAGGTCGACCCGCCCGAGCCCTTGTCCTGGCCGGATGTGCGCTTCACCGAACTCCATTACAACCCTGGGTCACAACAGGGAAGCGACTCCAACTACGAGTTCCTCGAGTTGACCAATGCGGACTCCGTTCCCGTCAACCTCGCCGGCTGGTCCCTCAGTGAAGGCCTGGACTTCACCTTCCCCGAGAACAGTTGGTTGCAGCCCGGGGAATTCGTGGTGGTCACGACCGCCCCCATCACCTTCACCGGGTTGGGGTATCCCGTCTTTGATTGGGGAACGGGCGGCCTGAACAACTCCGGAGAATTGTTGGCCCTCCGCGCACCCGACAGCACCGTGGTTGAATTCGTGGAGTACAGCGACACGGGTGATTGGGATGGCGCACCGGATGGGCAAGGCCCCTCGTTGGAGCGCCTGCTTCTGTTCGGTCCCGCTTCGGACGCGGCGACGTGGTCGGCGTCGATCAATGTGGGCGGCACACCGGGAGCCGTCAACAGCCTGTGGGTCGACTGATCATGCTCAGCCCAACCGCCTCGGCTCGCCGTCGACCACGATGTCGAGCGGATCCCCGGACGTCAAACTCACGTCACAGCCCTCGGGCGTGACGGCCACTTGGAGCTGTCGGCCGCGAAAGTGGAGGTTGAACCTGTAGCTCTTCCAGACCGAGGGCAGCATGGGCTTGAAGTGGGGCACACCGTCCACCACGCGGTACCCGCCGAAGCCCTCCACGACGCTCATCCACGTGCCGGCCATGGACGTGATGTGCAAGCCCTGATAGGCTTCGCGGTTGTAGTCGTCCAGGTCGAGGCGGGCGGTGCGGAGGTACATCTCCACGGCCTTTTCCTCCATGCCCAGCTTGGCTGCAAGAACCACATGGACGCAGGGACTCAGGCTGCTCTCGTGCACCGTCCGGGGCTCGTAGAACTCAAAGTTCTCGCGGTGGGTGGCATCGTCGAATTCGTCTTCGAAAAAGTAGAATCCTTGCAAGGTGTCCGCCTGCTTGATGAAGACCGAACGGAGGATGCGGTCCCAGCTCCAATGCTGGTTGATGGGGCGTTCGGCATCGTCGAGGTCGTCCGCCATCCGCTGCTCTTTGTCCATGAAGCCGTCCTGCTGGAGGAAGACACGTGTGCCTTCCAAAGCCGGATAGAACATGCCGTTTGAAACGGACTCCCAATGCGCGCGCTCATCCGACTCGTCGAAGGACCAGCGGGCATTCTGCTCGGCAAGAGCCACGGACGCATAGGCCTTCATCCAGTCCAATGCTTCTCCCGCGTACTGGAGACACCAGGCCGCGAGGCGATTGGTGTACCAGTTGTTGTTGACGTTGTTCTCGTACTCGTTGGGACCGGTCACGCCCAGCATGACCCAGGCTTGCTTGGCTTCGGACCAGTTGACGCGCTGGGCCCAGAACCGGGCCACACCGAGCACGACCTCCCATCCGCCTTCCGCCATATAGGCCGCGTCCCCGCTCTGGCGGATGTAGTTGTGGATGGCGTACACCATGGCGCCGTTGCGGTGGATCTCCTCGAAAGTGATCTCCCATTCGTTGTGGCACTCCTCCCCATTCATGGTGACCATGGGGTACAGTGCGGCTCCCCCGCTGAAACCGAGCTTCTCGGCGTTCTCGATGGCGCGCTCGAGGTGGTTGCGGCGGTAGACCAGCAACTGTCGGGAAACCGAGGCGGGATGGGTGCCGAGGAAGAACGGCAGACAATAGGCCTCCGTGTCCCAGTAGCTCGCACCGCCGTACTTCTCTCCTGTGAATCCCTTGGGACCGACATTGAGCCGGGGGTCGTCCCCGGTGTAGGTCTGGTTCAAGTGGAAGACGTTGAATCGGATGGCCTGTTGGGCTGCGTCGTCGCCTTCGATGACGATGTCCGCCCCTTCCCAAATGGCCGCCCACGCCATAGCGTGGTCTTGACGGGCTGCGTTCCATCCGCTGGCCTCGGCATCAGCCGCCTTTTGCTGGGCCACAGCGATGAGGGTGTCCGGAGCGTGGTCGAAATCGCGGACCAGCCCCACCTGCTTATCGATGAGGACCGAAGCCCCGGCCGATGCCGAGCAGGCAAAGGTGAGGGCGTGACCCATATCGAGCGGGGAAGCGTGGGCCTCGACGGGCTGGCCATCCACGGTACAAGTGGCTCGGAAGGCATGTCCCACTTGAAAACCGGTCTTGCGGGTCTTCACGAGCAGGTAGCCGCCCTCGGCGTCCCCGTCCTTGTCGAACAATTCCCAGAACCGCTCCTCCCAATTGGCGTCCTCGTTTTGGACATCGCCGTTGAGCTCAGCCTCCATCTCGAGGTTGGCCTCACCGGACAGGACATCGATCGCGTAGCGCACATGGGCCGTTTCGACGTCTGCCATGCTGCAGAAACGCTGGGCCTTCACCGACAGGATGCACCCGGCGATGTCCACCTCAAAGGACCGCGTGAGCAGGCCGATGTGCATGTCGAGGGTCCGTCGGAAGTGGCGGGGCGCCTGCTTGGCCAGGTCGAGCTCCTCGCCGTTGACCCGGACGCGGATGGAGGTCCAATCCGGGGCGTTGAGCACCTTGGCGAAATACTCGGGGTAGCCATTCTTCCACCAGCCGACCTTGGTCTTGTCCGGGTAGTAGACACCACCGACATAGCTGCCGCGCAGGTGATCACCGGAGTAGGCCTCCTCATGGTTGGCGCGCTGGCCGAAGCGGCCGTTGCCAATGCTGAAGATTGATTCGGAACTGCGCTGGCGATCGGGGTGGAATCCCGTCTCCACCACTTTCCAGGGGTCGATGTCGAGATAGCGTTCCATGGTGGACGAAGTTGAATCAGGAGAGGCGGTCGACCAAGCCTTCCATCGTGAAGCCATCGAAGCCGTCGAGGATGAAGTCCGCTTGGCTGAGGGTCTCGGCGTCGCCGATGCCGACCACACGGAAACCGCCATTCAAGGCAGCCTGCACGCCGGACACGGCGTCCTCGAAGACCACGGTGCGGTCCGGCTCAGAACCGAGGGCGTCCGCTCCCTTCAAGAAGACTTCGGGGTCGGGCTTGGAGAAGGTGATGCTGTTGCCGTCGATGATGGCATCGAACCGGTCCGCGATGCGGCAACGGTCTAGGATGAGGGGCGCATTCTTGCTGCTCGACCCCAGCGCGACGCCGACCCCGGCGGCCCGGAGTTCATCGATGAAGGCCACAACACCGGGGAACAGCTCGTCGGGCTGCATGGCCTCAACCTGGGCGAGGTACCAGTCGTTCTTGCGGTCCATCAGGCGGACCTTGGTGTCGTTGTCGAGTTCGAGGCTGCCCTTGCGCAAGATGTACTCGAGGGAATCCACGCGGCTCACGCCCTTCAATTGTTCGTTGTCCGCATGGTCAAACGGCACGCCCAGTTCCTCGGCCAGCCGCTGCCAGGCCGTAAAGTGGTACTTGGCGGTGTCCACGATGACACCGTCCAGATCGAAGAGACAGGCTTGGAGTTCGAACGCCATGGTTCAGGACTGCAAGGCTGGCAGAATGTGCTTCAGGTGGTAAGAGGCCAAACCGTCAATCGGTTTTTTGATGATGGCCCCCACCGTGATGCCCTCCGCCTCGCAGACAGCCCGAAGCTCATCTTGGAAGTGGTAGGCCACGCTGCCAATGAAGTGGACTGGTTCGGAGGTCCAATTGGAAAAACACTTGACGTGCACATCCAAGAACGATCCGAATCCCTCCTTCAGCCAGGTCTGGAACAGGGGCTGCTCCTTGTGCTTGCCGATGAAGGTCATGAAACTGGCGAGGAAGACGTTGGGGTCCGGCTCCCGGTAGACCTTGTCGATGATGTCCGACTTGGAGTACCCGTAGGTCGCATCAAAGTCAGCCGCCACCTCAGCAGGCAGACGGTGGTAGAGCCGCGCGGCAAGGAGCTTCTTGCCGTGCCAACTGCCACTCGCCTCATCCCCGAGGATATAGGCCAGGGCCGGCACTTCCTCGTGGACCTCATTGCCATCGAAATGACAGCTGTTCGAGCCTGTTCCGATGATGCACGTGATGCCCGGACGTCCATCGTACGTGCTGAAAGCGGCGCCCACAAGGTCGTGGTCGACGACCACGCTGGCCCCGGCGAAGACGCGCTGGAGGCCTTCCTGGATGATGCCACAGAGTTCCTCACTGCTGCTTCCCGCTCCGTAAAAGAAGACGTGCGTGATGTCGGAGGCGATTTTCTGGACGTCGGCATTGGCCCCCATCACCTCCTCCACCAGGTCGGCCGTGTGGAAATAGGGGTTGAATCCCATGGTGTGGAACTCCCCGATTTCCTTGCCCGATTCGTCGAGCAGTTGCCAGTCGCACTTGGTCGACCCGCTGTCCGCAATCAGGATGCGCATGGATCAGCCGATGCGCGTCACCAGATCCGCAACTCGGGCGGAGTAGCCCATTTCGTTGTCGTACCAGCCGAAGACCTTGACCATGTTGCCCTGGGCGGAGGTCATGCCGGCGTCGAAGATGTTGCTGTGCGGATTGCCCACGATGTCCGCACTGACGATGGGATCCTCGGTGTACTCGAGGATGCCCTTCATCGGGCCATCGGCTGCGGCCTTCATGGCGGCATTGACCTCTCCGGCGGTGACTTCACGGCTCAACGTGGCGACGAGGTCGGTCAGGGAGCCGGTCGGGGTGGGAACGCGCACGGCCACGCCGTCGAGTTTGCCCTTCAACTCAGGCAGGACGAGGCCGACGGCAACGGCAGCACCAGTCGTCGTCGGGATCATGCTCATCGCGGCAGCGCGAGCGCGGCGGAGGTCGCTGTGCGGAGCGTCCTGGATCCGCTGGTCCGAAGTGTAGGCGTGAATGGTCGTGATGTAGCCCTGCTCGAGTCCGAAGCTGTTGTTGAGCACCTTGGCCATCGGAGCGAGGCAATTGGTGGTGCAGCTGGCGTTGGACAGGATGGTGTCCTCCGAGGTCAGAACGTCATCGTTCACACCGAGTACGACTGTTTTGACGCCGCCCTTAGCCGGGGCGGAGATGACCACCTTGCGGGCACCGGCGGCCAGATGCTTGCCGGCTCCCTCGGGATCCCGGAAGACGCCCGTGCTCTCCACGACCACGTCACAACCGAGGTCGCCCCACGGCAAGGCGGACGGGTCACGCTCAGCGGAGACATGAATGGTCTTGCCATTGACCACGAGATGCCCGCCCTCGACGCGAACCTCGCCCGGGAAGCGGCCGTGGATGCTGTCATACTTGAGGAGATGGGCCAGCGTTTCGACGCTGGTCAGGTCGTTGATGGCACTGATTTCGACGCCGTCCTTGGTCAGGAGCTGGCGGAAGGAGAGCCGGCCGATGCGGCCGAATCCGTTGATGGCAACCTTGGTCATGGTGCAGGGTGTGCGTTCAAATGCTGAGGATTTGGGCGACGCGAAGTTCCTCTTCGAGCCCTTTTGATTTGCGGTTGATGGCTTCCACGAACAGGGTGTAGACCACCTCATCGTTCACGATGCCGGCCATCACGGCAGTTTGTCCGGCAAGCAACGCCTCCACGGCGCCCACGCCCATCCGGCTGGCCAGCACCCGATCGAAACAGCTGGGATCTCCCCCTCGCTGGATGTGACCAAGCACGGTCACCCGCGTGTCGTATTGATCATACCGGGAATGAACCTTGGCGGCAATTTCCATCGCGCCTCCATTGGCGTCCCCTTCGGCCACGATGACAATGGAGCTCGTCTTGTTGGACTCTTCTCCCCGTTCCAGGATGCCGATCAGATCGTCGATGTCCATGCCGGCTTCGGGCGTCATGACGGCGATGGCACCGGTGGCGATGCCGGTCTTCAGGGCGATGTACCCGCTGTCCCGGCCCATGACCTCCACGAAGAACAACCGGTTGTGGCTGCTCGCCGTGTCCCGGATCTTGTCCACGGCTTCCACGACCGTATTCGTTGCGGTGTCGTACCCGATGGTGTAGTCCGTGCCCGCCAAATCATTGTCGATGGTCCCAGGAATGCCGACAACCCGGACGCCATGCTCTTCGGCGAGCTTCATGGCGCCCGTGAAGGTGCCATTGCCCCCGATCACGACAAGGGCATCGATGTTGCCGTTGCGGAGCACGGCCGCTCCCTTTGCGCGACCCTCTGGCTCATAAAACCGGTTGCAGCGGGCGCTCTTGAGAATCGTGCCGCCCCGGCCGAGAATCTTGGCCACTGAGCGGGCGTGCAGGCGCTTGAGATCGCCCGTGATCAGGCCTTCATAGCCCTGGAAGATGCCCGTCACTTCGATGCCGTGAAAGACGGCGGCGCGGACCACGGCTCGAATGGCGGCGTTCATGCCCGGGGCATCTCCACCGCTCGTCAGCACTCCAATGCGTTGAATCTTGTTCATCGTCTTCAGGGGCGCGAAGGTACGGCGACGAGCGCCTTGTGGAAATTGGTGTACTTTTGACACCAAGGCAATGATCCTTCGTGAAACACACCAACCGGTCACGGGTGTCGAATCCGCGGCTTTCGACGTGAGTATCGACAACGTGGTCTTCGGATTCGATGGCCACCAACTTCAGGTCCTTCTCATCCGTCAAGGACTGCCGGGAGAGGACATGGAATCGGACCGATTCCACATGGCCGTGCCAGGCGACCTGGTCCTTCCTCAAGAAGAACTCGATGAGGCCGCGACCCGCATTCTCTCTACCCTGACCTCTCTTGAGGGCATTTATCTGAAGCAATTCCGGGCCTTTGGTGATCCGGGCCGTGTGGCGGACGAGAAGGACCAAGATTGGCTGCGGCGGATGCGCCCCTACCCTGACCGTCGGGTGGTGACCATCGGCTATTACAGCCTCGTGGCCATGGAGAATTATCGGCCGAAGCCCAGCAGTTTCGCCAGCCGGGCCGAATGGTGTCCTCTCCAAGATTTGCCCCGTCTGGCCTTCGACCACAACCAGATTGTCGATGCCGCCCTGCTCAAGATCAGGGAGGATGCTGCGCACCATCAACTTGTCTACGAGTTGCTTCCCGAGAAATTCACCCTCGGTCAGCTCCAAAGACTGTACGAGATCATCCTCAACAGGACGCTGGACAAGCGGAACTTCAGGAAGAACGTGAAGAAGATGCCGTGTATCGTGCCCCTCGATGAGAAGCAGGAGGGCGTATTGCACAAGCCTGCGCAGCTGTTCACCTTTAGGAGGTCCGACTGAGGTGTATTTTTGACACCTACGACATCTTCATGCACTCTGATTCTGCCGCCATGCGTCCAGCATTGCTTCTTCTTTCATTCTGTCTGCCCCTTCTCGTCCAGGCTCAAGTCGTCTGGACCGATCCTCCCTTCCCCTCCATCGACGACCAGGTCACCCTCTATTACGACGCCACGGAAGGCAACGGTGAATTGCAAGGCACCATTCCCGTCTACATCCACACCGGACTGATCACGTCCCAGAGCTCGACACCGACCGATTGGCAATACGTCAACATGCCTTGGGCCAGTACCGACCCGCAGTGGGTCATGGACTATGAAGGCACCGACCTGTGGAGTTACGATTTCGGAGGCCAGACGTTGGCCGACTTCTACGGCATCGGAACCGGAGTCGAGGCGGAGCAGCTCGCCATGGTCTTCCGCAATGGAACGGGATCTCTCGTCGGACGGGACACCGACGGAAGCGACATCTTCCTTCCTTTGAGCACCGGCGGGTTTGAAGCCGTGTTTCTGCAACCGCAGGAATCCAGTGCACTGGTGGTCGCCGGCAACGCGGTGCCCCTGTCCGCAACGGCCACCGAATCGGCCCACCTGACCTTGACCCTAAACGGAGATGTTCTGGCTGAAGCGTTGAACGCCACCCAACTCGATTTCGACTTCACCCCGACCGAAGCCGGCACCTCCACCATTGTCTTCTCCGCCGACAACGGCACGGAAACGGCTTCCGCCGAAGTGGATTTGATTGTCCTGCCGGACAGCCCCACTGTGGCCGCAGCTCCCGCCGGTACGGTGGATGGACTCAACCCATCCGCTGACGGCACGTCCATGGTCTTGCAGCTCTTCGCCCCGGGGAAGAGTCACGTGTTCTTCATTGGGGATCTCACCAACTGGGCCATCCAGGAGGACTTCATGATGAATGTGACCCCTGATGGCCAGCGGTTCTGGATTGAGCTTACCGGTATCAACCCCAACCAGGAGTACCGCTACCAGTACCACGTCATGCCCAATGACGACCGCTTCCCCGACCCCTACGCCGAGAAGCAACTCGATTACTGGAACGACAATTGGATTCCCGAATCGACGTATCCGTTCCTGATTGATTACCCGGTGGGATTGACCAATCAGGCCCCGGTCAGCGTCTTCAAGACGGGCGGACCGGAATTCGAGTGGACCGATGGCGACTTCGAGCGCCCAGCGCAGGAGAACCTCGTGATTTACGAGTTGCTCGTCCGGGACTTCAGCGAGGAACGCACCTTCCAATTCATCCTCGACACTTTGGATTATTTGAGCTCGCTCAACATCACCGCCCTCGAGCTCATGCCCATCAACGAGTTCAATGGCAATGACAGCTGGGGCTACAACCCTTCCTTCTACTTCGCCGTGGACAAAGCCTACGGCCCCAAGGACAAGTTCAAGGAGCTTGTCGATGCCTGCCACGAGCGTGGCATCGCCGTCATCCTCGATATGGTGCTCAACCACAGCGATTGGCCGAATCCCCAGATTCTGATGTGGTGGCAGGGCAATGCTCCCTCCCTGACCAACCCGTTCTTCAACGTCCAGCCCCCGGCCAACAGCTTCAGCTTCTTCTTCGATTACGACCACCAAGCCCAAGCCACGCAGGACTTCACCAAGCGCGTCATGGACTTCTGGCGGGAGGAATTCCACGTGGACGGCTACCGCTGGGATCTGTCGCAGGGCTTCACCTGGAATGCCACCGGCGGTGGCTATGACCAAGACCGCATCGACCTCTGGGAAGAGTACGGCAACCATGTCTGGAATCAGGACCCTGGCTTCTACATGATCCTCGAGCACTGGACCGACAACAACGAAGAGAAGGCCCTCAGCGACATGGGCTTCATGACGTGGGCCAACGTGACCCACGATTACCAGGAGGCCGCCATGGGCTACAGTTCGAACCTCGCCTGGGCCAGCTGGCAGGAGCGCGGTTGGAATCATCCCCGCTCGGTGAGCTATGCGGAAAGCCACGACGAGGAGCGGCTGATGTACAAGAATGTCCTGTACGGCAACAGCAATGGAGGCTATGATGCCTCCGAGTTGGAGACGGCGCTGGCCCGCATGGAACTGACTGCCTGCTTCAACCTGCCTCTGCCTGGCCCCAAGATGATCTGGCAGTTCGGGGAACTCGGGTATGACTACAGCATCAACACCTGCAGCGACGGAGTGACGGTCTCCGAGGACTGCCGCGTGGACGCCAAGCCCGTCCGCTGGGATTACCAGGATGCGGCCGCCCGCTATCGGGTGTACCAAGTGATGGCGGCCCTGTCCGGTCTCAAGCGGGACCATGCCGTGTTCCAGACGACCGACTTCAACTGGGACGTTTGGGGCTACGGGAAGCGCCTCCACCTCAACGGAAACGACATGAATGTCGTCGTGGCGGGCAACTTCCAGGTGACCAACCTGTCCATGGCCCCTGGATTCCAGCACACCGGCACCTGGTACGATTACTTCACCGGGGAATCCGTGCAGGTGACCGACCTCGAAGCCGCCGTCGATTTCGCTCCCGGCGAGTACCACCTGTGGACAGACGTGGCCTTGGAAACGCCGGAGAACATCCTTGCGATCGCAGAAGCCCAGAAAGGAGCTGGATTCACCATCGCCCCCAACCCGGGAGTAGATGCTTCGCTCTTCTTTGACCAGCCCCTCGACGGCGCCGCAGAGCTCCGCGTGTTCGATCTCACTGGACGCATTTGCCATCGCGAGACCATCGACCCGGGCGCAGTCTCCCTGCGTCTTCCAGCCGAATTGCCCTTCGGCCCCCTTCTCCTCCGTGTCGTGTCCGAAAACAGCAGCCAAGCGGCCCATTGGCTTCATGCCGAGTAACCCCGGCTCCACCTTCGTGTCCATTCTACACTACGCGTCTATTTTCGTGGTCGCTTTCGGGCGAACCGCCAATCGAACCGATTCATGCACCTCTTCAAATCGATCTTTCCGGTCCTTGCCGGATTGTTCCTGACCACGACCCTGTCGGCCCAGACCGTTTCAGGTGTGGTAAACGATGAAAATGGCCAACCCCTTCCCGGAGCCACCGTGCTTGCCAATGGCCGGGCCCGCGGAGTCTCCACCGACATGGATGGCCGCTACACCCTTTCCCTCGGAGCCGGCACCCACAGCATCAGCTACAGCTTCGTCGGTTACCTCAAGGCGAACCGGTCGGTCACTCTCGCCGCAGGTGAGACCAAGGTGATCAACGTCCAGCTCGAGACTGACGCGGTCATGATGGACGACGTGGTGGTCGTCGGCTACGGCGTGCAGCGAAAGAAGGAGGTGACGGGCTCCATCGCCCAGATCGACTCCAAGCAAATCACGGCCGTCCGCACCCCCAGTTTTGAAGCCGCCCTTCAAGGTCAGGCCGCCGGTGTCCATGTCTCCCAAAGTTCCGGTGTGGCCGGTGCGGGCAGCCTGATCCGGGTCCGGGGTGTGGCTTCTGTGTCCGCCGCCGGCGACCCGCTCTACGTGGTGGACGGCATTCCGATTACGCAGAATTACTTCCTGCGCGGCAACAGCGGAGCCATGAACAACAACCCGCTCGCCACGATCAACCCCAACGACATCGAGTCGGTGGAGATTCTGAAGGATGCGGCTGCGACCGGCATCTACGGCTCCCGCGGCGCCAACGGGGTCATCCTCATCACCACCAAGCGCGGCAAGACCGGCACGAGCTACGAGTTCAGCTCATCGATGGGCCTCTCCACCCCCGCCTCCTTGCCCAACATGCTGAACACGGAGCTATACCTGACCCTGCGCCAGGAGGCCTGGGAGAACGACGGGGGCACCGGCTATGTCTGGCTCCCCGGATTCACCTCCGCCGGCGACAGCCCGGAAGCCCGCAAGGCCGCCTTCGAGCAGGCCATGATGACCGACACCGATTGGGTCAACGAGACCGTCGGCATGGGCGTCAAGCACAACTACAGCTTCGGTGCCCGCAGCGGCGGCGACAAGCACAGCCTGTACGCCGGTGTCAGCTATGACGACAACGGCAGCTATCTCATTGGCAACAGTTACGAGCGCGTGAGCGGTCGTCTCAACGGCGATTATGCCCCGACCGACTGGCTCAAGGTCATGTTGTCTTCCAGCCTCAGTCGTGGCATCAACAACCGCATCGATGCGGCCTGGTCTGGTGGCCTCGGTGACGCGATGTCCAATGCCCTGCCCTATTATCCTGTTTACCGCACCGATACCCTGTTCAACGCCGACGGCACCATCCAGTCAATGCCCGGGGATTATTACCTCTATCAGGACGAATGGGGTGGAACGAAGAATCCGGTTGCCGTGCGCGAGAGCAAGACTTGGGTCACCACCGAGGACCGCTCCATCAACAACGCGAGCATCATCCTGACCCCCATCGACAAGCTCTTCATCAAAGGTTCTGGTGGATTCGACTACATGCACGTCCGGGAAGACATCTACAACCCACCGAGCATCTTCATCACGAGTGAACTGGGCAACGCCAACCGCTACGCCAACTACGTGCTGAACTGGAACTACAGCCTGACGGCCGACTATAAGATGGACCTGACGGAATTCAGCCAATTGAGCCTGCTGGCCGGTTCAGAATTCCAACGCACGGACAGCTACGGATACGGCATCGGCTTCGGCGATGTGACCGGTCCCATCTTCGAGAACGACAGCCTGTTGGAGGTGGCCAATGGCCAGACCACGGTCAACAACCCGTCCCAGCACAGCTTCCTCTCCTACTTCGGCCGTGCCAACTACATGCTGAAGGACCGCTACTTCTTCCAGGGCACGGCCAGGGTGGACGGTTCCAGCCGCTTCGGACGGAACTACCGCTACGGCTTCTTCCCCTCCCTGAGCGCCGGCTGGGTCATCAGCGACGAGCCTTGGTTTGAAAGTGGCCAGCTCAGCTTTCTGAAGGCCCGCACGAGCTGGGGGCGCACTGGAAACGCCGCCCTTCCCGATTACGCTCGTTTCGGCACGTACAGCGCCGCCGATAACGGCATCCTATACAATGGGCAGCCCATCCTCTTCCCGCTCCAGCCGGCCAACCCCAACCTCCGTTGGGAGACCAGCCGCACGGTGGACGCGAGCATCGAGATTGGCCTGTGGAACGACCGCGTCACGACCGAGATTGCCTACTACAACAAGCGGTCCAAGGACGTCATCATGAACGTCTCTACCCCGCCAAGCACGGGCTTCACGAACCGGTGGGACAACGTGGCCACCATCCTCAACCGCGGTGTGGAGTTTTCCGTGAAGAGCCGCAACCTCATTGGCGAGTTCCAGTGGACCACCGAGCTCAATTTCGCTCGGAACTACAACGAACTGGAAGACATCGGCAACTACACGCCGGATGCTGTGAGTGGCGGCACCAACGACAGCCGCGTCATTCCGGGCAGCCCTGTCGGCAGCTTCTACCTGATGGAGTTCAGCCACGTGGACAGCGAGACGGGCCTGCCGGTCTACCTCGACCGCGCCGGCAACGAGACCTTCGACTACGACAACAACGAGCGCAAGTATGTGGGCGACGGCCTGCCGGATTTCGTGGGCGGCATGACCAACACCTTCCGCTACAAGCGCTGGGACCTGCGTGCCCTCGCCACCTTCAGCTACGGCGCCAAAATCTTCGACAGCTCCTCCAAGCGCCAACTCGGTGTGGTGACCAGCTGGAACATGCGGACCGAGATCCTCGACCGCTGGCGCCAGCCGGGCGATGAGGCCACCTTCCCACGCTTGACACTCGACGAGACCACGTACGGATTGCCCAGCGGATTCCCGTGGTGGAACACCAGCTTGTTCGTCTTCGACGCCAGCTACCTCCGCCTGCGCAACCTCACCCTCGGTTACACCATCCCCGTCATCGGCGAAGGACCGCACGCCGTCCGGAACCTGCGAATCAACGCCAGCGTGACCAACCTCTTCACCATCACCAACTTCCCCGGCCTCGATCCGGAAGTCGTCCGCGACTTCGAAAACGCACAGGACCGCAACATGAGCCCGAACGTGACCTACCTCACGCCTCCCCAGGAGCGGGCCTTCACCCTCGGTGTCAACCTCCAATTCTGATCCACGATGAAGCGTTTCAACACCCCTTCCTTGCGGATCGCCGCATTGGCCCTGTCCCTCGGGCTCCTCGTCACAGGCTGCGACAAGCAGCTCGAATTCGAGCCCGGTGACGTGATTCTCGCCGAGGACGCCATCAACACCGCGGACGACCTCCAGCGGATGCTGAACTCCAACTACGACGTGCTCGCCAACGTCCTCAATGGACGCCAGCAGAGCATTGCGGAGCTGCTCACCAACAACATGGCCCGCCCTTACTCCAGCCTCGACTACACTGCCGTCTGGAACCGGGAGACCAATTTCTTCACCCCGACAACCGGCGGGCTGTACACGGACTTCTATTACGCCATCTACCGCGCCAATGTGGTGGTCGAGAGCTTTGACCTGGTCGAAGGACTGGACGACGCCACTGCGCTGCGGTTGGAAGCCGAGTCCCGGTTTGTCCGGGCCGTTTGCCACTGGTACCTCGTGAAGATGTGGGGCTACCCGTACGGCTACACCGCGGACAACAGCCACCTCGGTGTGCCACTCCGCCTCGACGCCGTCGAGCCCCCCACGCCGCGCGCCACGGTCGGTGAGGTCTACGCCCAGGTCATCGCCGACCTCGAATTCGCCCGGGACAACCTGCCCCAGGAGAACGGCCCCTATGCCTCCAGCATGGCCGCGAGCGGATTCCTCGCCCACATCCATTTCCTGCGTCAGGATTGGGCAGCGTCCCAAGCCGAGGCCGAGCGCGTCATGAACAGCGGACTCTTCCAGCTCGACGACGACCTCGACCGCTTCGAGGCCAGAAGCGACAGCGTATTGGCCGGAGACCTGATCAACCCTGAAACCGTGTTCGGCATCATCGGCGGCTACTTCGCCGTGGACGGGGACAGCTTGCTCAATGACCGGAGCTATGCCTTCCGGGACAACTTCCGCCAGGACAACAACATCAACCCGCAGCTCACCTTCAGCGAGGACATCGTCAACCTGTTCTCTTTGAATGCCGCCGATGACCGCGGCAATTGGATCAACAGTGACGGCGTGACACACAAAGTGACCCGCTTCGACGACAAGCAATTCTTCAACGTGCCCATCGTCCACTTGACCGGTCTCAACCTCCTCCGCGCCATGTGCGTGGCCCAGAACGGTGGCGACCTGTCCACGGCGATCGCCGACATCAACGCCATCCGCGACCGGGCCTTCGGTGAGGATCTGAACGACCTCGACCCCGCTTCTGACGCCGCTGCCGTGCTCGCAGCGGCCCGCGAGGAGTACCGGAAAGAGACCCTGTGCGAAGGGTGGGAACTTGACCAGGCCAAGCTCCGCGGGGTGATGGGCGAAGACGAGACCGTCCGCGATGCCCCATGGGATTGCCCCGGCTCCCTGCTCCAATTCCCGAACTCCTCGACCACGGCAGCGGGGTTCATTCTCAATGACGAAGGCGGATGCCTCTGAACCCCACAGCATTGACCACCATGAAACTTCAACACCTTCTCCTCCCCTTTCTGGTCCTGGCCCTCGCGGTGACCGGGTGCAAGCGGGAAATCACCGGTGAACTCGGGGACCCCATCGACAAGCGGGCCGGTTTCCTTGGAAAGTGGGAGCTCGCCTCCTTCACCCAACAGGACCTCAACAACCCGCTGAAGCAGACCCGCGATCTAAGCCACCTCTACATCCAGGACGGCGTCATGCCAATGAGCCTCACCTTCAACGATGATGACTCTTACGACATCGTTCAGGAAATCGGCCGCGAGTACTTCGGTCAAGGCGGAATGTGGTCCTTTGATGACCCGGCCTTCCCGACCTTCCTCCAGCTCATGGGAGAGGGCGATACGCTCCAGTACAACCTCGGCACCACCGTGCGCCCCTACGATGATCAGATGGCCATCGAATACCGCCGGAGCTGTGGCGAGGGCGGCGCCTATCTCGAGACGGTCATCTACACCTTCACCTTCAACCGCATCCCGCAATGAACCGCCTGAATTCTCTTCTGCTGGTCCTGTGCGCCGGCTTGCCCCTCGGTCTGCTCGGCCAAGCGGCCTATGTCCTTCCCTCGCCCACGGCCGCCGAGGCTGAAGTCACCCTGTACATTGATCTGACCCAATGTCAAGAACAGCGTCTAAGTGACATGCTCGACACCTATCCCGACGAGGACGTCTATCTGTGGATCTGGAATCCGTCCGCTCCCGTTGCTGGAAACGGGGACTGGGGCGACAGCGACGACCACCAGGTCATGACCAAGGTGAGCGAAAAGCTGTACAGCTTCACATTCGTTCCGACCGAGTACTTCGGTGTGGACGGTCCGACCTTCTTCTCCCGCGGCATTTCCTGCCTGGCCAAGCTGGACAACGGCTATTCCTACCAAGAGGAATTCGGTGGCGAAGCCAAGACGGAGGACCTCTCCGTGGGCATCGTGCCCCAACTCTGCAATGGCCGCATGTGCATCTTCCCTGAAATCCGGGAAGGGGACGACTTCGTGACGTTCACCTACGACAACAACCAGGAGACCAACCCGGACCTGCAGAACCTCTCCGAGGTCTATCTGCACCTGACGGCCCGGACGGATGCCTTCACCTTGTACACATATGGCGATGACGGCGTGACTTCCACCCCGTTTGATGCTGGATCCGTTCCGGAGTTGCGCATGAATCCGGTCGAGGGCGAGCCCGGCATGTTCACCTTCACGTTCGTGCCCGAAGACTTCTTCCTCGGAACGCCGAGCAACATCGACCAGACCCCGTACACCGGAGAGCCGCTGGAAAATGGCGTCCGCTGGTACATCACCAAGCCGGGGTACACCTTCGCCGGTCCGCCACCGGCCAACAGCCTGGGCATCCTCATCTGCGAGTGAGGCGCATCCGACTCTGACTGAAACGAAATCGTGAAAGCGCCCGGTGGACAGCCGGGCGTTTTCCATCTTGAGCTCCCCATGAAACTACCGCTTTTCCTTCTTCTCTTCACCGTGTTCCTCGCCACTGGATGTACCACAGAGGCCGGCTCCGGACCCTCGACCAACGCGGTGATTCCGGGCACCGCCATGCCTGTGCGGCTCGCCCCGGACTCCACATGGATTCCTCTGACGGATTTCTGTCCGGAATCCACCGGACTTCAGGTTTTCTGGATTCCGTCGTGGGGCAACGGGGTTGAATTGGCCATTCAGGAGCACGAAGAAGGACCTGGCGTCTGGATTGAAGGCCAGCCGAAGGACGGATTCGGTGCTCTGGAAATCCGCGGTATTGAGCGTGGCGAGCACGTGCCCATCCTCGCGTCCACCCAACAGCGCATCACGTACACGATGCCCATGGATTACCGAGAGCACGAGGAGGTCCGCATCATGGGTGCTTTCAACGGATGGTCCCGAACCAGCCACCCTTTGACCCGGAACCAGAACGGGACGTGGTCCATTGACCTGATCCTCGGGTCCGGCAAGCATGCGTACCAGCTCATTGTAGACGGCGAGGAAATGCCTGATCCGGTCAATCCGGACCTGGTGGACAATGGCTTCGGCGGATTCAACTCACTCCTGACTGTCAAAGGACAAACTGGTCAAGTGGACCTGGCGGCCATTGGATTCGGAGGCAATCAGGTGCACGATGTTCGACTGACCGGCACCCCGGGAGCCCGCGTCTGGGCCTGGTGGGAAAATCAACTCTACACCTCCAGCCTGCTCGGCGAAAACGGGTCCGGTCTCGTGCGCATTCCCGCAGCCGCCTATGGTGCCGGACGGTCGGACCTGCGCCTTTGGGCCACGGGCGATGGCGCACCCAGTGCGGAAGTTCGAATCCCCTTGATGAACGGCCTCCCGGTCATGGATCCCGCCCAGTTGGTCCGGGAGGACTGGGAGTCCCAAATTCTCTACTTCATGATGGTCGACCGCTTCCGAAACGGAAACCCGGACAACGACCGCCCCGTGGACGACCCCGCCATCCACCCCCGAGCCAATGACCATGGAGGAGACCTAGTCGGCATCCATGACGCCTTGAACGAGGGCTATTTTGAAGACCTCGGTGTCACGGCGCTCTGGGTGTCTCCCCTCACGCGGAACCCCGACGGGGCCTGCGGTTACTGGCAGGACCCCAGCACCGAGGTGACGAGCCGGTTCAGCGGATATCACGGCTATTGGCCCATCTCCAACACCGAATTGGATCCCCGCTTCGGTACCCGGGCTGAATTCGATGGACTTGTGGACGCCGCCCACGAGGCGGACATGAACTTCATCCTCGACTACGTGGCCAACCACGTCCATGAGGAGCACCCCCTTTACGCGGAACACCCGGATTGGGCAACCTCCCTGTACTTGCCCGACGGGAGGGAAAACACCCAGCTGTGGGACGATGAGCGCCTCACCACCTGGTTCGACACCTTCATGCCGACCCTTGACCTCCGGATTCCCGAAGTCTACGAGGCCATGACGGACAGCGCCGCCTGGTGGGTGGCGAACTCCGGCATCGATGGATTCCGTCATGACGCCACCAAGCACATCCCCCTGGTCTTCTGGCGGCGGCTCACCGAAAAGGTCAAGGAATTGACGGCAGATTCCGGTCGGCGCATCTTCCAGATTGGGGAGACCTATGGCAGTGCCGACCTGATCTCGAGTTACCTCGGCACCGGCATGCTCGATGCCCAGTTTGACTTCAACCTGTACGACAAGGCCATCGTCGCCTTCGGCAAAGATGACGCCGGCGTGGAGGACCTCGTCCGGGTGGCCCAAGAAGGCCTCGATACCTATGGCGCCCATCACCTCATGGGAACGATCACTGGCAACCAGGACCGGCCTCGGTTCGCTTCGCTCGCCGAAGGCACCGTGCGGTGGGAAGAAGACCACAAGCTCGCTGGGTGGACGCGTCAGATCGACCGGGATGGGATGCGGGGACACCACGCCATGCGGATGCTTACGGCGTTCAACCTGTCCATGCCCGGCGTGCCCTGCCTCTACCAGGGAGATGAGTACGCCGATGTGGGCGGCAATGACCCCGATAACCGCCGGATGGTTCGCTTCGATGCACTCGACGCGGATGAGGCGAACACGCGGGCCCATGTGGCCGAGTGGAACCGGCTGCGCCGCTCCCGCATGAGCCTGCTTTATGGCCAGACCACCATCGAAGCCCTGCCCACCGGGCTCCTGCGCATCGAACGCCAATACCTCGACGAGACCACCACGATCTACATCAACCCCACCCCGTCTTCGGTGGCGATCGAGGTGATGTCGAAGGTCGTGGCCGGAGCGGTCCAAGACAGTGAACTGCCCGCCTACGGCTGCGTAGCCATTGCCGGCGACTCCTAAGGCAACCCTTTGTACCGGTGGGGGTTATCCTTGCACTATGAAACGATTGCATCTGCTTCCCCTCCTGCTCCTTGGATTCACCCTCCAGGCCCAGGACACCTTCACGGTCGGCAACACCACCCTCTACGCCACCGACCTCGTCAACGACAGTCAAATCCCTTGGGAAATCACCTGGGGCGGTGACGACATGCTGTGGTGCAGCGAACGCAAAGGGCGCGTCATCCGCATCGATCCGTTGACCGGTGAGTACACCACCGTCCTCGACCTCAACGTCACCTTCAACGGTTCGGGCGAGCCCGGTCTACTCGGCATGGTGCTCCACCCGGATTTCCCCGAGGACCCCCGCGTGTGGGTCGTGTATTGCAATGGACAATTCAACGTGTCCGAGCACTTGAGCGTGTTTGAATGGAATGGCACCGAGCTCGTCAATGAGGAAGAACTGCTCACCCTGCCGGGCGCCCAAATCCACAATGGCAGCCGCCTCCTCTGGATGCCGGGCAACAAGCTCCTGATGACCACCGGAGATGCCGCTGAGCCGGACAACAGCCAGGACCTCGGCAGCCTCAACGGCAAGATTCTCCGCATTAACCCGGACGGTACGATTCCCGAGGACAACCCCTTTGGCGACAGCTACGTCTACACCTGGGGCAACCGGAACGCACAGGGCCTCTGCATCGGGCCGAACCTCCGTATCTACGCTTCCGAACATGGCCAGAATCAGGACGATGAGTTCAACCTTGTCGAGCCCGGACGGAACTACGGGTGGCCCGATGTCCAGGGTGCCTGCAACACCCCGTCTGAGCAAGCATTCTGCGAAGAATGGAACGTCATGGAGCCGCTCAAGGCGTGGACCCCCTGCATTGCCCTCAACGGGCTCGAGTACTACACCCACGAAGCCATTCCCGAGTTCCAGGGCAAAATCATGATGGGTGTGATGAGTGGGTTTAACGATCCCCTTCCCGGCCGCCTCATCGTGATGGAGATGTCGGAGGACGGGACCGCCGTGGTGGACGATGAGGCCTACTTCGGCTCGTTCGGTCAGCGCATCCGGGACATTGCTGTGAACCCCTATACCGGGGCCTTTTACCTCGCCTTCAACGGCACCTCCTACCCGGGGTCCCCACCCAACATCATCAAGGAGTTCAGCACCTCGGACCCGGCCAGCGTGCCAAGCCCCGTGGTCGAGCCCGTTCTGATCCGGCCGATTCCCGCCCGGGGACAGGTGGACATCAGCGTCACCGACGGTGCCCTTCGCGGGCCGCTCGTTGTCCGCGACCTCGCGGGCCGCATCGTCCACGAAGGACAGGTGGAAACCCTGCGCTTCCAAATGAACATCGAAGGGTGGGCGCCTGGACGCTACACGGTTTGGACCGCCACGGGAGCGAGCCCGATGATGGTGCACTGATTTTCAGTCCACGGACACCACACGGAGAGAGGTCCGGCGATTCTGTCGTCGGGCCTCTTCCGTTTGGCCCTGGACCGCAGGGCGATCCTGCCCGAAGCCAGCGGCGCCCAATTGAACCGGATCCGCTCCGGAAACGGTCAGAAAGGACACCACCGATTGGGCTCGGGCAAGGGACAGGGCACGGTTGTCCGAAGCAGGCCCCACATCGTCGGTGTGGCCTCCCACTTCGAGGTGGACCCCTGGATTCCGGACGAGCCAACCGGCCACCTGACGAAGCTCGGGATAGGAGGACGGCTCGAGCTGGGCGCTACCGGATTCGAAGAACACGTTGCGCAACACCACCTCTGCCTCGACATCCAGCGGTTGCAGTTCGATGTCCCGACGCGTTCGGCCCTCCAAGGTTCCGCCCTCGATCCTGTCGGAACGCAGCAGATGTCCAGGCGCCTCAGCCTGCACGACGAAGGTGCGGTCCAGAGGAACAGGCACATGGTAGGCCCCGGAGAGGTCACACTGACCGGAGGCAAAGGCGGCCCCCGTCATGGCATCGATGAGGGACACCCTCCCGAGCGAAATGGCGGTCCCGTCGGTGGACAGGAGCTGGCCCTCCATGGAGCCGGTGGGGTCTGCCGCCCCCTCCTCCGAGAGCTGGAAGACATGGAGGTCCAGTTGTCCCTCGACTTCGCGGCTCAGGTAGCCCGTCCGCCCGTCGGAGGACACGACCAGACCGCTCTCGTCATCTGGCGTGTTCAACGGCCATCCGAGGTTGAGAGGCTCGCCCCAGGTGCCGTCTTTCTGGAGAGTGCAGACAAACAGATCCAACCCGCCCATTCCGGGATGGCCGTCCGAGGCGAAATAGAGGTGGCGCCCATCCGGGTGCAGGAAGGGCCGCATTTCCTGACCCGGGGTGTTGATGGTCTCCGGAAGTCGAACGGCCCGACCCCAGCGACCGGTTTCGTCCAATTCCGCCACGAAAAGGTCGTGTTGCCGGTTGCCGGGGCGCCCGCGTCCCCGGGTGAAATGGATGGTTCGGCCATCGGGACTCAGGCAAGGTTGGCTCTCCCACCCCGATGTGTTGAGTCCTTCGAGGTTGACCGGGCGGCCCCAGTTGCCGCCGGAGGTCCTGCGGGCCGCATACAAATCGCAGCTGCCTTTGTGCGCGCCCTGCCCCGGGGGATCCGCCTCCCGGCACATTGTGAAGCAGAGGCTCGCCCCCTGTCCGGACAGGGACGCCGCGCCTTCATTGTCCAGCGTGTTCAGCCCGTAAAGGGGCTGCGGAATGGACCAACCTCCCTCCTCCTTGTGGGCAACGAACAGATCCTCCTGGCCTTGCTGCCAGCGGGCATCGATGACCCTCCGGGTGAAAATCAGCCCGTCCCCGGCCAGCCAGAGGCCCGGAAAATATTCGTCTTCGCCGGTGGACACGGGAGGCGGCAATCGGTCCACGTCGCAGTCCTTTGGATGGGCCAGGGCCTCGCGCATGAAGGCCGCATCGGCCAGCATTCTGAGAATGCGCGTGGTGTCCGGTCCTTCCAACACCCCCGGGACGGCGCGCATGGCGTTCATCGCGTCCATCATTCCCTCCGGGTCCAGCGCATGGCGAGCGGCCTCAGACCATCCAAAATGGTCGCGGATCCACCGAGCACCGTGGCGCTCGAGGACATGGGCATGGCGATCCCGGGCTTCCTCGTAGGCGCCCTGCTGGAACCGGAGTGCGGCGAGCATCCGTTCGGCCTCGGCAAACTCCGGATCGAGATCGAGCGCCTTCATCAATTCGGATTCGAATTCCGCTTCGAGCGTGGTGCGGTCCGCTCCAGGGGCCAGCGACGCCTTGGCCGAGTCCATCGCCTTCCGGTACGCTTTGGCGGCCTTTTTGCTCTCGGTGTGTAGACCGGCCGGCTGGGCCAAGAGCATGAGAGAGGTCATCGCGAAAAGGAGCGTGAGCCCCCATTGTACCGCGGTCTGTCTCATCAGTTTGTCCATCTCTCCCATCCGAAACGCCAAGATGGGGCCAATCGCACATCCGTGGCCAACTTGCACCTGTGCGGATTGGACTCATCAGCGACACCCATGGACACATGGACGACCGCATCCTGCATCATCTGAAGGAATGCGACGAAATCTGGCATGCCGGGGACATCGGCAGTCTCGCTGTGACCGATGCCTTGGCCGACGTTGCACCCCTCCTCGCCGTCCACGGCAACATTGACGACCAGCTCATCCGCCGGGAATTCCCGGAGCACCATCACGTCGAGCGCGAAGGCTTCGCCATCTGGATGACCCACATCGGAGGGCGGCCTGGGCGTTACGCGAATGGCATCCGCCGCGGCCTCGACCAGCATCGGCCCGGACTCTTCGTCTGCGGCCACAGCCATCTGCTAATGGTCAAGAAGGATCCCAGCTGGGGCGGGCTCTATCTCAATCCGGGAGCTGCCGGAAAGCAAGGATTCCATCGCGTGCGGACCCTGTTGCGCTTCGACATTGAGCAAGGACGGCTCCTCCGCCCGGAAGTCGTGGAACTTGGTGCACGGTGATGGGCCTGACTCCGGAAAAGATGTCGTAAACTTGTGGTGCACCTTGGGTGCATCGGATTCCAATTGGATCCTTCCTCCGGGATACAGAATTGAAACTTCGCCCACTTCGGTGGGAACCCCACATGTACGACATCATTGACCTGAACAGCCGAAAGGTTGCCGAGCTCCGGGACATCGCCAAGGAGCTCAACATCGCCCGTGTCGACAAGCTCAAGAAACAGGAGCTCGTCTACGCCATTCTCGACGAACAGGCCGTCAACACTTCGGCCTCCGGGGCCAAGAAAGCCGACGCCAAACCAGAAGCTGCGGCTGAAGGAGGCGCTGACAGTGGAAGCGACACGCCCAAAGGCCGCGGCCGCCAGCGTGCCGCCGCCAAGAAGGACGCCCGTTCCAACGAGGACGGTTCCGGAGACGGAAAGGGCCGCGAGGACCGAAACAACCGCCGCGATCGCGATGGTCAGAAGGACAAGGACCAGAAGGACGGCGACCGCAAAGACGGCGACCGCAAAGACGGCGACCGCAAAGACGGCGACCGCAAAGACGGCGACCGCAAGGGCCGCGACGACCGCGGTGACCGGAACGACCGCAAGGGACGCGATGGAGACCGTCGGGACCGCGGCGACCGCAATGAACGCAACAACCGCCGCGACCGCAATGACCGCAATGACCGCAATGACCGAAACAACCGCCGCGACCGCAATGACCGAGACCGTCTCAGCGAACCGGAGGAGCACGGCTTCAATTTCGACGGCATCGCCCAAGCTGAGGGTGTCCTCGAAGTGATGCCGGAAGGGTTTGGTTACCTGCGCAGCGCCGACTACAACTACCTGAACAGCCCGGACGATGTCTACGTCAGCAACCGCCAGATCAAGGCGGCCGGTCTACAGACGGGCGACAATGTCGTCTGCTCCATCCGTCCTCCGCGCAAGGGAGACAAGTACTACCCGATGGTGGAAGTGCTCAAGGTCAATGGCCGCGATCCCTCCTGGGTGCGCGACCGCGTGCCGTTCAAATACCTGACTGCCCTCTTCCCGCAAGAGGCCTTCAATCTGGCCGGCAAGGGCAACAATCTGTCCACGCGGGTCATCGACCTCTTCTCCCCCATTGGAAAGGGACAGCGCGGCATGATTGTCTCCCCGCCGAAAGCCGGCAAGACGACATTGCTGAAGGATGTCGCCAACGCCATTGCCGAGAACCACCCCGAGACGTACCTGATCATCCTGCTCATCGACGAGCGTCCTGAGGAGGTGACGGACATGAAACGGAGTGTCAATGCCGAGGTCATCGCCTCCACCTTCGACGAGCCCGCTGACCGCCATGTGAAAATTGCCGAGATCGTCCTCGAGAAGGCCCGCCGCATGGTCGAGTGTGGACACGACGTCTGCATCCTACTCGACTCCATCACCCGTCTGGCCCGCGCTTACAACACCGTGGCCCCCGGCTCCGGCAAGGTGCTCTCCGGCGGTGTGGAATCGAACGCCCTGCAGAAGCCCAAGCGCTTCTTCGGTGCGGCCCGGAACATCGAAAACGGAGGGTCGCTCAGCATCATCGCCACGGCCCTCGTGGAGACCGGCTCCAAAATGGACGAGGTCATTTTCGAGGAATTCAAGGGAACCGGCAACATGGAGCTCCAGCTCGACCGCCGGATTGCCAATCGCGGCATCTACCCGGCCATCGACATCCTCGGCTCCAGCACGCGCCGGGACGACGAGCTCATCCACCCGCAGATGCTCCAGCGCATCCGGGTCTTGCGCCGTCATTTGGCCGACATGAATCCCATCGAAGCGATGGAATTCCTCAAGGACCGCTTGAGCCGGACCGATTCCAATGAGGAATTCCTGATCACGATGAACGGCTGACGTGAAGGGCCTCGCCCGGACCGCTTGGTTCCTTCCCGCCTCGGGAATCGTCCTCTGGTGGAGCGTCCGCCTCGGCATCACGGGGCAGATGGCGTTCGAGACGGCCATTGCTGTTGGCTCCCTGTTGAACTTCGGCATCCTGTTGGCCCTCTCCTTCCTCTCGGACTTCCAGTCCGATCGAGGCGCAGACTTCGGAATTCGATTCAAGCAAAACCTCAAAGGCGCCGTCTTGTACGCTTTCGCCGCCGCCCTGAGCGTCGGGGCCTTCCATCACGGCGTGGCGTCCGAACAGACGGCCCTCAGAAAACTCGAGCGGGAACGGTTCATCGAGCGCTCCCTCGGTGCCGAAGCGGCCTATGCCGCCTTGCAGGAACAAGACCCCCAATTGGCCGCCCTCGACCGAGAGACGGCCCTGGAGCGAGCCAAAGAAAGCCTGCGCTTCCAATTCGACCCCCGCTGGCACGTGACGGCGAGCCTGATTCTCCTGGTCGCGACGGCCGCCTCATGCGCCTTGTTCGCAACCCTCATGGGCGGGTTCTTGCGCTCATGACAGGGCTGCTGCAATTTCGTCTCCCGAGACGCGTTGGATTTTGGATCCCATGAAGACCCCACTCCCCCCTTTCCTCCGGAAGGTTGCCGTGACGGGCATCGTCCTGCTATGCGGATGGGGAGCCCATGCCCAGACGGCCAAGCAGAACCTGGCCAAATTCGACTACAGTGCCTACCACTTTGGCTTCCTGCTGAGCGGAAACTCCAGCAGTTTCAATTTCCAGCTCCGTCCAGATTTCACATTCGCGGACAGCCTGCTGAGCGTCGAGAACAACAGCCTTTCCGGCTTCAACCTCGCCCTGCTCGCTTCGGTCAACGTGAACCCGATGGTGCACATCCGTTTCATACCGGGACTCAGCTTCCAGGACCGCGGTTTGCTCTTCCGGTTCCGCGGTGAGGATGGCACGATTGAACCAGTCAATGTGCGCACCGAGAGCGTCTACCTTGACTTCCCCTTGCTCCTCAAGCTCCGCACGGAGCGCATCGGCAACTTTGCGCCCTACGCCCTGATCGGTGGCAAACTCAGCCGGGACATGCAGAGTCAGGAGGATGTGAATCAGAGCTTGCAGGACGGCTACATCCTCAAGCTGGCCAAAGGCAATTCCAGCCTGGATGTCGGCGCCGGCGCTGACTTCTTTCTCCCCTTCTTCAAGTTCTCGGTGGAAATGAAAACGGAATTCGGTCTGCGCAACGTCCTCATTCAGGACGATACGCCCTTCAGTGCCGCCTTCGATCAGTTGCGGACCCGCAGCTTCATCATCAGCTTCACCTTCGAAGGCTGAGGACCCGCCACTCGCCCTCCTCCATCAGACCGGAGCGCTCCAGACCCAGTGCCCGTCCCGCGGCCACCAAAGGCTCCACATCCGGGGCCATGAACCCGCTGAGCATGAGCATCGCGCTGTCCTTCATGGTGGCCACGTAGGTGGCCATGTCCTCCAAGAGGATGTTGCGGTTGATGTTCGCGATGACCACATCGAACCGGCCGGCATCCCGGTCCGTCAACACCTGGGCGCCTCCTTCCCGGACCTCAATGGCCTCGCCTTCCTCGAGTCCGTTCAGCCCAAGGTTCTCCTGTGTGTTGCGCACGCTCCACGGATCGATGTCGACGAGCAGGACATCGGTCGCGCCCCGCATGGCTGCGTAGATCCCCAACACTCCGGACCCGCAGCCCATGTCCTGAACGGCCAGACCCTCCCATTCCATGTCGGCCATCGTCGCCAGGAGACCCCGGGTCGTCTCGTGGTGCCCCGTGCCGAAGGCCATGCGCGGCTGGATCGTGATCTGGTGACCAAATCCGTCAGCTTCATTCCGGTTGTGAATCGGTGCACTCACCCGCACGGCTCGGCCCACCTTCACTTCAGGGTAATCGGACTCCCACCGGGCGTTCCAATTTTCCTCCTCGACTTCGCTGATGCGCCACGTGATGAGGCCGAGGGCCTCCATTCGCGCCTGAACCTGCTCTCCTTCCGCCCGGTCGAATTCCGCTTCTTGAACGAAGGCATGCAGGGCCTCCCCTTGATGTTCGAACATGCTGCACCCCGCCTCGGCCAGCCAGGCTGTCGCGATGTCGCGCCCGGGCTCGGCCGGATTGCACAGGACCTCGATGCGGAGCCAGGCCACGATCAGACGTTGGCTTCCTCGCGGTTGCCGACCGCCCGGCCAGCCGCTTCGACGAGGGCATGGAAAGTGGACGGTTCCAGCGAAGCGCCCCCAATGAGGCCGCCATCCACGTCGGGACAAGCGAAGAGCTCATCTGCATTGGCCGGCTTGCAACTGCCGCCATACAGCAGGGGTATGGCTCGGGCCACCTCTGCATCATAGGCCTCTGTCAGCCACCCGCGAATGGCCGCGTGCATCTCCTGGGCCTGCTCCGCTGTGGCGGTCAATCCAGTGCCAATGGCCCAGATCGGTTCATAGGCGACGACCACATTGACCATGGCCTCGGCCGGCAGATGGAGAATGCCGGACTCGAGCTGGCGCAACACCTTGTCAAAATGAACGTCACCCTGGCGGTCTAGCAGGCTCTCACCACAACAGAAGACCACCCGAAGGCCGGCGTCGAGGACGCGGTTGACCTTGTCGGCGACTCGGGCATCATCGTCCCCATGGCCGTCCCGCCGTTCGCTGTGGCCGACGATCACGTCCTGCACACCGCATCCAGCCAGCATCTCCGCCGTGAATTCTCCGGTCTGGGCACCTGGACCGGTGGCAGAGACATTCTGCGACCCCAGGCGGAAGGGCAGCGAATCGGCTCCCATCGCCGCCAGGTAAGGGGCCGGTGGGGCGACCATCACCTCCACACCCTCCGGGGCACCGGGCAGCTGGGAGAAAGCGTGTGCAAATTCCCGGGCTTCGTTGAATGACTTGTTGCTTTTCCAATTGCCTGCTACGAGCATGTTTCGGTGGTTTGTAGGGTGAGGACCGCGTGACTCGGCCGGCAAGGTAGCCCGTCCCTTTCGCGCATCCACGATGATCGCTCCCGCAATGCCACCAACCTCTGCTTCGCGTCCTTCCCTGTCCGATCTCGAGGCGCTGCTCCGCGCACATTGGGGACACGAGGCGTTCCGTCCTGCGCAGGAGCCGGTCGTCCTGGAGGCAGCCTCCGGTCGGGATGTCCTGGCGATCCTCCCCACCGGCGGCGGCAAGTCCATCTGCTATCAGGTCCCCGGACTCTACCGGGGCGGGGTCTGTCTCGTGATCAGCCCTCTAGTCGCCCTGATGGCCGACCAGGTCCAAGGCCTCAAACAAGCCGGCATTGCTGCGGTGGCCATCACCGCGGGCCTTCATCCCAAGGAAGTCGAGCGTGCCCTGTCCCGCTTCCAACACGGCCCGGGCGGGTTTCTCTTCATTGCACCCGAGCGGCTCCAACAACCGGCCTTCGAGGCGGCTTGCCGGTCCATGCCCGTCCGAACCATTGCCGTGGACGAAGCCCACTGCATCAGTCAATGGGGCCACGCCTTCCGCAAGGATTACCTCTACCTGTCTGTCCTTCGGTCCTGGCACCCCGATGCCAGCTGGATCGCCCTGACCGCCACCGCCACCGCCCGCGTGGCCGATCACATCGTCACCCAGCTCGGACTTCGGGAACCGGTGCGTTTCCGCATGCCGATGCGCCGGCCCAACCTTGGGTTCCATGTCACACAGGTTCCGGAACGGCATGCCGCCGTGGTCGACTGGGCCCGCAACACGGAAGGCAGTGCCATCCTGTACGTCCGCACCCGGCGGGACGCGGAGTCCATGGCAGCCCTCCTCTTCGAGGCGGGCATCGCCTCAGCTCCATACCACGCGGGCATGGCGAGGGCAGACCGCGACGACCATCAGCAACGCTGGATATCGGGTGAACTCCGCATCCTCGCCTGCACCACCGCATTCGGGATGGGCATCGACAAGCCCGATGTCCGGAACATCGCCCACGCACATGTGCCCGATACGCCCGAGTCCTATATCCAGGAAGCCGGGCGGGCTGGGCGGGATGGACTGCCCGCCAAGGCGGTCCTGCTCTTGGACGGTCAGGCCTTGGCCGAGGGCGAAGCGAGAGTCAGCCAGCAATGGCCAACCCTGGACGAGGTCCGAAACGTCCTGCAATCCCTCGCCAATCTCCTCGAAGTGGCTGTGGGAGACCAGACAGAGGAGCCGGCTGGATTTGATGTGAGCGACCTCGCCGCCCGGTCCGGCCTGTCTCATTCCAAAACGGAAAAGGCCCTCGATTTGCTCGACCGCAATGGGACGCTCGCCTTCCATTTCACCTCCTCCAATTGGGCCATCCGATGGTCGAACAAACCAGTACCAAAGCGTGCCGGCGCCCCCACATCCTCGGCAGACCGTTGTCTCGACGTGCTGGCCTTCCGGTGTCCACGACACAGAAAGAAATGGCAACCGGTTGACTTGAAGTCCCTGAGCGATGAGATCGGGTTGGACGCCCCCGCGGTCCCCCCAATTCTCAAACGGCTGGAAGCGTTGGACCACCTGCGCGTCTCACGGCCGGGCATGAGGAAAGCGGTCACCTTCCCTGTTGGCCGGCCGGCCGTGTCCTCCTTCACCCTTCCCCCCGAGATTCTGTCGGACAGGGTCGCGGAAAGTCAGGAGCGGTGGAATGCGATGAAACAGTACGTCGAGGGTTCCAGCTGTAGGGCGCTCCTTCTTGAATCGGGATTCGATGCCGAGCCGGACGTCCCCTGTGGACACTGCGATGTCTGCATCCCCCCGACACTCCCCAGCCCACAGGACGTGCTGCATCTGGTGGGGCATGGCATTCCGGCCGCAGAATTGCGGCGGCTCATCCCCACGACCCATCACTCCCACGTGCGACAATTGCTCGAGAACATGCGAGCCAACCGACAAATTAACTGGGATGGTGAGCGCTTCCTCCCTGCGGACCGGAAACCCGGCTGAAGGGGTCAGGGCCACGCTACCTTCGCGCCATGTCGACGGCAACCTCTACCCCCGGCCTCGCCGATGTCCACTTGCTTCCCGGCAAGGACAAAAGCGTCAAGCGCGGCCACCCCTGGGTCTTCTCCGGCGCCATTGCCCGCCTCGTCATCGACGAGGCAGAGCCCCAACCGGGCGACTGGGTCAAGGTCCATGGCCACGGGGGCGATTTCATCGGATGGGGGCACTGGGGTTCCGGGTCGATTGCCGTCCGCATCGTGGCGCGCGAAGGAGAGGCCCCACCGGATGTGCATTGGTGGACCCGGCAACTCAAAGCCTGCCTCGCCGTCCGAGCGGCCTCCGGCCTCTGGAATCCGGAGACGGCCCACCGAGGTGGTTTCCGATGGGTCCACGGCGAAGGAGACGGACTGTCCGGGCTCGTGGTCGATTGTTATGCGGATCTGGCTGTCATACAAACGCATTCCATGGGCATGCACAAAGCCCGCACCGACATCGTTGAGGCCTTGAGATCGGCCATGGGGAATGGCCTTCAGGGCATCGTGGACAAAAGCGCCTCTTTGCTGTCCAAGCTAGGTGAAGGCCTGTCGGACACAGCGGATGACGGGTGGCTCTTCGGGGAGCCGCAGGATGGCGGAACCACCTTCGAGGAGCACGGAATCCACTACACAGTCGACCCGATTGCCGGGCAAAAGACCGGTTTCTTCCTTGACCAGCGGGACAACCGACGGTTGCTGATGGACATGGTCGGCAACCGTCCCGTGCTCAATGCGTTCAGCTATACCGGTGGATTCAGCCTGGCCGCGCTCCGGGGAGGCAGTCCCCATGTCATCAGTCTGGATGCCTCACAGCCTGCCGTGGATGCGGCCCACCGTCATGCGGAACTCAATGGATTGGCCGAGCGGCACGAATCAGTGTGTTCGGATGTCATGGCCTACATCGCTGGAGTCGACGTGCTTCCTCCGGTCGTCATCCTTGACCCGCCAGCCTACGCCAAAAGCCGCGCCAATCGGCACAAGGCGGTCAAAGGGTATCAGCGACTGAACGAAGCCGCCCTGCGAAAAATGCCCGCCGGCGGCCTGCTCTGGACCTTCAGCTGCTCCCAAGTCGTGGATGCCCGACTGTTCGAGGACACCTTGGTCTCGGCCGCCATCCGTTCCGGCCGTGTGGTCCGCATCCTGAGGCGGCTGGGGCAACCGGCCGACCATCCCACCCTCGCGGGCCATTCCGAAGCCCGGTACCTCAAAGGATTGGTCCTCCACGTCGAGTGACGACCACACGAGGACATCAGGGCTGAAGCCGCTGCTGAATCCACGACCCGCCTTGGCGCGTGCAACGGATTCGGTCATGGAGCCGGCCGGGCCTGCCCTGCCAGAATTCGACCGTCTCGGCCACCAGGCGATAGCCACCCCAATGGGGTGGCCGAGGAACCTCGCCGGGAAAGCGGTTCTCCACCTCGGCCCGCGCTGACTCGAGGGCGGCCCGGTCCGCGATGGACTCGCTTTGCTGCGACGCCCAAGCACCGATTCGGCTTGCTCTTGGGCGGCTGTTGAAATACCGGTCCGACTCCTCTGCGGATAGCGGCTCAACCGTTCCCCGAATCCGGAGCTGCCGTTCCAGTGCTGGCCAGAAAAAGGTCAGTGCCGCTGAAGGATGGCCGGCGAGCTGTTTCCCTTTGGCGCTCTGGTAGTTCGTGTAGAACAAGAAACCGCTCCCCTCCCGGTCGACATTGCGGAGCAAGACGATGCGGGCATCTGGATGACCCTCGGTATCCACCGTGGACAGCGTCATGGCGTTGTAATCCTCAGGGTCGGCGGTCCGGGCCGCCTCCAACCATTCCTTCAGCCGATCGGCCATGGACTCGCTTCCACCCTGAAGGGCTCCGGTGGAGTAGTCCTTTCTGTCCTCGTAATCTCCCATGTGCGAAGAAGCCCGACCAGGCCGCGGTTGTTCAGTTCAATGGCTTTTCCACCACGAGCAAAAGGTTGCCGCTCTCCTCCTCTTGGCTCAACTCCATTCCTGAATGCTCCACGTATCCGATGCGGTGAACCTCATTGACGTCAAATCCGCAGGACTCAACGAGGTCCATGATGCCATTCTGAGAGCAGTAATGCAGAAAGGCCACGGTGTCGCCGCCATGCCGTTTATAGAAGAGATCTCCTTTCTCGTAGCCCTCATTGGCGAGTTCCAGTTCCTCGAAGAGTTGAACGGCTTCAGGCCCCCATTCGTTGGGATTCTCAACATTGAAGACATCGAAATAGAACCGGCCTCCAGGACGCAGGGCGCCATGCACCTTGCGCAGGCTCCGCTCCCGCTCCTCGAGGGAGGGAATGTGACCGAAGGCGTAAAGGAAGGTGATGGCGTCATACGCCCCGGACTCGACGTCTACCTCGTTCCAGTGGCCGATGCGTGCATCGAGTCCCCTGCCCTTCGCCGTCTCCACCATGCCGGCACTGATGTCAATGCCTTCCATGCGGTAGTCCAAGCCGGACCGGTCCCGGATGTCCGTTGCTCGTCTTCCAGTGCCACACGCAATGTGCAGGACGCGTGCCGCCCCGCACTCGGAGAGGTCCTTGGCGATGATGCCGTTGATGCCCTCCGTATACGCCCGGCGTTTCTCACTGCCCTGATCGAGGTGGTCGTAGGTGTCCGCTTGTTCAGAGTAATAGACGCTGATCGAATGCAGGATTTCGAAGCTTCCGGGCTTGGGGATGAGCGGATAGAGGCGGTGGGTCCGGTTGCCCTTCATCTCGCTGATCGGGATGAAGGTGAACGCGTCCTTTTCCAACCTCCGGAAACCGGATTCATCCTGTTGGAAGGAGGCTGTGGTGGCGGTCTCATTCAACTCCCCCATCCATCCCTTTTCGGTATCAAACAGGACCATGCCGTCCAGCGTGTCCAACGCTGGAGCGTAGAAGTGCACGGTCACCAGCGGCTTGTCCGAACTCGGGTTGACAATCTTGTGGAGGGTGCCGTCAGGCTCGGGCAGTACGCCTCCGGCCCGGACCCGCAGAGCGGTTCCCTCGCGAAGCTCTTTCCGCTCTGCGTCAAACGTGTATTCCACGTTTTCGACCTCTCCCTCGATGCAAAGAACATAGCCCCAGAATCCTTCATGGTGGTGGATGGCGCTCTCCACACCCGGAGGCCAATGCAGCACGACCACCTCGAACGGATCGAGCAACATGATGTTCCGGGCATAGTTGTCGGTCATGCCCTCGATGGAGGGAATGCACCCCGACAGGTCGAGTTCGGCCGGGTCGATGGAACGAACCAAATCTCCCAGCCACTCAAAGTCAAAGCCTTCGGGTGTGGTCGTTCGGATGGTCTCAAGGAGGGCGCGCATGTCCGGTTAGGGTTCTGTTCGAAGATAAGTGGCGACAGGGGTCCACGCCAACGGAACAGGGTGAAGAACACCGGTTTGAAACCTTCCGCGAACCCGAGGAGTATAGGACGGCGATTCCAACTTGTTTGCCCATGTCCAACCGACGCATTGTGAGCTATGAAAAGCTTGACCAGTCCATCCGAAAGATGATCAAGTCCAATTACCCCGACGGGTTTGATGGACAGACCTTCAACCTCCGTCTTCCGACGAGCAAAGAGGTGTTCAAGATGATTCGCTTCGAAACGGACAACATCCAATACATGGTCAAAGTCGGCCCCGCCATCGAGGGTGTCGACTACTCCGTGGACTGAAAAATCCGCAAATCCACCTTGGAGAAAGGGGTTGGTTCCGAACTTGGGACCTGCCCCTTTTTCACATGCTCCGTCTGCTGCTCCCCCTGTTTCTGTTCATCGCTCCGGCCTCCCTTCTCGCCCAGCTTTCCTGCCAGCCCATGGTGGGCCACGTCGGCCTCCGCGATGCGCGCATTTGGATCCAGGCCGAAACGGCCGGGACCGCCCTCATCGAATGCCGGCCAGCCGCCTCCAACGTCCAGGATGAATCCGACATCCTCCGCAGTCAGCCCCTCGAGCTCTCGCCAGCCTCGGCGTACACCGCCACCTTCGACCTTGGCGGCCTCGAACCGGGAACAGGGTACACTTACCGCGTCATCCTGAACGGTCAAGCAACTTCCGAAGGCATCGATCCGGACGCCCTCCGATTCGAGACCCAACCCCTATGGCAGTACCGCTTCGACCCCCCGGCCTTCACCCTGGCGGTCGGCTCGTGCAGCTACATCAATGAAACGGAATACGACCGGCCCGGCACGCCCTATGGCGGAGGGTATGGCATCTTCAACACGATTGCAGCCTCCGAGCCGGACCTGATGCTGTGGCTCGGCGACAACGTGTACTTCCGGGAAGTCGATTGGGGATCGCGCTCGGGCATGCAACACCGATACAGCCATTTTCGCCAGCTTCCTGAGATGCAGGCGCTGCTGGGCGCCTGCCCGCACATCGCCACGTGGGACGATCACGATTTCGGACCCAACGACGCCGATGGCAGCTGGGTTCACAAGGATTGGGCGGCCGCGACCTTTCGCGAGTTCTGGCCCAACCCCTCCCAAGGTTTACCCGAAACGGGAGGCCAAGGCGTGACCTCTGCACTCAGCTTCATGGATGTCGACGTGTTCATTCTCGACAACCGCACCTTCCGCGTCAATCCGGACAACCGCACCCGCACGCCGCAGATGCTGGGTCAAGAACAGTTGGATTGGCTCATTTCTGCCCTTCAATACAGTCGCGCGCCGTTCAAGCTGGTGGCGGTGGGCGGTCAGGTGGTCTCCGACTACGCGGGCTATGAAAACATGGCGATGTTTGCCGGTGAGCGGGGCGAGCTGCTCCGTCGCATCGACGCCGAGGACATTCAGGGGGTCGTTTTCCTCACCGGAGACCGGCACAGTTCCGAGCTCAGCAGCTTGACTCTGCCCGGCGGTCGCACCGTCTTGGATTTCACCTGCAGTGCCCTGACCAGCGGCAGCTACGATCACAGTTCGGAGCCCAACCACAACCGAATGGACGGCACCATGGTCGGCATCCGGAACTACGGCACGTTGAGCTTCAGTGGCCCCCGGACGGAACGCGTGATGACCATCCGCACGATGGACTCGGACGGCAACCTCTTGTGGGAGCGCTCGTTCGCTGCCTCCGACCTATAATCAGTCTCCGATGACGAGGCGGGCGGCTGACCGACGCCCATCCTCTCCCATGGCTCGAACCATATACACGCCGGCAGGATGTCCGGCCAGCGACCACGTGGTGCGGGTGCCACTCATGGCGTGCGCCTCCACCTCCCGGCCGAGGGCATCGACAACGAATAGAGTCCCTTGGAAGGGCGATTCGAAGCGGATGTCGAGGCGGTCCCGTGTGGGATTCGGAGCCAAGCTGAATTCCGGGCGGAGCCATTCCAGGATGCCCACGGGAACGGACACCGTATCGGTCACCTGGCACCCATCGTTGTCCGTCACGGTCAGGATCCACTCGCCGGCACCAAGGTCATCGGGATCTTCGAGGCCTGTATTGCCTGTGGGCCCGGTCCAGAAGAAGTCATAGGGCTCCTCACCTCCGGTGATGGTCACGGACACTTCGCCGTTTTCCTCCCCGGGGTTGGCCCCTTCGATGCTGTCGAACGAAATGGTCATTCCAGGCGGATCGACAATGTCAATGCTCACCGTATCCGCACACAGTGAGCCCGATGGGAGAATGGCCGTCACTTCGACGAGGTACTCCCCCGCTCCGAGGCCCAGGAAATTGCCGTCTGTTGAGACTGGCTCCCCGTCGAGCAGGTATTCCGAGACGGCGACGGTATCGGCCACGAAGGCGCTGATGCTGCCATCCTCTCCTCCCGCGCAGAAGGGCGCCGAGGCCACGACAAACAGGGCGATGTCCGATGCGGCGAGAATCGAAAAGGGCTGCACCGCGCTGCATGTGGAGTCGCCATCGAGTACCTCGAGCAAATAGCTGCCCGGCGCCAGTGAATCGAAGGGCAATCCTATCCAAGTGCCAGACAGGGATTCGGCAGGCCCAACGAGCGTGTAGTAAACGGAATCGGTCAAGGCAGAATCGACCGTGAACTGAGCCGTTCCGTCCATTGCTCCGAAGCAACTTTCGCTGGAAATGGCCACTCCCGAGAGAACCAGGTCGCAATAGGTGCAGCTTCCATCCTCTACCGTTGCCTGCGGATTGAAGTTGGAGGCCGTCTCGTCCGTGCACCCTACGCAGGACGTGTATTCACAGTTGTCGGCGTCCAGCAGAGCCGTCACGTCAAAATTGCAAGCCTCCGGATCCAGGCAACCGGCGCAAGAGGAATATTCGCACAGGCCACTTTCAAAGGTGGCGTCCGGGCTGAAGTTGCACGCTCCAGAATCCGTGCACCCGTAACAGGTGAAATCGCAAAGGGCCAAATCGTTGATGAAGGCCGTGCTGTCGAAGTTGCAAGCCGAACTCAGACCGCATCCCGCACAGGTGGCGTAGTCGCAAGACTCGTCGTCGAATGTCACAAAGGGGTTGTAATTGCAGGCGAGAGAATCCAGACAGCCCCCCACTTCGACACCGTCACAGACCAAGACGAATTCAAAGCCTCCCACCGCCGGGGTGACGGCATTGGAGCCGCTCACATGAAGAAAGTACTCTACGCCCTCGTCGCTGTCCCATTCGACTTCGGAAGCGAGGAAATTCTCAAAGCAGGGCTCGGCAAAGAAATTGACCTCGTCCTGGTCATCATTTCCCGCAACGCAGTCCAGGTTGTCACAGTCACCTTCATAGACACTGAGATACGTATCATATCCAGTGTCCTCGAAGCACATCGTCGCCCGAAGGGTGTCCCCTGTCCCGGTGATGCTGTACCACAGTCCTCCATGGAAATACTGTCCGATGTTGTATTGGTCACAGTACTGGCTTTCCGTCGTATCCGCGCACACGGTCGTGGCCGTGACGATTTGACTGCACGCGATGGGCTCGGCCATGCTGCACTCATCGTTGGCCACGGGGAGACAGAAGCCATTGCAATCAAAGCCGTCCTGTGCGTAGTAGCAGCTGCCGTCCTCCTCAGTGTAGACCGGCGCCCAATTGCAAGCCTCGGGATCGGTGCATCCCGGAAATTCAAACGGGTCGCAGACCCCGTCCATGTCCTCGTCGCACAGGCAATTCCCCTCACAGTCGAAGCAGAAAAAGGGATACTCGCAACTCCCGTCATCCTCGGTGGCTTCCGGGTTGAAATTGCATGCGTCTTCGTCCGTGCATCCGGGAGTGACCGCCGGTGGCAACAACGAGGTCAAACGCCACAGGGTCACCGTCCCGCTCACTTCATTGGAGGTGACCAGCAGTGCTGTGCTGTCTGGGCTGTCCTCTTGGGAGATGAAGCGCAATCCCTCCGGGCCGAGATCGCCCGATGTCGCCAACGAGGTGGCCTCAAAATCCCGGTTGATCAAGGTTCGGACGTAGTGCACGGAATCGAGATCGGTCATGTCGAACACCATGACCGCACTCACGCGTTCCAAGCCGACAAAGGCATACGTCCTTCCGTTCAACTCTCCGATTTCAATCCCCTCGGGTTCGGGCCCCTTGTCGTCTGACCGCTCGTCGAAACTCAGCACCTCGTCATTGTCGAAGTTGAAACCGGCCTCGCCCAAAAGTGCCGCTGTCCGCTCCTCAAACTCGGATCCGCTGTCGTACAGAACCGTCCCGGTGGTATCATAAATCGTGAAGCTTCGGCTTCCGAAACCCACAATCTCATCGTGGTCCCCGTCTCCATCTGTATCCCCTTCCGTGGTGATCATCAGCATTCGTCCCAAAGATTCTGGATCCTGCAACCCGGGGTGGGTGTTCAGCAAAACGCTGTCCAATGTGGCATTGGCCACGCGGGTCTCATCCGTCCAGATGGACCCGTACTCTCGGCTGTCTCCTTCATTGGCCGTCAACAGGATGGTCTGTCCCTCATGGTCCCATGAATGGATGGCATCCGGCATGCGCAACCCTTTGACGGGCCAGGGTGCAATGGCGATGGAACCGTCCAGATCACTGGGGTCCAACCCTCCGTCGAGGGCATAATCCCTGGCGCCGAGGGGCCAAACGCCGGTCACCTCTGCCTCCTCGACATCAATCACGATGATGGCGTTGTTTTCCTGGCATGCGATGTAGGCGGTGCTCCCGTCCATGCTGAAGGCCCCGAATTCAGGCTCCAGATCCTGTTCTATGCTGGCACCGGGTGTTGAAATCCGGACTCCCTCCGACAGGTCCTCCGACGTCAGGCCCGCGAACGACACCTGCGTCACAATCCCCTGATCCGGTCCGGAGGACACGTCGATCAGGGTGGCGCTTCCCGGCTGGTCAATCAATTCTCCCAAGGAGAAATCCGCTGCAGGTTGCCCTTCATTGCTCACGAGCAAATGACTGCCGTCAGGCGAAAGGGCAATGGCATCCGGCCAGAACCCGGCTGGATATTCCGCCACGAAGTCCCCATCGACATCGAAGATGACCACCATGCCCTCATCTTGAATCGTCGGTCCGAGGATGGTCGCCGCCACATGGTCCCCCATCACCACCACACTGGTGGCTCCACTTCCATAGGCGGCAGCATCCAGATATTCAATGAGTGTAGGCGTTGCAGGGTCAGCAATGTCCAGTACGCCGATTTGCGCGGTGCTGGCTCGAATGAAAAACAGCCGCTGGCTTCCCGCATGATGGTCTACGATTTCCGCCGCGCTTACATCGTATTCGCCCGTTTCAAAGGTCCCCAGCACTTCAGCAAACAAATCGCTGGTCATGCAGCTGCCATCGTCTTCTTGGGCCAGGGGATTGAAATTCTCCGCGAGCGGATCCATACAGCCCTCGATGGTGCAATCCGGAACCAGGACGCCTTCCAAGACGGTTGCACCCAATCCTGCGGGGATGCTCAAATACGGTGTGGACAGCACATCGGCAGAGGTCCATCCATTGGAACCATTCCAGCTCAAACTCGCCGAATCAAGAGCGAACATCCCCAAATCGAAGGTCATCTCCATTTCCTCGCCATCGGTGTCGATCTCCACGAGAAAGTGAATGGCCGAATCTCCATTGGACGGGATGTGGTTGATTTCGAAACGGGCGCCTTCAGAAAGCAGGCAGGCATAGGCCGCGGGCAAATTGGGCGGACACAACAAATCCAACCCGACATCTAGTCCCGCTGTGGAGGCTGTATCCATGACCAAGGACAATTCGGATTCCCCGGAACCATGTTCCACGAAAATGGTGACGGTCCATTCAGGGACACACAAGCCGGGTTGGGCTTGACTTTCACCAACGGACGCTAGACCAAGCGCCAGAATAAAGACGGAGAAGTAGGGAGAACGCATGGCTTGGAGTTGCGCCTTGAAAATACCGCGATTTGCTCGGCCCTGAAAACAGAAACGCCAGCCCTGAGGGCCGGCGTTTCCGTTATGCTTGCAAGATTCGGAGGTCAGTGGCGAATCATCAGCTGCTGGACAGCGGAAGCTTGCCCTGCCGTCAGGCGCACCTGATACACTCCGTCCGCGAGGGCGGAGAAGTCCATCTGGACCTGACCAGAGAGCGTCATGCCCTCCTGGCGGAAAACCCGACGTCCAGCACCATCAAAGACCTCGATGATGGCTTTCTCAACAAGCTGGTTGAGCTCGAGGATGAGCTGACCATTGGTCGGGTTCGGCATCAGGGCAATGCCCAGGTCGCCGATCACCTCGGTCAGGCCCACTGTGGTGAGCTCGATCACTTCAGTGGCCTCGCAGTCATTCTCGTCCGTCACCGTCAGGGTATACGTACCATCAGTAAGGCCAGCGATGTCCTCGGAGTCGTCCTCGAATCCATCGGGTCCTGCCCAGTCGTAGTCGTAGCCACCGGTGCCGCCTTCAACGGATACGGAAATCTCACCGTTCGGCGCATTGTCCGGATCTGTGGTCTCATCCACCGTGATCACGATTTCAGCTGGTTCCTCTACTTCCGCGTCGATGTCAGCCTCGCAGCCGTTCTCGTCCGTAGCGAACACGGTGTAGGGACCGGCGTCCAATCCTTCAAAGTTGCCATCCACATTGGAGTCGCCTCCAAGCTCGTAGGTAATGAGGCCCGTGCCTCCCTCCGACGTGACCACGATGGATCCGTCGTCGTCGCCGAAGCAGGTGGCGTCGTTGGCGAAGGCAAACAGCATGATGGCGGCGGGCTCATTGACACTCACCTCCAACGTGTCCATGCACATCAGGGAGTCCATTGCAATGATCTTGTAGGAGCCTCCGGGGAGCTGATCGAAGACGAGGGTGTTTTGGAACACACCGCCTTCGAGCGCGTAGATGACGGAACCAATGCCTCCGCTGGATCCTTCCAACGCGATGCTTCCGCTCATCTCCCCAGCACAGGTCACGTCCATGATCGTCACGGTCGAATCAATCTCGAGTTCGCAGTAGACGCAGGTCTCGTCATCGATGGTCGCGGTTGGGTCGAAGTTGGCCGCGTCTGCGTCGGTACAGCCGTAGCAGCTGTAGTCACAGAGGGTCACGTCGTAGTCTGTCGCGCTTGAGTCGTAGTTGCAGGCGTTCTCGTCAAGACAACCAGGAATCTCGTCCTCGTTGCAGATGCCGTCTCCATCGGAATCGTTCAAGCAGTTGCCATTACAGTCCACGTTCGGGTTGCCATAGATGTCCACCGGCTCCTGACAGGAGCCGTCATCGATGGTGGCCGTGTCGTCATAGTTGCAGGCCATCTCGTCGGTACAACCGGCGCAGCTCTCGTAGTCACAGCTGCCATCATCCTCCGTGGCTTCCGGGTTGTAGTTGCAGGCGTCCTCGTAGATGCAGCCATCCACTTCCGCCTCGTCACAAACACCATCCCCGTCTCCGTCGTTCAAACAGTTGCCGAGACAATCGTAATAGTCGGCCCCGTAAAGATCTTCAGGGAATGTGCAGGACATCGCGTCATTGATCAACGCCGTGCTGTCATAGTTGCAAGCCAGTTCGTTGAGACACCCGGCGCAACTCTCGTAGTCGCAGGAACCGTCCTCTGTGTCGGCCGCGGGATTCCAGTTGCAGGCGTTCAAATCGGTGCACCCCTCGATCGAGGGGATGAGCACCGCGTCGATGACATGGACCACACCGTTCTCGGCAATCAGGTCCGCGATGATGATTTCCGCATCCTCGATGAAAATGGAGCTTCCGCTGAACGTGATCGTGGCCATCTGACCGTTGATCATCTCGATCATCATGTTGTTGGTCAACATGTCACTGGTGACGGAGTCAGCCGCCACGTGATAGGTCAACACCGAAGCCAGCGTGGCCGGATCAGCCAACAGAGCGTCCACGACAAAGGAGGGCAGTGCGTCCACGGCCGCATCAGTCGGGGCGAACACCGTCCACGCACCATCGTAGGTCAGAGTGCTGTCGAGTTCAGCAAGGACAATCAAGTCCTCCAGGATGGTGTGGGCTTCGCTGCCAGCGATGATGTCGAAGACGCTGGAGGCCGGGTAGGCACACATGCCGTCGTCATCCGTGGCCACCGGGTCGTAGTTGAGCGCGGTGTCATCCGTGCATCCGGGAATCTCTTCCTCATCACACACACCGTCTCCGTCCGCATCGTTCAGGCAATTGCCGTCACAATCCACGTAGTCGTTTCCGTACACATCTTCTGGGTATTGACAATCATCGTCCGGCGCCACGCAGGCGTCCCCGATGTTGAAACTGAAGTACATGTCGCCATTGACACCATCTCCATTCTCGAAGATCTGGACGTAGAAATTGCCCTCGATTTCACCACTGGTTGTGAGCTGGGCGATCAGGACCTGCTGGTCAGGGTGGCTGGCCGCAATGCCGTTGTTGTCTCCATTGAGCGCAAACCAGCTTCCGCCGACTACATCGTTGATGACAATGTCTCCACCAGGTGCTCCGAAGCCCGGCTCAAAGTTGACGGACCATGGATTGTTTGCCCCTTCCACGGTGGACACGCTGGCTTCACCGATGGAAGCATCCGGTGATTCACTCAGGCCGATGGTCACCCAGCTGTCATATTGCAAGTTGGGGAACGTGCCGAACAGGAACGGCGTAATCGCATTGGGCGTCACACCGCCCAATTCGTCCTGATAAAAGTCCGTCGTGGTGGTCACCACCGTGGGGTTGTTGATGTCACCAGAAACGGAACTCACGAAGTCAGCCGAGTTGGCGCACTTCACATAGAAGCGGTACGTCGTCATGCCCGCGAGGTCGGGGTTGGTAGACGGGTGGACTGCCACCGTGTCCACGATCAGGCAGTAATCGGCGTCCACCACCACAGCCGTGGGGTCGTAGTTGCAGGCCACCGGGTCACCGCATCCCTCCTCCTCGTCGCAGAGGCCGTCACCGTCTTCATCATTGATGCAATTGCCGTCGCAGTCTAGGTAATCGGCCAGCGGGTAAGTGCAGTCACCACTGTCAATGGTGGCGTTCATGTCGTAGTTGCAGGCCAACTCCTCCGTGCATCCCACGCAACTGAAGTCGCAGGAGCCGTCATCGAGCGTGGCCGACATGTCGTAGTTGCAGGCTCCAGCTTCCGTGCAGCCTGCGCAGCTGGTGAAGTCACACGTGCCATCGTCAATCGTGGCCGTCTCATCATAGTTGCACGCGGTTTCGTCGGTGCACCCCACACAGCTTGCGTATTCACAAGTGCCGTCATCGTCCGTCGCATTGGCGTTGTAGTTGCACGCCGTTTCATCCGTACATCCAATGGATTCGTTCTCATCACAGATTCCATCGCCATCAGCATCGTTGATGCAATCTCCATTGCAATCAAGGATGGGGTCAGTCGGGTATTCACACGTGCCGTCGTCGACGGTGGCGGCAGCGTCATAGTTGCACGCCATCGGATCCGTACATCCGTTGACACCCGCACCACCGAAAACATAGGTTTCCCTGAAGTCAATGCTACCATCCCCTTCTGGGAAGACCTGGGTATACAGTTGACCACTGAGGTCTCCCGTCGTAGTGAATTGACCAGCCAACACTTTCAGATCCGCTCCAGCGACTCCATTGGCATCACCATTCAATGCGTACCAAGCACCACCGATGATGTCATCGATGACGATGCTCTCACCGGCCAGTCCTCCACCCGGGTCGAAATTGGTAAACCAAGGATTCGCCGTGGCCTGAACAGTCGATATGCTGGCTTCTCCCGCCAGGGCATTAGGCGTCCCGGTCAGACCGATGGTGACCCAGCTGTCGTAAGCCAAATCCGGGTAAACCGGGAAGAGCAGGCTGTTGATGCCGTTCGGAACCCCTGCTCCAAGCGCGGCGTTGTAGAAGTCCGTCGTCGTGTTGACGTACGTCGGATTCATTGCGTCACCGGAGACGGAACTGAGGAAATCATCCTCGTTGGTCATGGTCACAAAGACCTGGTAGCAGCTGTAACCGGTCAAGTCAGTGGCTCCGAGTGCACCGACGAGTACGCCGATGTCTTCGGAAACGGTCTCCACTTCTAGTCCTGTGGACTGAGCAGAAACAAGGGATGGCAGGAGGCACAGGGCCAGGAGGAGCTTATGCAGCTTCATGGTTTGGGTATTGGTTCAAATCGTGCTCCAAAATGCCCTTATAGTGAATGCATTTTTTACAGGACAACCTCTTGCTTTCAACAAAGAATGTTGGAATAGGGATTGTAGGAGACTGAGCATCGCTAAAAAAGGCGGCCCGAAGGCCGCCTTTTGTTGAGAAGAAACGCCGTGAATTACTGCTTCACGACGCGGATGACCTCGACAGCATCTGCCACTTCGAGGCGCAAGAAGTAGACACCGGACTCGTATCCGCTGAGGTCCATGCGCTCGAGGTGGACACCGGTCAGGTTGCCCAGGTCGTCGCGGGACACCTCGCGGCCGAGGCCGTCGGTGAGGACCGCCGTGACCGACTCTCCGGCCAGACCGGCCAGCTGCACCTCCACGAGACCGCTGGTCGGGTTCGGGAAGAGCGTCACGTCAATCAGGTTGATCACTTCGCTGAGACCGCTGACGACGACGATGGTTGTGCTCTCGAATTCACAGCCGTTAGCGTCCGTGATGGTCACGGTGTAGTCACCCGCGGCGATGCCGGAGGGGTCCTCGTCTCCACTCGTGAAGCCCGGACCTTCCCAGCTGTAAGCGTACGGTGCGGTACCCCCGGTCACGGTGATGTCGAGCGAGCCGTCTGCTTCAGAACCGGTGGCCCCGTCGTTACTGTCCACGGAGACCTCGATGGCATCCGGGGAGCCGATGGTCACAGTCGTGGCAGTGCTGCATCCGCTGTCGTCCTGAACGACCGCTGGGTAGGAACCGGCAGCGAGGCCGTCGAATTCGTTGTTGGGGCCGAAGCTGCCGTTGTCCACGTCATAGACGTAGCCCATGCCCGTTCCGCCGGAAGCATTCAGGGTCACGGCGCCGTTCTCGTCACCATTGCAGTTCACGTCCGTCACGGCCGCATCGATGACGATCTCAGAAGGCTGGCTGAGCGTGACGCTGGCATCGAAAGAACATCCGTTGGCGTCCACCACCTCGATGGCGATGTCGCCAGCACCGACCATGGCCAGCATGACGTTGTCGAGGCTGTCTCCGTCGATCACGTAAACGAGGGGTGCAGTACCGCCCTGCACCTCAACAGTCGCGGAACCGTCCATCTCGCCGAAGCAGGAGGGGCTCACGAGCTCAGCGAGGGACTCGAATTCGGCGGGGGCTCCTACCATCACGTCGGTGAGGGTGTCTGGGCACCCGTTGACGTCCTGAGCATAGAAGGTGTAGGTTCCCTGAGGCAGAGTGAACGTATTCTCCGTGCTGTACGCGGAGCCGTCGGTGCTGTAGGTCGTGCCGTCGCCGCTGCCGCCGAAGAAGTTCAGCACCACGGTGCCGTCCTCGGTGTCCGGGCAGGTGGTCGGAGCCACTGCCTGAGCGTAGAGATTGAACGGCTGGGGCTGGCCCACCTGGATGCCGGGGGTGTTGTCCACACATCCGTTGCCGTCGATGGCGTAGACGGTATAAAGGCCCACACCGATGCCTTCGAAGAGGAGCACATCGGTGCCCATTTCGAAGTACGGCCCAGAACCTGTGTCAACCGGAGCGGTCATGCTGTACATGACCATGCCCGTGCCGCCAGTGCTTGAACCGCTCAGGACGGCGTCGGATTCTCCGGCGCAGCTGATCGGGTCGGACAGACTGGCGGTCACGACGAGCGGGTCGGGAGTGCTCACGGTCAAGGTGGTCTCCACCGAGCAACCGACGTTGTCCGTAACGGTGATTGTCAGATCACCCGCTGGGACCGCATTGAAAATGCCGGTGGCGTTGGAGCTCGTTCCGTTGCTGTACGTCAGGCTGCCCTGACCACCGGTCACGGTGACCACAGCGCTTCCGTCGGAGTATCCGCTGCAGCTCACATCGCCCGTGGAGCTTGCCTCAATCATCAGCTGGGTGGCCGGATAGTCACAAGCGTAGATGCAGGTGCCGTCGTCCTCGTTGGCTTCGCTGTTGAAGTTGGTCGCATCCATGTCGGTGCAGCCGAACACGGCACCAGGGACGCTACTGAAAGGGAGCGTCACGAGGGGGGAGTCGTCGGATTGGTCGCCTCCCACAAAGGTGGCCACACTCACCACACCGTAAAGGTCTGTGTCGGTCGTAAACTGGCCGATGAGCACAAGGCTGTCCTCGCCAGCGTAAGCATTGGCGTCCGGGAAGAGCGGGAACCAGCTTCCCCCCGTCTGCGTGTCAATGATGAGGTTGGATCCAGTGAGGCCACCCCCAGGTTCGAAGGCAGGGATCCAGTCGTTCAGCGGGTCACCAATTGAGTTGATCGGCTGTTCACCGTCTTCCGAAAAGGCGGGGGCCGTCATGCCAACTGTAATGAAGCTGTCGTACTCAAGGTCTGGGACCGCCCCGAACACCACAGGGTTGTACCCTTCGTTGGTCAGGGCACCCACAGCGCTTTGGTAAAAGTTGTTTCCACCATGGATTTCAGTCGGGAAGTTGGCATCGCCGTAGACCGCCGTCAGGAAGTCGTCAGGAGAGCTGAACTTAACATAGACCCGGTAGGTGTTGTAGCCTGTGAGGTCGGTGGTGCCCACCATACCGATGTTCTCGGCATAGGTTTCCACTACGATCTCCGTGGCCTGGGAGTAAGCAAGGGTGCTGCAGAAAGCTGCAATCACACCGAGTAGCAATCGCTTCATGCGTTGATTGGTGTTTGTTGTGAATCGGGATGCAATATAGATGTCCACCCCCACTCCTCCTCTCCAATTTTTCGGGGAGTGTTGACAGAATTGTCAAGGGTTCCGTAGGAATGCAGGAAGGGGACCTGTCGGCCCCCTTCCCCTAGTCTTTCGTCTGTCTTGCGAAGGATTACTTCACAGTGAGGCGCAGGGTGCTGCGACGCAGCCCGTTGCGGACCTCGAGAATGTAAACGCCCGGGCGGAAGGACCCCGTGCCATAGGTCGTCACCATGCCCGGCACCACACGGGTGCGCTCTGACAGGATCACTTTGCCGCTGAGGTCGAACACCCGGATGTCGGCGAGACCGTCAAAGCCGTCAAAGCGCACATTGAGTACATCCTCGGCCGGATTCGGGAAGGCCTCCAGGCCGATGAAGTCCTGAAGCTCCTCGATGCCGATGATGGTGCCCACCGTATCGCCGTTGCAGTCGAGGCAGCTGGCATAGCAGTAGGCGCCGAGCACCTCGTCTTCGCCTGAGCGCACGTGGGTCCGGTTGAATTCACCGAAGGGGTTGCCTTGTCCGCAACCACCGGCTTCGAAGTCGCCGACCTCGGCCACGCTGTCGTCCTGCACACCGCCCGGGTACGGGTCGCCATTGCAGTAGCGATACTCGAAGAATGCCGCACCCGACACCGTGTAGGTCACCTCGTAGACGTTGTCGCCGTCGTCGTCGCTCATCTGAACAGCACCGGCCTGCCACTGAGGTGTGGTGATGCCACCGATCAGCCAGACGCCGGTCTCGCCCACCGTCTCGTTGGTCATGTTGACCTGGAATGTGATGTCCGCCGGATCCGGATCTGCCACGCAGGACTCGGTGCACTGGTTGTAACAATATTGGACAGTGACAGGGTCGGTGCCGACGGTGACGGTCCGGTTGCCATTGGTCACACACTCACCCGGGGGGTTCTCATTGTCGATGTTCCCTTCGCCATCGCCTCCCCAATTGTTTCCGTTGATGAATTTGAACTCGTAATCGCCGGGGGCGATGTCCGTGGTGATCTCGTAGATCATGTCGCCGTCATCGTCGGACAGGAAGTCCACACCTGCGGACCAACCTTGGAAGCTGCCGGCGATGCAGACACCGTTGACGGACACCTCGGCCTGCGTGCTCATGTCGACGCGAAAAGTGACCGGGGTTGGCGCCACGCAGCTGCCGCAAGCGTTGTAACAGAAGGCCTGTCCGGGGTTGGCCTCGTAAACCATGTCCCCGCCGGTCAAGGCGAGGAAACGGTTGCCTTGGCTGGCGCATTCGCCGTCGGGGTTCTCATCGAATCCCCAGGCGTTGCCATTGACGAACTTGAAGAGGGCGGTGTCCATTGGCTCTAGCATGGCCCCTTCCACAGTGGCCACATACGTGTAAATCATGTCCCCATCGGCGTCCTCCATCATCAGGAAATTGGATCCATCCCAGCCGTTGAAGTTGCCGTTCATGTGAACGCCCACCGGGTTGATGGCGTCCTCCTGGCTCATGTCGACCTTGAAGAGGATGGTGGTCGTGCCGCACGCACCACACTGACCGAAACAAGGGGTGTCCAGCACGGTCTCTCCGCTCAGTTCGAAGTACCGGTTGGTGCCGCCGTTCCATGCGCAGGCCTCAGGTGCGGCCTCATCGGCTCCCCAGGCGTTTCCATTGATGAACTTGTATTCAACGAGTCCCAACGTATCAGATACGTCCACGGTCAGGGTGTAGATCCCGTCCATGTCGTCGTCCGACAGCATGGTGGACGCCGGGTCCCAACCTTGGAAGTTTCCGGCGACGTGCACACCTTCGGCGGCCACGGTCTCGTTGTTCATGTCCACGCTGAAGGTCACAGGAACAGTTTGGGCTTGGACGGACCAACCGAGGACCATCGCAAGCAGAAGTGCGTAAGGTGTTTTCATGAATCGTGTCTTTTTGACACACTAAAATTAGCTTGCATCCATGTATGCTCTGCCTTCTCGATTGCACTTGTTCACCGCAATCCTTGGATTGCTCGTATTTGGTCCATTCACACCCCAATGCGGATTGGCTCAGCGAAAGCGTCCGGTCGTGGACAAGATGGAGCCTCCCCACTGGTGGAACGGCGGGACCGAGCGGGAATTCGTGCTGGTCCTTCACGGACCTGCACTCGCCGGATGCACTGTGTCGACGGAAGAACCAAGGCTGAGCGTCTTGGCCAACGAACGGCGGGAGCATGACGATTACTTGTTTGTCCGCATGAGGGTTGAGCCGGGATGCACCCTTGGGATCAAGTCCCTCTCTCTCACCAATGAGAAGGGCCGGTCCACCCCCCTTTCCTTCCCCATTCTGGACGCCCGGATTCGACCGGTCGGTGGACAAGGGGTTGAATCGGGGTCCACGATGTACTTGATCATGCCGGATCGCTTTGCCAATGGCGACCCGTCCAACGACACGGTCGAGGGATTGCGCGAACGCGGTGTCGACCGCAGTGAGATGTATGCCCGCCATGGAGGCGACCTGCAGGGCATCGCCCAGCACGTGGACTATCTCGATGCTCTGGGCGTGGATGCCGTTTGGCTCAACCCCGTGCTCCTCAACGACCAACCCGAGGCGAGCTATCACGGATATGCCGTGACCGACCATTATCAGGTCGACCCCAGACTGGGCGGAAACTCAGCGTACCGGGACATGGTCGCCGCCTGCCACCAACAAGACATTCGGGTCATCCAAGACGTCATCTTCAACCACTGGGGGCACAACCACTGGATGGTCCAGGAGCTGCCCGACAGCAGCTGGCTGCATCAATGGCCGGAGTTCACCCTGACCAACTACAACTGCAATGTGATGACGGACCCCCATGCCGTCCCTGAGGAAGTGGAGCAATTCAACAAGGGGTGGTTTGTCCGGCAGATGCCCGACCTCGCACCCAACCAAGACCCGCTGCTCGCCGATTTGCTGGTCCAAAATGCGCTCTGGTGGATTTCCGAAGTGGGAGTCGACGGATTTCGCATCGACACTTATCCCTATTCGGACCAGGCCTTCATGGCCTCCTTCGCGGAGCGCATCCTGCGACACCATCCCGACGTGTTCCTGTTCGGCGAATGCTGGGTGTCCAGTCCTTCAGCGCAGGCCACCTACATCTCAGGCAGTTCGGTCAGCATGTCAGACTCCCACCTGGAGAGCGTGAAGGATTTCCAGCTGCATTTTGCCCTGCGCGATGCCATCGGTGAAGCGCCTAGCTGGCGGACCGGCATCACCCGGGTCCATGGCGTTCTGGGGCAAGACGGTGTTTACCCTGACCCCAACCGGCTGGTGACGTTCGTCGACAACCACGACACGGACCGTTGGCACAGCGTGGCCGGGGACCTGCCCAGGACCCGCTACGGCATTGGGCTCGTCATGATGACCCGGGGCCTTCCCTGCCTGTATTATGGCACGGAGATCGGCATGGACGGGTTCGCCGCACCCGATGGGCTCGTTCGCGGTGACTTTCCGGGCGGATGGGCAGAAGACGCCCGCAGCGCCTTCACCTCCGACGAGCGCAACCAGGAGGAAGAACAATTGTGGCGGTTCACCGCGGCACTGGGGCAAGCCCGGCGTCAATACCGCCAGGCCTTTTCGTCCCCCATGGCCCACCTCATTCCACGGGGCGGTCAGTATCACTTTCTGCGCTCGGATGGCCGCCAACACCTGTTGGTCCTGACCAACGCATCGGACGAACCTGCTGAGCTGAATTGGTCACAGTTGGCACCTCTTCGCCGAAATGCAGAGGAATGTCGATCCGTTCTTGGCGCCGCGGGAGATGGTCCGGCTGCTTTGGAATGGGGCGACTCCGTGACCCTCAAGCCCTGGCATTTCGCAGTGTATCGAATCGACGACTGATACCGACTGGAGATCAGGAGCCGGTGATGGCCTTGCGCCACGGCTCATGGACTCGGCACACCTTGCCGGCCACCGTGTCCCAACTCACCAGGGTCGTAGCTCCGCGAAAGGCCAGCCCCACCGCATGCTCATCCCCTCCTCGCAAGACAAAGCCCTCATACCGGACATGGATGCTGGAATTCCCCATGCCAGAGGCGCCGACGCGGATGATGAGGCGGTCGCCGGGGTTCACCGGCTTCAGGTAATCCATCTCATTGCGGGCGACCAGCACGCCGTGCTTTTCAAAATCCCACTTCTCTGGGATGCAGGCTTCGAACCAAGCGATCCGCGCCTCCTCGAGGAAGGAGAAATACTTCGCATTGTTGACGTGGCCGAAAAGATCCATGTCACTATAGCGAATGGACACCTCATAGTCTACCACGGGGCCCATGGCCTCGAAGGGTTGGTCCATCGGATTGGAAGGTGCGGAATCGGTCATCTGGAGATCAAACGGGGGACAAATTTCGCCCATCCTCCCGGAACCCGCGCCATTCCTGCATTTCCGGGTTTTTCCAAAATTGAGCCAGGTTTATCCACAAACTGAATAAAAAAGCCCGGAAGGCCGCGCGGGACGGGGGATTTCGCATATACATTTGAGCAGTTCACAACCCAATAAGAACATCATGAACAAATCAGAACTCCGTGATGCCATGGCCGAAGGCGCTGGCATCAGCAAGGCCGACGCCGGCCGCGCCCTCGACGCTTTCATCGACGCCACCAGCAACGCCCTCAAGGGTGGAGAGCGCGTGGCCCTGGTGGGCTTCGGCTCCTTCTCCGTGACGCACCGTGAGGCTCGCAAGGGTCGCAACCCGCAGACCGGCAAGGAAATCACCATCGCCGCCAAGAACGTGGTGAAGTTCAAGCCCGGTGCCGAGCTGAACGAGAAGGTCAAGTAATCCTTCCCACAGAAGATACAATCCCCGGACTGCCTCGTGCGGTCCGGGGATTTTCTTTGCCACCATGGACGACCGCTACGCCCTCCTCTCCCCGTATCTGACCGAAGCGCGAAAGCGGCGCTTTGCCGAGGTCCTCGGGCAGCGGACGAATTGGGTGACGGCGGTGACCGAAGACCTATTCGACCCGCACAACATCTCCGCTGTGCTCCGCAGTTGTGATGGCTTCGGCATCCAAGGAGCGCACATCATCGAGGTAAACAACCCGTACCGTGTGTCCCCTGGGGTCGCCAAAGGCGCAGCCAAATGGCTGGACATCGAACGCCACACCGACACCACCCATGCCCTGCGGGACCTGAAGTCCCGCGGTTTTGCCATCTGTTGCACCACCCCACACACCGACGATACCACCCCCGAGGAACTGCCGCTCGACCGGCCGGTCGCACTGGTCTTCGGATCGGAAGGACCCGGCATCACGGATGCCGCTCGAGCGGAAGCCGATCACTTCGTCCGCATTCCCATGTATGGCTTCACAGAAAGCTTCAACATCTCGGTGGCCGCAGCACTGACCCTCCAGACGGTAACCCGGCGGGTCCGGGCCTCGGGCAACATCGATTGGCGGCTTCCGGAATCGGAGCACCCGCGCATTCTCGGGGATTGGGCCTTTCGCACGGTCAAGGATGCGCAAGGGCTGCTCGACCGTGTCCGCTCCGGTGAGGTTCCGCCCTCTCACCACGCTCCCTCGGCATGATCCAGGATGTCCTGAAGACCGATTACTGGTCCATCCTTCGCCTCGCTCTGCCCGTCTCGGCCGGGACCTTCATGCAGTTCCTGGTCGTCCTGACCGACAACTACTTCCTGAGCCGAACCTCGGATGTGGCGCTCAATGGCGCCGGCAATGCGGGCGTTCTCTACATCACCCTCGCCATGATTGGTGCGGGCTTCTGCAACACCGGGCAAATCCTGATTGCCCGAAGGATGGGCGAAGGGCAGATGGAGGAAACGCTCAGCATCCTGTCCACCGGACTTCGCGTGGCCGGTGCCGTGGGCCTCTGTCTCGTCCTGTTTGTCGCGTTGGGCCTGCAGGCCGGATTCGCCGGGGTCTTTCGCGACGCAGAGACGGGCCAGGTCTTTGCCGAATTCATGGGCATCCGAAAATGGGGGTATCTGCCCTCCTTCCTCGTGATGATGCTCAATGCCTTCTTCATGGGCACCGCACGCTCCCGCATCCTGATGTGGGCCATGATCACCACCGGCACGATCAATGTCATCGGCGATGCCCTTCTGATCGAGGGCACACGGTGGATTCCCGCCTTGGGAGCGCGAGGCGCCGCATGGGCGAGCCTCACCGCGGAAAGCACCGGCCTGCTCGTCCTCTTCGGCCATGCGATGCGGCACCACGGCCGCGCCATCTGGACCTCTTCCCTGCTTGCCCGGGAGCGGCTGAATGCCTGGTTCCGGCTCGCGGCTCCGATGGTGGCCCAATTGACCCTGACGCTCGGCACCTGGAGCCTGTTCTTCTTCTTGGTCGAGCAGGTCGGCGTGCTCGAACTCAAAGTGAGTCACATTGCCCGCAACTTCTTCATGCTGGCCTTCGTGGTCTCCCAGGGCGTGCAGCAAACCACCCGGACTTTCGTGAGCGGCCTGCTCGGAGCCGGAAGAAAAGAGGAGCTGCATGGGGCGATGCGCCGGCTGTTCGTCGTCAACCTCTGCGGCGTCCTCCTGATGGCCCATGGCGGACTGTTCTACCCGAGCCTTTTGGCTTCCCCCTTCTTCGAGGATCCTGCCGAGCTCGAGGCGGCGGCACGCACCCTGCCGGTCCTCTTTCTCGCCATGGTGATATACAGCGGCAGCTCGGTGCTATTGAGCACCATCCAAGGCAGCGGACACACCACACCGGCCCTCGTCATCGAGGTCTCCGCACTCGTGGTCTACACCTCGCTCGCGGTCACCCTGACCCTGATCCATCCCCAGCCGGTCTGGAGAATTTGGTGGGTAGAGTGGTCCTACTTCAGTGGAATCGGGCTCGGCTCCGTCCTCTTCCTCCTCCGGTGGGACTGGAAATCCAAGGTCCTCTGAGGCCCCCAACGGTGGCTACCTTCGCGCCGCATCCATGATGACCTCTCGACTGCGCATCGTTTTCTTCGGTACCCCCGATTTCGCGGAAGCCAGCCTTCGGGCGCTGGCAGCCTCGAACCACGAGGTCGTGGGCGTGGTGACCGCGCCAGACCGCAAGGCGGGTCGGGGCCAGCAGCTGCAGGCGTGCCAGGTCAAGGAAGCCGCACTCGAACTCGATCTCCCCATCGCCCAGCCAGAAAAGCTTCGCGCTCCGGAGTTTCTCGACCAGTTGAAACGGTGGAATGCCGACCTGTTTGCGGTGGTGGCCTTCCGGATGCTGCCGGAGGTCGTCTGGTCCATGCCCCCGATGGGAACGGTCAACGTCCACGGCAGTCTGTTGCCCGACTTTCGGGGGGCGGCTCCCATCCAACACGCCATTGCGGCCGGCGTGGAGCGCACTGGCGTCACCTCGTTCTTCATCACCCGGGACATCGACACAGGCGGCCTTCTGCTCCAACGCTCGACACCGGTCACCCCACAGGATACCGCGGGCAGCGTCTACGGCCGTCTGATGGAGGAAGGCGCTGGCCTCATGGTTGACACGGCGGACGCGTTGGCCGACGGTCCGCTACAGGGCGTGCCGCAGGACCAGCTTCTCCGTGGCGATGAGCGCGACGCCCCCAAGCTGTTTCGGCAGGACGGGCGTGTCGATTGGCGGAAGTCTCCTCGCGAGGTGGCGGACTTCATCAGGGGCATGACGCCGTTCCCAGGTGCCTGGACGACGCTCAACGGAGCCACAATGAAGATCAAAGAACCGCGGCTCCCGGACGCTGCGGACGGCGCTCCGACCGGACTGATTCCAGGTCAGTGCCAGATCGAAGGCGACCGGTTTTGGGTGGGCACCGCCGGGGGTAGCCTCGAAATCGTTCAGGGCCAATTTGCAGGGAAACCCTTCCTGCCGGTCATCGAAATCCTGCGGGGCTATCGCTTCCCTGTGGATTCGCTGGGAACCGATGGACACTGAAGCCGCTCACCGTTCCGGACCGTACGCTTCGAGAAGCAGGTCGAGGATGTCCGTGGCCGATTGGACCACCGGTGTTCCCGGGCCGAAAATGGCCGTGGCTCCTGAATCATACAGGGACGCATAGTCTTCCCGGGGAATCACGCCCCCGACGACGATCAGCATGTCTTCGCGTCCATGGGTCCGCAGGGCCTCGACAAGGGCGGGAACCAGGACGAGATGCCCGGCGGCCAAAGTGGACACGCCCACCACATGGACGTCGTTCTCCACAGCCTGACGGGCCACTTCCTCTGGAGTCTGGAACAGAGAGCCCAAGTCCACATCGAACCCAAGATCCGCGAAGGCGCTGGCGATCACCTTGGCACCACGGTCGTGGCCGTCCTGGCCCATCTTGGCCACGAGAATTCGGGGCTGTCTGCCCTCCATGTCCGCAAACCGTTTGGCTTTCTCCACCGCCATTCTGAATTCCTCCCGCTCACCGAGCTGTTTCCGGAAAATACCCCGCACCGGACGAACCACGGGCACATGGCGTCCGAAGACCCGCTCGAGCGCATCGGAAATCTCTCCCAGGGTGCACCGCACCCGGGCTGCCTGAACTGCAGCCTTCAGAAGATTTCCATCCGACCGAGCGGCCGATTCCATCGCATCCAATGCCCCGCGTACCTCCTCTTCATTTCGCTTGCCCCTCAGCGAGTGAAGACAATCAAGTTGACCCTGCAGAACGGTTTCATGCTCCACTTTGAGCACCTCGAGGTTGTCGGGAGCTTGACCGGCGAAAAGGTTGAGTCCGATGATGCGGTCCAGACCCGCGTCAATCCGGGATTGCTTCTCCGCCGCTGCCGTCTCGATGCCCTGCATGGGCAGGCCAAGGTCAATGGCCCGCGGCATTCCTCCGGCTTTCTCCATCTCGTCGATGATGGCCTCGGCCCGCTTGATGAGGTCCTGGGTCCGTTCGGCTACGGTCTCATCGCCACCGAGTGGATCCACCCACCGCGTGGTGCCCGCCTCCTCCTGCAGGATCAACTGGGTGTTCCGGGCAATGCGGGCGGAGTCTTCCGTCGGCAGGGCGATGGCCTCGTCCAGTGAATTCGTGTGCAGACTCTGCGTGCCGCCCCAAGCGGCGGCCAGGGCTTCGATGGCCGTGCGGGAGACGTTGTTGAGTGGGTCCTGTTCCGTGAGCGTCCAACCACTGGTTTGGCAATGGGTTCGCAACATGGACGAGCGGGGATTCTTCGGTTGGAACTGGGCCATCTGCTGCGCCCACAGGACCCTTCCCGCCCTGAGTTTGGCCACCTCGGTCACGAGGTCCATGCCGATGCCCCAGAAAAAGCTCAACCGTGGAGCGAACTGGTCCACCTTCAGGCCAGCTCCGATGCCCGCCTTCACATAGGACAAGCCATTGGCGATGGTGTAGGCGAGCTCCAACTCCGCGGTCGCCCCCGCCTCCTGCATGTGGTACCCCGAAATGCTGATGGAATTGAATTTCGGCATGTTCGCCGCGGTGTAGGCGAAAATGTCGCTGATGATGCGCATGCTCGGAGATGGCGGATAGATGAAGGTGTTCCGCACCATGAACTCCTTCAGGATGTCGTTCTGAATCGTGCCGGTGAGGTCGGAGCCGGAAACGCCCTGTTCCTCGGCCGCCACGATGTAGAAAGCCATGATGGGCAACACGGCGCCATTCATGGTCATGGAGACGCTCATCCGATCCAGCGGAATGCCCTCGAACAACCGCTTCATGTCCTCCACGCTGTCGATGGCCACGCCGGCCTTTCCCACGTCGCCTGACACCCTCGGGTGGTCGCTGTCATACCCACGGTGGGTGGCCAGATCGAACGCCACGCTGAGCCCCTTCTGCCCTTCGGCCAAGTTCTTTCGATAAAAGGCATTGGACGCCTCCGCCGTGCTGAAGCCCGCGTACTGTCGAATGGTCCAAGGACGCTGGGTGTACATGCTGGCATACGGTCCTCTCAAGTATGGTGGGCGGCCAGCCATGGCGGCTTCTTCGCCTGACGAACCCTCTCCGGCTGACGGGGTATCCACTTCGACAGGATCGATGGGCTCCATCGGTTGCCCCACCAGGTCGCGGGAGCGTTGGTCTCCCCAAGCGGCCAGATGACGGTCTACGGCGGTCATCAGGGACTCGGCCAGGGCGTCCACCACAGGAGACACCAAGGCCCGCGGATGGGCCAGTCCAGACTCTTCCCTCAACAGGTGGAGCGCATTGCGGGACCACTTGGCCGCATCTGGCAAATCGGATGCCGTTCCCTCGGGGTCCGGACGACCGGTCGCAATTGCATCCAAACCGGACAGCACACCGGCGGCGGAGGAGGTGACGAGACGAATCAGATTGTCCCGACCGGAATCCCGAGACAGCCCGCTGGCATCGGGTACGGCACGCAGGCGGGGCCAGTCCTCCTCACCGACCCTGTCGGCCACGAGCCGTTTGAGAGCTTCGCTCTGGGCGAGCGCCACCACAGGGTCGCGGTCCAGAGTCAGGTCGAGGCTAATGCCGCCCGCATGGCCCAATGCCGTCATGGCCTCCTCCAACGCCCGTATCAGCAGGGCCAACCTCGCCGAACGGGTATTGCCGGAACAGGCGTCATCCGAAATGAGGCAAACACGCAAATCCCGGCGCCCCATGGATTCGAGTGCTTGGCGATGAGCGGACAAATCCCCACCGGACCACCAGTCGAGCAACACTCCTCCCCCGACGGGAAGGCCTGCGGGATCCACGTCGGTCTCGAGGGCCATGTCGCGCACCCATTCGATGTCGACATACTCCCGGATGACTCCGTCGAGCCAGACCGCCGGGCGGTCACACCCGATGAGGCGGATGGCCTCCGCCCCGCCGATGAGGGCCGGCATGACCGCATCCGCGGAATGGACATCTTCAGAAAGTTGCCAGGGAACCGGCGACTCGGGACGGACCGATCGCACAGTCCGGTGGGGATGGTGGGCCGGAAGGACAATTTCACCATCGTCCAGCCGCACGTGGGTTCGGGGAGGATCGTCTCCCCTCCATGCGGCGACCACGGCTTGCGTCCATGACGGCCAACCGTCCTGAGGCGAGGATGCTCCGGATTCCATGCCGGCAAGTTAATCCGGGGCGCGGCCTAATTTCGGCCCATGGACAGCCCATCGAGCCCTCTCCAGCCCACGGTGGACGTTTCGGTCTTCGCCGCCTCGGATTTGCGGGCCGGTACCATCCTCGAGGCGGAGCCGCTCGATCGGGCCCATCGGCCGGCCTATGTGCTCCGCATTGATTTCGGTCCCTTGGGCATCCTGAAATCGACGGCCCAGATCACGGTGGACCACAGCCCCGAAGACCTCGTCGGCCGAAAGGTGGTGGCCGTGGTCAACCTTCCACCCATGCAAGTCGGCCGGCACACGAGTCGATGCCTTGTCCTCGGCGCCGTCCACGGCCCGCATGTGGGCCTGCTCTCCGTCCCCGACACCGTGCCCGACGGCACCCGAATCCACTGAGATCATGGAACTGGACATTCCCACACCCGCCATGGGCAAGGCCATCCTGCTGGACCGCGACGGCATCATCAACCACGACCCCGGCGATTACACGACGTCGGTCGACGAATTCCACATCCTGCCCACCGTCCTCGACGCCCTCAAACAATGGAAATCCGCCGGATACAAGCTCATCCTGATCACCAACCAGGGCGGCATCGCCAAGGGACGCTACGGGCATCGAGAAGTGGGCGAGATTCATGCCGTCCTTCAGTCGGCCTGTGAGGCGGCTGGGGCCCCGCTCGACGACATCTTTTACAGCCCCCATCACCCGGACTTCGGGGCCAGCTTGAGCCGCAAACCGGGGTCGCTCATGGTGGAGAAGGCCCTCGCTAAGCATCGGCTGAATCCCGACGCCTGTTGGATGTTCGGAGACAAGGCCCGGGACATCGAATGCGCCCTTGGGGCCGGCGTCCGGCACGGCGTCCTCGTCGAACCCAATGCGCCCCTCGGACAATGGGCCTCCCTGCCGCTGGGTGGGTGGGGTTAACTTTGCGGCGTCTTGCCCCACATTCTCCACAACGGCCACCTTCTCCCGGAATCCTCGGGGGTTCCCATCCGGAACCGGGGATTCCTCTTTGCGGACGGCATCTTCGAGACCATCCGCATTGCCCACGGCAAGCCGTTGTTCCTAGAGGATCACCACAAGCGCATCCGAGAAGGGCTCAAAGCCCACCGCATTGATGCACCGCTCGGCTTCACACCTGCGAGCATCGAGCAGGACATCCGAACCCTGCTCGACGCCGAAGGCATCACCGGTGGCGCCCGCGTCCGCCTCACCCTGACGCGCAGCGGAGAGGGGTTCTACACACCAGAGGACAGTGCGCTCGATGTGATCATGGTGGCCGCGCCCGTGGACACGGAAGGCTATGTCCTGAACGACAAGGGATGGTCCACGGACATCTATCCCGAAATGAAGTGCACGCCCAACCACCTCTCCCGGTTCAAGAACATCGCGTCCAACCTCTACGTGCAAAGCGGCATCTGGGCTCGAGCCAATGGCCTCGACACCGCCCTCATCCAGAATGACCGGATGGGCATCATTGAGGGCACATCCTCCAACCTCTTCCTCGTTTCCAACGGAGTGCTGTACACGCCAGGCATCGACTCCGGCGCGACCGCCGGTGTGTTGCGGACGCAGGTCATCAACCTTGCGCTGGCCTCGGGCATGAAGGTCTACGAATGCAACCTCACACCGCAGAATCTTCTTGTGGCCGACGAAGTCTTCCTCACCAATGTCGTCCAAGGACTGCGCTGGGTGGGCAGTTACCGGACCAAGCGCTACTTCAACGGAGCCACCACCGAACTCGTGGACCGGCTCAACAGGCACATCCTCTCGGAGATTCAGGCCTGAGCCGCCCGCGGATCCATCCAGCGATAGGCGACATCGGTCAATGCATTGACGCAGACGAAAACGAAGCTCACCACGAGCACACCGCCCATCACGACCGGCAAGTCCTGCTGCTCGAGCGCATCGAACAGAAGAAAGCCCAGCCCCTTCCAGCCGAACACGAATTCCACGAACACCGCACCCGCGAGCAGTTGGGCGAGCCACCCGCTGGCCGAGGTGAGCACCGGATTCATGGCGTTTCGCAGGACATGCAAACGCAAGACTTCCCCTTCGGTGGCGCCAAAAGCCCGGGCAGTCCGCACGTGTGGCGAAGCGAGGACTTCGTTGGCCGCACTTCTCGTCAATTGAGCGAGGACAGCCAAGGGCCGGATGCCCAGCGTCAAAGCCGGCAGGATCAAATGACGCCAACGGAGGACCTTTCTCCCCTCCTCGTCGAGGTCCCACAGGCTTCCCGTGAGGGGCAGTCCAGTCCAAGCGCCCCATTGAACGGAAAACAGATAGCCGACCAGCACCGCGGCGAAGAAACTCGGTGCCGACATGCCCAGTACGCTTCCCCCGACCACCACGCGGTCAAACGTGCCCCCGGGATTGCGCGTGGCCAGTAGACCCATTGGAATGCCGATGGCCAAGGCAAAGGCGAGGGCCGTCAAGGCAAGAAGGATGGTGCCCGGCAAGGCTTCTGCGATGAGGGCCATCACCGGTTCCTGTCGCACGAAGCTCTCGCCGAGAGAAGGCCACCGGAGACCCCAACCCTCCGCCGTCGGACCGAGGGGACTCAGGTCGCCCAAAGCGTTCAAGTAGCGTTCAGACCAAGGCCGATCCAAGCCGAAGCGGGCTCGCAAATCAGCGATGATCTCTTCGTCGGCCTGTTGTCCGGCGAGTTGTCGTGCCGGATCGGGAATCGCGGTGAACACCAGGAACACAAGGGTAAAGCTGCCCCAGAGGACCGCCAGGCCCCGCAGCCCTTTGCGCACCGTGTTCCCGCCCATCATCAGCGTCCGCCCAACGCGTCGTCACAGTTGACGGGAATGTCCCGCCATGCCCACTTGTCGACCACGATGCCATCCTTCAACAGGACAACACCTGGATTGCTCCGCACAATGATTTTCAGCTCGGTGGGATCCGTGGTGTAGAATGGATAGTCCGCGCCCTGCTCGGTCCGAAAGGCCTGCGCTTCTTCCGTCGTGGCCGGAGTGAGGGCCGCCACCCGCCAGCCTTTCGCCGCCGCAGCCGTGAACAGGGCATTGATTTCCGACTGGCCATGCGCTTCCGACGTGGCGAGGTCCTTGGATACGTGCCAGAGGGTGTAGCCTTCCGACAGCATGTCCGCCAGCCGGCTCTCGCTGTCGGCATCCGTCGCGTCCAGGTCAAAGATGAGGGGCTCGTATCCGTCGGAGACCTTCACCTCGATGGAATTGGCCCAGTCGGCCTCCGGGAATCGGGCTTTGAACGCCTCATCCTCCCACAGCTTTCCCGCCATGTAGCCGGATTGCATGATGACGGTGTCCGCTCCCGTTTCGGGGTGGAAGAACCGCACTTCCTTGTCGTAGACCGGTGGATCCAAACCGAGTTCATCGGCCGACGCCATGTTCCGGTTCAGGTCCTCTCCCACCGCATAGGGTCGGTAATCCTTGACGGGCAGGTGCTGGAGCGTGTAGACCTGGAAACCGAGGGCCACGACCAGCACACCGGCCGCCATGGCCCATTCCTTCTGTCCCCATACCCATCGGCGCCGCACGCCTTCCGCCGCGGCCAGCCCGAGGGCCAGGAACAGGGTCGGGAAGCCCCATTCCAGCATGACCTCTCCAAAAGCCCACGTAATCAGCAGGGCCGTGGCATACATCCACAGGGAGCGTTGGCGATCGTTGAGTGTGTATCCGCCGGTCCAAGCGCTCAGCAGGATGGGCAAGAGCAAAATCAGCAGGACCACATCCTTGAGGAAGCTTTCGTGCGGCGTGAGGGGAATGGCATTGCCGAAGCAGCCGCAACTGAGCACGCATTGGTTGGGAATCTCCACCTCGATGCCATTCTGGACAATGGTCTTGCTCCCGAACGGATCGCAGTGGTCCGTGTACCACGTGAGCCAAGTGAAGAACAGCATGAGCACCAAGGTCAAGGCGGTTGTCAGCCTGGGCAACGCTCCGACGAGCAGGGCCACACCGAGCAGGACCTCTCCGATGGACGCCAGCATGCCCAACTCCAAGGCCCACGGTGTCCAAGCTTCGAGATTGAGGGCCCCGGGTTCGAAATACTCCTCCAGCTTGTACATGAAGCCGAGGGCATCGTTGATCTTGATCAGGCCGGAAACGACAAACAAGGCGCCGACCAGAACGCGGCAGACGTTGGCAACGGGAAGCAGAATCTTGCGCATGGTGGATGGTTCCGGAAAGTTCGCTCCGATTCCATCTGGTTCAGCGCCCCCTTAACGGGCGATTAACACGTCAGGCGGTGGATTGCGTTGAGGCGAGGTGGATGAGTGCAAACAGGGCGTAATTGGCCATGTCCATGTAGCCGGCATCTGCGCCCTCGCTCACCTTGGCTCCGCCGTCGAGGTCCTCGAGCTGCTTGATGCGCAGCAACTTCATGAGAATCAGGTCGGTCAGGCTCGAGACGCGCATGTCGCGCCAGGCCTCTCCATAGTCGTGGTTTTTCCGCATCATGAGGGACCGCGTCCGCTCCACCATTCCCCGGAACAGGCGCTCGGCATCCGCGGGCTCGAGCTCCATCGGGGTGTCATCCGGCAACTCCATTTGCAGCAGGGCCATCATGCAATAGTTGACGATCCCCACGAATTCGGGCTGGATGCCCTCGTCCACCTTGCGTTCTCCTCCTTCCTGCAGGGTCCGGATGCGCTGGGCCTTGATGAAGATCTGATCCGTCAGGGAACTGGGGCGCAGGATGCGCCACGCCGTCCCGTAGTCGTGCATCTTGTCGAGGAACAGGCCGGTGCACACCGCGACCTGGGCATCGTATTGCTCCAAGGTCAAGGCGGGAATGCCGGTTGCGTCCATGTCGTGGGTTCCCTCTCCGCTCATGGTCTGCAAGGTCCACTTCAGAGCCCGGGAAATGAAATGCCGTCCCCACCATCCACCCCGTCTTTTCCCACAAGTTGATGGTCTTCTTCTACTGCCCTTCCGGTTGCACCTTTGCCAGCGTCATGGCCGACCCCTTTTCCCTCCGGGAACACCTCCACTCGACTGATGTCCCGCGGATCATGGGCATCCTCAACGCCACGCCGGATTCATTCCATGCCGGCAGTCGAGTGAGCGGGACCTCGGCGGCAGAACAGGCCCAGCGGATGGTGTCTGACGGGGCCTCCCTCCTCGATCTCGGCGGCCAGAGCAGCCGACCCGGAGCCGAGCGCATCGGCCCGGATGCCGAATGGGCGCGGGTTCAGCCTGCCCTCGAGTCCATCCGCGAGGTGCTCCCCGACGTGCCCATCAGTGTGGACACCTTTCACGCCGAGGTGGCTCGCCGGGCACTGGATGCCGGAGCCGACATGGTCAATGACATCTCGGCGGGTGCATTGGATCCCGACCTGCCTCTGCTCGTCGCGGAAAGACAGGTCCCCTATGCCATCATGCACATGCAGGGCACGCCGGCAACCATGCAGGACCGTCCGCGGTATGACGATGTCATCCAAGACGTCCTGTCTCATCTCACAGAGCGCAGAGACCGCTTTCGTGAGATGGGCATCCATCAGCTGATGGTGGATCCCGGCTTCGGTTTTGGCAAGCGAATCGAGCACAATTACCGCCTGCTCGCCCATCTGCCTGACCTGCTCACCCTCGGCTGTCCATTGCTGATCGGAGTGAGCCGCAAATCCATGATCCACAAGGTGTTGGGCTGTACGGTTGGCGAAGCACTCAACGGCACCACCGCCCTCCATGCCTGGGCCCTCGACCGCGGTGCCCACTGGCTCCGGGTGCACGATGTCGCCCCGGCCATGGAATGCATCCGGCTTCACCAATACCTTCGGGACGCCGCTTCGGCACGCGACGATGATTGAACAACCCGCCCTTCAACTCGGCCTCTGGCAGGTCCTGGACATCGTTGCGGTGGCCCTCATTCTCTATCAGCTCTATCGGCTGACGCGCGGCACGGCGGCGATCCGAATCTTCCTCGGCATCCTCGCCATTTATCTGGTCTACCAGATTGTGGATGCCCTCCAGATGCGGATGCTGGCGGAGATTCTGGGCCAGTTCATCGGTGTCGGGGTCATCGCCCTGCTCATCGTGTTCCAGCAGGAATTGCGGCAGTTTCTGCTCCTCATCGGCAATCGGCAGTTCGTCCGCTCGGCCCCGCCGTGGCTGCAAAAGTGGTTTGGCCGGAACGGCGACGGTCGCGGCATGGCCTCGCAATGGACCGAATTGAGGTTGGGACTCGAGGAGTGCCGGCGCAGGCGGCTCGGCGCTTTGGTCGTCATCCCGCGGGAGGCAGACCCCGGTCCTGTGGCCACCGGGTGGGTGCCCATCGACGCCCAGATCTCAGCGGGCCTGATCGTGTCCCTGTTTGAAAAAGCCAGCCCTCTTCACGACGGGGCCGCGTGCATCGACCGCCTCCGGGTCCGTTGGGCGGCCGGCATCCTGCCCGTCTCAGGACGGATGGACCTGCCTGCGCAATGCGGCACCCGCCACCGCGCAGCCGTCGGCATTTCCGAGCAGACCGACGCCCTCGTCCTCGTGGTCAGCGAAGAGACGGGAGCCCTGTCCATCGCAGAAGAAGGACGGCTGCAGCTCGGTGTGCGGTTCGAGATGTTGGAAAGCCGGCTTGACGCCGCCTTCTCATCCGGCGACTCCACTCAGAACTGAGAGGCGCAATCAGCGGACGAGGAAGGCCTCGGAGGCTCCCCAATCCGTCTTCAGCACGTACGTGCCCGCAGGCCACCCCTCAGTCCTGAAGGTCGACCACCCGTGGGCCTGAAGGGGCCAATCGGCCTGATGGCACCCCATCACATCGTACACTTTGCCCATTCCCGACCGAGTGGATTGGAGGCGGACCTTCCCTTCCTGCGGATGCAGGACCACCTCGGGCTCCACGACCGTGGGCTCCGCAACCGCGTCCACCAGTCCCGAGGGGCGGACCATGAAGAAGTGGCTCTGGGTGCTGATCGCAATGTTGCCACTCTCGAAGTAGGGATAGACGCTCCACGCACCCCCGCCGGTTCCGACCTGGTCGCTGAAGGGATTGGTGTCGAAGAAGGCCGTCATCTCCAGTGTGGCCGTGGCGGGGTCTACGATGTCCAGCACCTGAATGCCGGCGAAGTAGTTGGCCGCGTACACCTTGCCCTCATGGTTGTAGAGATTGTGGTCGGTCACCGGGAGCGCCCCCTCGTGGTATCCCACGACGATGGGGCTGTCCAGGTCCTGCACATCCACCACCCAGGTCCGGGTCAACGGAGCCACGCCGGTCGACTCGTCAATCTCGTCGTTCATGAAGAGGAACCGATGGTCCTCGGACAACCAACCCTGATGGGTGTAGACCCACGCCGAATCTGAGACGTTGGCCACGGTGAAGCAGTCCGTCTTGTCCTCCACGTCCACAATGCGAACGCCAGCATATCCACACAGGGCGAAGACCATTTCCCGGCCTACGTAGTCCTCATCGGGCCCGGCATAGACCACGGCCTGCGCATCATGGACATAGAGGGCCTCCCACGAACCGGCCAAGGTGGGATTCGACGGATTGCTGACATCCACGATGTGCAGGCCTCCGGAAAAGGTGTCCGTCCCCACGCCATACACGTAGCCGGTCTCGGGGTTGGCCACCACATTGTGGGCCCGGCCGAAACCGGTGTAGTGGGCAAACATGAGGGGCGCTGTCATCGGCTCCGCATCCGGGATGCCGGACAGGTCAATCACTTGCATTCCATGCTCCTGGGCCTCACTCACGATGTAGGCCACGTCGCCGATGACCTTGATGTCACGCCACAAACTGGGAATGGAGGCTGTCGGGACGTCGGCGAGCATCACGGGATTCACCGGATCGGTGACCTCGATGATGGACGTGCCGTCACTTCTTCCGTACAGGACGAACTCCCGGCCTTCATGGGTCCACCCCCAGCAGTCGTTTCCATTGCCGGGCGGCACACCTCCCAGCTCTTCGAAACTCCGGACGCACATCAGGTCGAGCCCTTCGCAGGGGTACTGCCCAGCCACACCATCCTCACAAGGGGTTTGGGCCCAGGCTGCCCCAGACGCTCCAAGTGCAATGATCAGGAGGGCTTGGGAGAGAAGACGAAACCACATGCCCTCACCAGTCGGCAGCACGGCGTTCAAACGTGGCGAGAGGCAGATATTCATTGTGCTCAATGTCGTGTAGGGTATGACGCAGCCGCTCGAGGAAGCGTTGCTTCAAAACCGGGGTGCCCGATGGGCGATACCCAATGACCAATTGGCGCGCTCTCGCGGACTCCTTGACGGCTTGGACAGCCGATTCAAGGGCCTCCAGGTCGGCCTCATTGTCCACCTGAAGGATGGACCTGACCAACTCCAGTTTCCGGCTTTCCATGTTGTGATGCAGGACCGCTCAGTTGACCCGAGGAAGGTGACCGTAGGCGGCACCATAGCCGAGCATCTGTTCAGTGAAATCCGCCGGGTAGGACAGTTCCACATTGACCAGGGCGCCGGACTCGTCCAGCGTTGGCATGAGCTCGGGGTTGATGAACCCGCCGTATGGCGCGATGCCCAGGGCTTCGGCGCGATCCAGGACTTGCTGATGGACGACCGGGTCGACCTTGACGCCATAGCCTTCGACGAGGGCCTTGGCCGCCTCGTAGTCGCCCTGGGACTTGATGCGCTGGACCTCCCGCAGCAGCTCACCGCACAACTCCCGCACACGGTCATAGTCCACGATGTTGTAGTACGTCTTTCCTTCCTTGTTGATTTCGCGGATGCTGTTGTCCGCTGCGGCCCGTTCCACCACCCAGTGGCTCACCCACGCACGGTTGCGCATGTGGGCCTCCTCGATGTCGTCTCCCACGGCAAGGCGGCGGAGCTGCATCAGCATGCCGTTCCGGATGTAACTGTCGTATTCGCAACGCCCAGTTTCCAGGTTCTTGACCAGGCCGAGCTCGATGAGCTTCTCGTCGAGCATGAAGTACAGCGCGACGAGGTCGGCCCGCCCCTCCTCGAGGGTGCTGGCGTACTCCTTGATGGTGCTGGCGGGCTCAGCCACCCCAGGCTCCAGCTGGCCGCTGGCGTGTCCGATGACCTCATGGAACGCCGTGTGGATCTTTCCGGCGAGGGTCCCATGGGACTTGGCGCGGCGCTTCTCCACCTCATCGAAGGCAAACTCATCGGTGAGGCCACCGCCGCCGGCATTGTCATAGGCGTCGATGATGTTGCCGAGGCTCACGCTCTTGGATCCGTGCAGGGTGCGAATCCAGTTGGCGTTGGGTAAGTTGACGCCAATGGGCGTGCTCGGTGAGGCGTCACCAGCTTCTCCCACCACGTTCACCACGTTGTAGGTGATGCCCACGACCTCCTTCTTCTTGTGCTCGTCCATGAACGGCATGTGGTCCTCAAACCATTGGGCGTTGTCCATCATGACGGCCATGCGCTCGGACGCTTCGAAGTCCTTGATTTGGACAATGGTCTCGTAGCTCCCCGTGTACCCCAGCGGGTCGTTGTAGACCTCCACGAAGCCGTTGATGTAGTCGATGTCGCCTTCGGTGTCCTTGACCCAATTGATGTTGTAGAGGCTCCACTTCTCGAGGTCGCCCGTGCGGTAATAATCGACCAGGTGTCGAAGGGCTGCGGCCTGCTTGTCGTTCTCAGCGTATTGCTGGGCCTGTTCGAGCCAATAGCACACCTGCTCGAGGGCGGGGCCATACAGTCCGCCCACCTTGTAAGTCTCTTCGACGACGTTGCCGTCGGCATCTTTTACCAAGCGGCTGTTGAGCCCCTTCTCCACGGGCTTGTTGCGGTCGAGCTCATACGCATCGAAATAGGCCTGCGCCTCAGCCGTGGTCATGTTCGGCCCATAGAAGTTCACTGCGCTCGCCTCAACCAGTCCCTTCTCGGCGTCGAGCTCCACCTTTTTGGCTTCGCGGGTGGGGTCGTAGAGGGCGTCAAGGGCCTCGACCAGATCCGCCTCCAGGGCCACACCGCTCTCGGTCACGACATGCTCGAAATAAGCCCGCCCGCATTCCGGCGTAATCTTGGCGTTGGAGTAATGGTGGTGGATGCCATTCGAGAACCACACCCGCTTGGCGAAGGTGTGGAACCGCTGCCACCCCGTGGTGCTGCGGTCCCCGGAGAAGTTGCGGTGGGCCTCATCAATCATGTGACGCACACGGAGGTTGTATCGGTTGTTCTGGTCGTACATCATGTCCCGTCCGCTGAGTCCCGCCTGCGTTAGGCAGTAAGCCAGCTTGCGCTGGTCTTGACTCAATTGGTTCCACCCAGGAACCTGATACCGGATCATCTTGAGATCGGCGAACTGCTCGGTCTTCCAGACAAAACCATTGGCGTCCGCTTCCCCGGCTGTGGATTCGATGGCCTCCGCTGGTTGTCCATCCTCCCCGAGGTCCGGGCCGGTGGCGCACCCTGCGGCCAGGGTGATCAGAATGAAAAATGGGAGGACGCGGGCAAAAAAGGCACCTGCCATGTGGGAATTGTTGTGCATCAGTCGGCGATTCGAGGCCGAAAAATAGACAATCTTGCACCTCCCCTGTCCGTTGAGACGGTCCAAGACGACGCTTCCGTGAAACGCACCACGCGCCTGCTGCTCCGGTCCTTCATCGGACCCTTCATGATCACGTTCCTGGTCGCGTTGTTCTTTCTCGACATGCAGTTCCTCTGGGTCTATGCCGACGAGATGATTGGCAAAGGCCTGAGCGTTTTCGTTGTCCTCGAGCTGCTCTTGTATGCTTCCGCCCGGCTCGTCAACCTCGCGCTCCCACTCGCCATTCTCATGAGCAGCATCATGACGTTGGGGAGCCTGGCCGAACACGAGGAACTGACCGCCCTGAAATCATCGGGCATGCGCCTCGGCCGCATCCTTCGGCCGCTGCTGGTGACGATGGTGCTCGTGGCGGGCGGGGCCCTGCTCTTCGCCAACTACGCCTGGCCGGTGGCCAACCTCAAATTCAGGACCCTCCTATACAGCGTGACGCGCAAGAAGCCGACGCTGAATCTCGAGGATGGGGTGTTCTACAACGGCATCGAGGGCCATGCCATTCGCGCAGCCAAGGTGGACAAGGAAACCGGCAGGCTGGAAGACATCCTCATCCACCAGCATGGCGGCGGGCGGGATGGGGCCGGGCTCGTGATTCGTGCCACCGAGGGCACGATGAAGACCTCTCGGACTGGGCGCTTCTTGCACTTCGACCTTCGAGATGGCACAAGCCATGAGGAGCGACTGGAACCTGGCGTGCGCCAACGCGAGCGCATCTATCCTCACATGATCACCGCATTCGATCGGCAACAGATGCGCATCGACTTGAGCAGCCTGGATTTCGCCAAAGCCGACGAGGCCCTGTTCAAGCGTGCCTATGAAATGATGAGCTTGGGCCAGCTGTCCTTGGCCATCGACTCCATCGAGGGGCAGCGCCGCCACGCAGCCGATGCAATGCGGGACTTCGGACAGCGCAACCTAAACCGGAGAACGCTGGATGCGTCGGCCGTGCTTCCCGCCGACACCGGGGCCGTGCACCGCGACTGGCTCGCCCGCCTGGGTCCTTCCGCAGAACGCCGCGTATTCGATGCCGCCAAGGACATGGTCCGGAACACCACCCAGACGGCGCGGAATCAGATTGATGAGCGCAACGCCAAGCGAACGCTCGCCGACCGTCATGCCATTGAATGGCACCGCAAACTGTTCCTCGCCTTCGCCTGCATCCTGCTCTTCCTCATTGGCGCCCCGCTCGGCGCCATCATCCGAAAAGGAGGACTCGGACTGCCCACCGTGTTGGCCATCCTGCTCTTTGTGGTGTACTACGTCGTGACCATCATGGGCGAACGCATGGTCCGCAGCGGGGCCCTCTCTCCTGCGCTCGGCATGTGGCTCGGCACTCTCCTCATGGTCCCCGCCGCCCTGTTCCTCAATTGGCGGGCCGCGAGAGAGAGCACCTGGTCCCCGTTTTCCCGCCTCCGGGCCAGCCGGTAACTTGACGGACCGAATGCGCATTCTCCAACTGTGCCACAAGCCGCCCCGGCCCTCCATTGACGGGGGGTGCCTGGCGATGGACGCCATGACCCACGGATTTCTGGAGAATGGGGCCAACGTCAAGGTGCTGACCGCGGCGACGCACAAGCACCCGATCCTCATGGACACCCTCGGAGAGCGCTATCTCCATTCCACCGATTTGGAAGCGGTCGCCATCGAGACCCGACTGGACGTGCGTGATGCATACGTGGCCCTCATGAATGGCGAGTCGTACAACATCTCGAGGTTCTATGCCCACCACTACGCGATGGTGGTCAAGCAAGCCCTGTCGAAGAGACGCTACCACGTCGTTCACCTCGAAAGCCTCTACACCACGCCTTACATCGACATCATTCGGCAATACGCGCCCAACGCCTTGATTTCCCTGAGGAGCCACAACCACGAATACCAGATCTGGGAACAGCGGTGGAAGGCGAGTCGCAATCCGTTCTACCGCGTCATCCTCCGCCACTTGAGCAAGACCCTCGAGCGGTACGAAAAGGAGGCGATCGAAAAAGTGGATGCCGTGGTGTCCATCAGCGACAGGGAGGCGCAGGGCTATCGCGACTGGGGGTATTCCGGACCAATCCACGTGGCCGGCTTTGGCATTGACACCTCAGCCCTTACCCAAGACCACGACCTCCGTCCTTCGCGCGCATCCGGTCCGGTCCGGATGTTTCACTTGGGCGCCATGGACTGGGGTCCGAACCGAGAAGGAGTGGACTGGTTTCTGAACTCGGTCTGGCCTTCCGTCGTGGCCCGCCATCCCGATACCGAATTCCACCTTGCCGGCAAAGGGCTCGACCCCACATGGCATTCTGACATTCCCGGTGTCGTCAACCATGGCGAGGTGCCGGATGCCGAGGCCTTCTGTGCCCAATTCGATCTCCTCGTCGTCCCGCTGCTTCGGGGAGCCGGCATCCGCGTGAAAATCGTGGAGGCCATGGCCAAAGGGATTCCTGTGGCCACGACGGGCAAGGGCGTGGCGGGACTCGATCTCGAAGATCGACAGTGCATCGCACACGGCCCCCCAGAGCAGTTGGGTGACCTTCTCGATGGAATCCTGAATCAGCCGGAGCAGCTCCGCACCATGGCCGAACGTTCCCGGGAAATCGCCTTGGAGCGGTTCGACCGGAAGCGCATCGGACGGGAGCTCATGCTGTTCTACGATGCCCATGCCCAACTCTGAGCCGAGGAAGCCCCGCGTGGCCGTGGTGACGCCCCGGTTTCCTTTGCCGCTCAACAAAGGCGACCGGCTGCGCATCCACCATCAGCTGTCCATCCTTCACCGTCACTTCGACATCGACTTGCACTGCCTCTCCTTCCGCAAGGTGAGTGATTCGGAACGGGAGTCGATGATGGACCGCTGTGATCACTTGACGGTTTACCACCTCAGCTGGTTCCGAGCCATCATCCGGATGATCTGGGCGCCCATGTCGAGACGGCCGTTTCAGGTCCTCCTGTTCACGGAAAAGCGCCTGATCCGGGACATGCGCCAACGGATTCTCCAACGCAGCCCCGACGTTTTGCTGGCCCAGATGGTCCGTACGGCCGAATACGTCAAGGATTTCGACGCGGTTCCCCACGTCCTCGACATCATGGACACCCTGCATGCTGGCGCAGAGCGCGAGGCCGAGAAGGCGCCTTTTTGGAAACGGCCCTTGCTCCTCGAGGAAGGCCGGCGACTCGTGCGATACGAGCACCGCATGCCAAATTATTTCGACGCCTGCACCATCATCAGCCGGCAAGACCGCGACCTCCTGCCCCACCCAGACAGGGACGCGGTCGTCATCGTACCGAACGGCGTCAACACCGACTTTTTCGATCCGGACGCCACGGTTCAGCCATTGGACGGGGACTCCGGCCCACTTGATGTGGCGTTTTGCGGCAACCTCGGCTATGCCCCCAACGTCGTCGCTGCGCGCTACCTCGTCCAGGACATTGCGCCGGCCTTCGAGTCCCTCACAGGCCGCCCGCTGAAGGTGTTGCTCTCCGGAGCCCAACCGGCCCAAGCGGTCCTGGCCCTGGCCGGACGTCATGTCCGCGTCGCAGCCAATGTTCCGGACATCCGTTCCGCCTATCTCGCCGCCCCTTTGTTCGTCGCCCCGATGCTGGTGAACACGGGTCTGCAGAACAAACTGCTGGAAGCCATGGCCCTGAGACGGGTCTGCATCACCACACCCCGGGCCTTGTCCGCCATGGGCAAAGACCCCGGCGCCACCGTCGTCTCCGCCGAAAATCCAGAAGACTTTGCCCTGCAAATCGCCCGCTGGCTGGACGACGAAGGCAGGCGGCGTCACATGGGACGGGAGGCCAGACGGTGGGTCGCCAGCGCGTTCGATTGGACGACGGCTACGGCAACCTTGGTTGCATTGCTCATGAAACACGCCAAAAAGGGCGCTTCAGCTTGATTCGACCCCGTATTTTTGGGGCATGGAGAAGACCATTCCCCTATTGGATGCTTCCCGGTTCCTTGAGGGATCTGAGGCGGATCGGATGCAGTTTGCAAAAGACCTGCGGGATGCCTTTGAGCGTTATGGATTCATCACGCTTGAGAACCACGGCCTTGAACAGGACCTCATCGACCAGACCTACAAGGAGGCCGAGCGGTTCTTCGCTCTTCCCGAGGAGAGGAAACTTCAGACCAGCATCCCTGGGGTGGGTGGCAACTTCGGCTATACCCCTTTCGGACGGGAACACGCCAAGGATGAGGCCCGAGCCGACCTGAAGGAATTCTATCACTTCGCGCAGCGGCACTACGACCAACCGGATTGCCCGGAGGCACCCGACTTTGTCGCTGCCGGTCAGGAGTTGTACGGGCGCATGGAGGCGCTGGCCGGGGAATTGCTCAAAGCGGTCGCCCTCTCCATCGACCTCGATCTCGATTACTTCACCCAACAAGTCCAGGGAGGCAACAGCATCCTGCGCGTCCTCCATTATCCTCCGGCGCCCGATGCTCCTGCAGATGCACCCCGCGCGGGGAGTCATGAAGACATCAACCTCATCACCCTCCTCGTGGGCAGCTCGGCCGATGGTCTGGAGGTCCTCGACATGGAAGGCGATTGGATTCCAGTCAAGGCCCACGGCAAGCACCTGACCGTCAACGTCGGAGACATGTTGCAGAACCTCACCGGGGGGCTACTCCGCTCGACCACGCACCGCGTCGTCCTTCCTAAGGGGAGCGGGCGCGAATCCTCCCGGTTCAGCCTGCCATTCTTCCTCCACCCAATGGGCACCATGCCGCTCGACCCCATCATGGGCGATCGGGGAGCCCATCCGTGTTGGACGGCAGCGGACTTTCTGGATCATCGGCTGAATGAAATCGGCCTGAAGTAAGATGCTGAACCGGGAGCGCACCGGGATAGCATTTCTTAAGACGGAACCCCGACGAAGGCAGGCAGCCTTGACGTTATTTCAGCGCAGCAAACACCGCTGAATGAACATCCGCACAATTCTCCTCTCCCTCCTTTCTGCCGCTGTCGGTGGATGGGTGGTCCTCCAGTTCCAGCCCGCCCATTCTGTTGCCGTGCCGGACGCACCACCCATGCCGGTCATGGAGGCGCTTCACCCTGCCCCAGCCGAATCGGTTCCCGTGGCTTCTCCCCGACCGGCTCCCGCCGCCCTTCCCGCAGAGGGGTTCAACGCCGCGGCGGATGCCGCGTTGGATGCCGTGGTCCACATCCGTACTGCCCAGACGATGGCGACGAACGGCGGATGGGGGCAATTCTTCGGGATGCCCGGTTCTGCGCAAATCCAGCGTGGCTCCGGCAGCGGCGTCATCTTGTCCGAAGCCGGGCTGATCGTCACCAACCACCACGTCATCGACGGCGCGGGTGCCATCGAAGTCGGGCTCAACGACAACCGTTCATTCGAGGCTGAACTGGTCGGAAGCGATCCGGCCACCGACATCGCCGTGCTCCGCATCGAAGCAAACGGGCTCACGGCCCTCCCCTGGGGAAACAGCGATGACGTGCGCATCGGCGATTGGGTGCTGGCCGTGGGCAATCCCTTCGACCTGACCAGCACGGTCACAGCGGGCATCGTCTCGGCCAAGGCACGCGACATCCAGTTGCTCCGCCCCGATTACGCCCGGGATGTCTTTCCGGTCGAGAGCTTCATCCAGACTGATGCCGCCGTGAACCCGGGGAATTCAGGTGGCGCTCTGGTCGACACCCGCGGACAACTTGTGGGCATCAACACCGCCATTGCTTCCCGAACCGGCAGTTATGCGGGCTACTCCTTTGCCGTTCCAGCCAATCTGGCCGCAAAAGTGGCCCGGGACCTCATTGAATTCGGCCAAGTCCAACGCGCATTCCTCGGCGTGACCATTCGCCCCGTCAATGAAGCCATGGCCGAAGAAGCCGGACTGCCCGGTGTGGAAGGCGTCATGGTCACCGGGTTGACCGAGGATGGCGGGGCGGCGGAAGCCGGACTGCGCGAAGGCGATGTCATCCTCTCCGTGGATGGCGACGACACACCCACCCTGCCCCTCTTGCTGGAGCGGGTCAACCGCCACAGGCCCGGAGAGCGGACCGACATCGAGGTTTGGCGGAACGGGCGGTCTCAGGGGTTTACCGTCGAATTGAAGGACCGCTTTGGCCGCACCGAACTCAATGCGGCCGAGGAGAGCCGCCGTGAAACACTTTACGGCGCCATCCTCGAAAATGACGCAGACAAGGAGGGTGTGCTCGTGGTGGAATCCGGGACCGGGGCCCTCGGCCGAACCGGAGTGCCCCCCGGCACCCTCATTCAAACGGTGGACGGAGCGCCCATCGCCTCGACGGCAGATCTGATGGCCGCCATCGAACAGGCTCAGGAAGCGGGGCGAAAGGCCGTGCTGATCGAAGGGCTCACCCCAGATGGACGTCCTGCCTGGTTTGGAATGGGCGTGCGCTGAATCCCCCGGGGATTCCCGTATATTGAAGCAATGGCGGGTACAGCGTTCCGAATCCCCTTGTTTCCCCTCGGGGTCTTCCTCCTTCCCGGGGAACGGACCGGTCTGCACATCTTCGAACCGAGGTACCGTCAGCTCATCAGTGAGCTGGAAGACGCCCTCAGCGAGGGCCGAGAGCAGGACAATCGGTTCGGCATTCCTTTCCACCATGAGGACGTGACCGCCTCCACGGGATGCATCGCCCGGCTGGTCGAAATCAAGAAGGTGCACCCCGGAGGCCGAAAGGACATCGTGGTGGAATGTGTTGGCCACTTTGAGACCCGTCGGTTCGAATCCGTGTCCGCCCCCAAACTCTACCCTGCCGGGCAGGTCGTGAGGCGGGACATTGGCTTGGACGCCGAGCTCGAAACCCGCCACATCGCATTGGTCATGCGGATCAAGGAGATTTTGAGCGAACGCGACATCGATGTGGCCGAGCTGCCGAGCACGACCATTTCGGACATCACCACCTGGTTGGGGCTCCCCCCAGCCCACAAGCACAGGCTCCTGACCAGCAGCAACAAAGAACGCTCCGACTTCATGCAGAGCGTGCTGCGCTGGACCCTGTCCATCCTTCAACAGGAATCCCGAATCGACAAGGGTTTCTTTCCGAATTGAGTGGATTCGCGGGCTTGCACCGCCAGTATCTTTGTTGCATGAATGCAATCCGGATTCATCTGTTCGCTCCGGCCTCAGTCACCGGGCTCATGGGGGTGTTGCTCCTCTCAGGGTGCACCCACCCGCAAGGATCCCAGTCCGGCAATGGAGACGAGGCACCCGTTTATGACGAGACGTATCTCGACCCCACAGGACCGGGCTACATGACCGGTCCGACCCGGGTCCATTACCCGGATCTGGCCGATGTCCATCTCGAAGAGGAGGAGTATGCCGAGTTCCAAAGCCAGCTCTTCGGATTCATGGAATCCAACAATGAAGGGGAATTCGAGCGGCACTTCCGGGACCATTACATCCCCGAGACCTTCCCGCACGACTCCCTGCTCGATCTCTACGTCCGGATGTACTTCCAATGGGACAGCATCGGGGTGACCAATCGCTTTGATCATTGGTGGGTCCGCTACGTTTCCCCCTTCACAGAGGGTGAGGTCTACGATGTGGCCATTGCCGAGGTCCGGATGCGCCATCACCAGGTCTTCCAAAAGCGCTGGACGGGCAACTACCGCAACTTCGGCCGGACGTTTGCCCAGCGCTACCCTGGGGCCACCATCGAGTACATGGACACCACCTGGGTCGAAGGCAATGGCGACACTGCTCTCCACAGGTTGATATCCGTGGAAACGGACCGTTTCATCTACTTGGTCCGGGGCCATGCTGACAGCGTCCATGACGACCGCATCCGCCTGTTGCCCGATGGATGGCAACTCAGCCCGGAGGTCTTTGCGCTCATGGACTCCGCCGCTGTGGCGACCGTGGAAGAGCACCAAAGACAGTTCGGAAAGCTCGAAGACCGGCCCATGGTCTCCGGCCGATAAACGCACCATGGCCCTTCACGTCCACACCGAATGGGGAAGGCTCGGCAGGGTCGTCGTCGGACACGGCCGAGACATGGGCGTCCGGCCCACGGTCGAGACGGCGTATGATCCAACGTCCCGGGCCCACCTGGCCGCCGGCACCTATCCAAATGAGACCGCGGTGGCCATGGAGCTCGACGGCCTCGCCGAGGTCTTGTCCTGTCACGGTGTGGATGTTGTGAGGCCTGCGGATGTACCTGATCTGGAGCAGGTCTTTGCCCGGGATGTTGGCCTCGTCATCGAAGACGTGTTCTTCCGCTCGCGGATGATTGAGGACCGACAGGCCGAATGGTCCGGCATTGCTCCTCTGCTGGAGGACCTCTCAGTGGAAGAGGTTCCCGAGGAGGTCCACGTGGAGGGTGGAGACGTGCTCCTGTTGGACGATGCGATCGCCATTGGCGTGACGCGGAAGCCAAACTTGGTGGACAAGCAGACAGCCCGGACCAACCCGGAGGCAGCCGAGTTCTTTCGAGGGCGATTCCCGCACCGGGAAGTGATCGAAGTCGAGCTTCACAAGGATGACCACAACCCGTTGCTCAGTGCCCTCCA
>PKDZ01000039.1 GCA_002862785.1 Flavobacteriales bacterium
GGGCTGGTCAATGGAATTCCCGTTTGCTACCGGGTCCGTACCCTCGGCACATACGGGTCGCCGGGCATCCTTGATCCCATCGAGAACTGGAGCGCCATCCGTTGCGCCACGCCCTTTGATACCGAGCCCCCCTGTCCGCCTGAATTCGAAGTGGACGCGGATTGCGTCGAGGAGACCGTGACCCTCCGGTGGCGGACGGCGGCCTGCGCCGAGGACGTGACGGCCTTTCGGGTCTATCGAAGCGACAGCCTAGACGGCGCCCTGACCTTTCTGACGGAATGGGAGCAGGACGGGGACACGGTGCGGGTGCTGGACCTCGACCTCCTCGGGGGTTCCATTGCCGGATGCTGGACCATGACGGCACTGGACAGTCTGATGCCGGGTCCCGATGGCGCGCTGCGTCAGAATGAGAGCGCGTGGAGCGACACGGTCTGCACCGACAACTGTCCCTTCTACTTCCTGCCCAACATCTTCACCCCCAACCTCGACGGACAGAACGACCGTTTCCAGCCCTTCCCATGGAAATTCGTGGACAGCGTCGATTTCCGGGTCTTCAACCGATGGGGGGAACAGGTTTGGCACACGGCCAATCCCCAGCTCGATTGGGACGGCACCCACGGCACCACAGGGTCCATCTGTGCGGACGGGACGTACCATTACACCTGCACCGCTTACACGCGCCGCCTGGTGGGCATCGTACCCGAGCGGTTTTCCGGAACCTTCCAGCTCCTGGGCGGTTTGGTCCCTGGCGAAGAATGAGTATCCCATGTTCACCGGCATCATCGAGACCCTTGGCACGTTGACCGCCCTCCGGGACGAGGGCACCAACCGTCATTTCACCCTCATCTCCGAGCTGGCCCCCGAGCTCAAGGTGGACCAGAGCGTGGCCCACGACGGCGTCTGTCTCACGGTCGTGGAGGTGGACGGTGACCGCTACACGGTGACGGCGGTGGAGGAGACGCTCCTCCGCACCCAGTTGGGCGACCGGACGGTCGGCGACGTGTTGAACCTCGAGCGGTGCACCAAGGTGGGAGATCGGCTGGATGGCCACATCGTGCAAGGCCATGTGGACACCACGGCGACGGTGACCGGAATTGATGCCCGCGACGGCTCCTGGAATGTCCACTTCACCCACCCTGAGGCCGACCATCACCTGACGGTGCAAAAGGGGTCCATCACCGTCAACGGGGTCTCCCTGACCGTGGTCGATTCCACGCCCTCGGGATTTTCGGTGACCATCATCCCGTACACCTGGGAGCACACCGGATTCCATCGCATGGAGGTCGGGGACAGGGTCAACCTCGAGTTTGACATCGTGGGCAAATACGTGGCCGAGATGATGGCCCGCCGGAGCTGAGTCTTCGGCCGTGGCGCGATCAGGAACCCGCGCCTTCCTGTTGGCTCCGCAGCACGAAATTCTGGCCCAGATAGACCTTGCGGACCTGCGGGTCCGCCGCCAATTCCTCGGCCGTTCCCGCCTTGAGGATGCGCCCTTCGAAAAGCAGGTAGGCGCGGTCGGTGATGTGCAACGTTTCCTGCACGTTGTGGTCGGTGATCAAGATGCCGATGCCCTTGGTCCGCAACTGGGACACGATTTGCTGGATGTCTTCCACAGCAATGGGATCGACTCCAGCAAAGGGCTCGTCGAGCAGGATGAAGCGGGGATCCGCTGCCAGGGCTCGGGCAATCTCGGTCCGCCGTTTCTCGCCTCCGCTCAGCACATCGCCCCTGTTTTTTCGGACGTGTGCGAGGCCGAATTCCTCGAGCAGTTCCTCGAGGCGCGCGGTGCGGTCGGCCGGGTCCGGTCTGTGCAGCTCCAGGACGGCGAGGATGTTGTCCTCCACACTCAGCTTGCGGAAGACCGATGCCTCCTGCGGCAGATAGCCGATGCCGCGCTGGGCGCGCCGGTACATCGGTTCGCGGGTCAGGTCATGGGTGACACCCTCGTCGTCGAGGAGGGTCACGGACCCCCCATCGGGCTGAACGAGTCCGGTCACCATGTAGAACGAGGTGGTCTTGCCCGCTCCATTGGGCCCGAGGAGCCCCACGACTTCGCCCGTTCCGACTTCGAAGCCGACCTCATCGACCACCTTGCGGCGACCGTATTGCTTGACGATGGCGTGGGCGGTCAGTTTCATGCGGAAGGGGCGCTGGTGCTTTCGTCGGCCTGTTGGCGACGCTGGATGCGGCGGGCTTGCAGGATGCCAATCTCGTACAGGCCGAGGACGGGCAGCGAGACCAGCACTTGGCTGGTGATGTCCGGCGGGGTGATGATGGCCGCGACAATCAGGGTCACGACGAGCGTGTGCTTCCGGAACGTCTTCAGCCCGGCCGGCGTGACGAGTCCCATCTTGGCGAGGAAGTGGATGACAACCGGCACCTGAAAGATCAGGCCAGCCGCCAACGTGATGCTGGCCACCGTCTTGAGGTAGCTCATCAGGGCAATCCGAGCTTGGACGTCGCCAATCTCGTAGTGGCCCAGAAACTGCAGACTCAGCGGGGCAATCACAAAGTAGCCGAAGCACACTCCGAGGAAGAACAGAAAGCTGGCCGCCCAGGTGACCCCGCGCACGGCCTTCGCCTCGTTGCCATGCAGCCCTGGCTTGACGAACCGCCAGATCTGGCCGAAGGTGAGGGGGAAGGCGAGGATGAAGCCCCCGATGGCGGAAACGAGGATGTGGGCGGAGAAGTTGCCGAGCATCGTCGTGTTGATCAGCTCGTAGTGGATCTCGGTCACGCACAACCGGTCTCCGGCTCCGGTCAGATGTCCGAGGGCACACCAGGCACGGAAGGTGATGAAGTCGGGGTTGCGTGGCGCGAAAATGAGCCGATTGAACACCCAGTCCTTGGCGATGAAGAGCACAATGGCGGCGGTGAGGATGCCCAGGAGGGCGAAAAACAGGCGCCGCCTCAATTCCTCGAGGTGGTCCATGAACCCCATGTCTTGCTGTGCGTCTCCGTCGGCCATGTCTGCGGTGGTCTCAGCGGATGCCCGCGTCCATCAATTGGTGGAGGTGCACGAAACCGAGGAAGCGACCGTCGGCCTCGGTGACGACGATTTGTGAGATGCGCTCCATCTCGATGCGCTCTAGAGCGTCGGCTGCGAGGGTGTCCTGGTCCAGGCAATGGGGGGCGCGGTTCATGACCGCCTCCGCCTGCAGGCTTGCCCATTCTGCCGGGTCCCGTTCCAGCGCCCGACGCAGGTCGCCGTCAGTCACGATGCCGAGGAGCTGTTCCGCCCCGTCGAGCACGGCGACGGCACCGACCCGTCCGGAAGACACCGCGGGCACGACGTCGCGGAGGCCGCAGTCCGGAGCGATGGTCACACGGGAAATGTCATCAACGAGGTCGCCAAGGCGCAGCAGCAACCGGCGGCCCAAGCTGCCTCCGGGGTGATGTCGCGCGAAATCCTCACTGCTGAATCCGCGGGCCTCCATCAGGGCCATCGCCAGCGCGTCGCCCATCGCGAGCTGGGCGGCGGACGACGTGGTGGGCGCGAGGTCGTGCGGGCAAGCCTCCTGTTCCACGCCCACATCGAGGGTGTGCAGGGCAGCCTTGGCGACCGGGCTGTCGGTCCGTCCCACCATGGCGACAAGGGCAATCTGTCGGGCCTGCAACAGGGGCAGGAGTTGGACCAGCTCGGCGGTGGCTCCGCTCTTGGAGACGGCGATGACCACATCCTCCTGTCCGACCATACCGAGGTCGCCATGCAGGGCGTCAGCAGCGTGCAGGAACGCGGCCGGCGTACCGGTGCTGTTCAGGGTGGCCACGGTCTTCCGGGCCACGTCCGCACTTTTCCCGATGCCCGTAAAGACGAGACGCCCGCCCGATTCTCCATGTTGGAGAACGAGAGAAACCGTGTGGTCAAAGTCCTCGCCGAGTCGCTCAGCAAGGCCCGCAATGGCCTCGGCTTCGAGGCGAAGGGTGCGCAACGCAGCATCCCGTCCGGAGCCGGTTCCGGAGAGCGATGACGAATTGGTGGGCTCTGTTTGCAAAACGCAGGGTGAAATGAGGTGCCGAAGCGGGTCGGGGACCCTATATTGATGATGCCAAAGTTAGATGGAGACGCCTGTTGACCCTTTCGTGAATGCTTCGACCCTCGTGGGGTCCTCCGTGCAGGAGGGTTTGGCCCGGTTCTTCGGTTTTGACCAGTTCAAAGGCGAGCAGGAACAGGTGGTCAACAGCCTGATGGACGGCAAGAACGTCTTTGTGATCATGCCGACGGGTGGAGGCAAGTCCCTTTGCTACCAGTTGCCGGCCCTCGTCCAAGAGGGAACGGCGATTGTGGTGAGCCCCCTGATCGCCCTCATGAAGAACCAGGTGGATGCCATCCGGAGCCATTCGGATGACCCCGACATCGCCCATTACCTGAACAGCTCCTTGAGCAAGGCCGAGATGGTCCGGGTGAAGGAGGCGGTGGCCACGGGCCGCACGAAGTTGCTCTACGTTGCGCCCGAATCCCTGAACAAGGCCGACAATGCGGATTTCCTGCGGTCGGTCCGTCTCAGCTTCTTCGCCATTGACGAGGCCCATTGCATTTCGGAGTGGGGCCATGATTTCCGGCCGGAATACCGCCGGCTTCGGGACATCATCAGCGGCATCGGGGAGTACCCCATCATCGCCCTGACCGCCACAGCGACCCCCAAGGTCCAACACGACATCCAGAAAAACCTCGGCATCCTCGACGCCGACGTCTACAAAGCGAGCTTCAACCGGCCCAACCTCTTTTACGAGGTGCGCCCGAAGGTGGAGGCCTTGCGGCAGGTCGTTCAGCACGCTCTGGAGAACCGCGGACGGAGCGGAATCGTGTATTGCCTCAGCCGCAAGAAGGTGGAGGAAATCGCCGAGACCCTCAAGGTCAATGGGGTGCGCGCCGCGGCCTACCATGCCGGTATGGATTCGGCCCAGCGGTCACGCATCCAGGATGAGTTCCTCATGCAGGACGTGGATGTGATCGTCGCGACCATTGCCTTCGGAATGGGCATCGACAAGCCCGACGTCCGGTATGTCATCCATTACGACATGCCGAAGTCGCTCGAAGCCTACTATCAGGAGACGGGCAGGGCTGGTCGGGATGGTGGCGAAGGTCACTGCATCGCCTTTTACGGTTTGCAGGACATGGAGAAGCTGGAGAAGTTCCTTTCCGGAAAGCCCATCGCAGAGCGCGAAATCGGCCTGCAGCTCCTGCAGGAGGTGGCCGGCTATGCCGAGACACCAACCTCCCGGCGACAGTACATCCTCCAGTACTTCGGCGAGGACTTCGATCCGACCAGCGGTCCCGGGTGGGACATGGACGACAATGCCCGGAACCCACCTGAAGCCTATGAGGGCCGCGAGCACGTCGACCTGGTGCTTCGCCTGGTCGAAGCGACCGGAGGCCGCCACCGCGGCGCGTTCCTTCGGGACGTTCTGCTCGGCAACGAGACCCAGGAGACGTCGACCTATGCCGGCGAAAAGCTGGCCGCATTCAACGGAAAGGGAGTGGACATGGCCCCCGCCGAAGCATGGGACGGCATCATCCGTCAGATGGTCTTGGCGGGGTTCCTCAAGAAGAAGACGGAGGAATTCGGGGTGCTGTCGCTGACCGAGGCCGGAGAGGCCTTCCTCGATGCTCCCCGGGACTTCACCCTCTACAAGGACAAGGGCATGCGCGTTCGGACCACCGAACCGTCTTCGGCGGGTGCGGCCCTGGATGAGCCGTTGCTCGACCTGCTCCGCAGTCTTCGGAAGGAAGAGAGCACGCGGCTGTCACTGCCTCCCTTCGTCATATTCTCCGACCCCAGCCTCGAGGAGATGGCCACGCATTACCCCTGCAACGAAGATGAGCTCCTGATGATCAATGGGGTGGGAGCCTCGAAGGTCCGCAAGTTCGGAGCGCCTTTCCTTGCGTTGATCAAGCAGCACCTCGAATCCGAGGGCATCGAGCGGATGGAGGACCTCGTGGTCCGGAGCGTCGCTGGCCGCAATGCCGGCAAGGTGAACATCATCCAGAAGCTTGACCGGCGCATGTCGCTCGAGGACATTGCGGCGTCCCAGCAGTGTTCCGTGGAGGAGTTGCTTGACGCCATTGAGGGCATCGTCGCCTCCGGCACCAAGGTGGGCCTGGACTACGTGCTCGAGGAGTACCTCGACGAGGACAGCATCGAAGAGTTGTGGGACTGCTTCATGGAGAGTGAGCAGGGCTCGGTGGCCGAAGTGCTCGAAGAGATGGAGGACGCCTATAGCGAGGAGGAGATCCGGCTGGTCCGCATCAAGTTCATGAGCGAGGTGGCGAACTGACGCGCCTCACCCTACACTTCCCGTCGCGGCCAGCCAGGCCATCATCGCCGTTCCAGTCTCGAGGGCGGCCTCGTCGATGTCGAATTCGGCCGTGTGCAGTCCCGACCGGCATCCCGGACCGTCCCCTCCAGTACCCAGGCGGTAGAAGCATCCGGGGACCACTTTCTGGTAGAAGCTGAAATCCTCGCCGGTCATCCGCTGGGGGAGGTCCACCACGCGGTCGGCTCCGAGGAGTTCTTCCGCTTGGCGCCGGCACCGATCGGTGAGGGCGGGGTGGTTGACGACGGGTGGGTAGCCGATGGCGAGGTCGACCTCTGCCCGGGCGCCAAAGGCGGCCGCCGTGGATTCGGCCACACGGCGGATGGCAGCGCGAAGCGTCTGGGCAGTGGATTCGTCGTAGGTCCGAAGGGTGCCGTCGAGGACGACCTCGTCGGGAATGACGTTGCGCGCGTGGCCGCCCGATACCTTGCCGAAGGTGAGGACGGCGGGCTGCGTGGGGTCGCAGCTGCGGCTGACCACGGTTTGGAGGGCGGTGATGACATGGGCCGCGGCCACAACGGGGTCGACGGTCCGCTGGGGCAGGGCGGCGTGGCCTCCCCGGCCGACGATGCGAATCTGCAATTCATCGGCGGCGGCCATGTACGGTCCGCTGCGGAAGCCCACGGTGCCCGCATCCAGTTGCGGATAGACGTGCTGTCCGATGATGCCGTCCACGGTGTTTGACCCCGTGGAGCGGGGGCCGGTTTCTGGAGCATCGGTGGCCAACGCGCCCTCCGCCACCATGAGGGAGGCGCCGCCGGGCAGGGTTTCCTCTCCCGGTTGGAACACAAGCTGGATCGTCCCTTGCCAGTGCTCGCGGGTGGAGTTCAGGACCTCGGCCGCACCGAGCAGACAGGCCGTGTGGGCGTCGTGGCCACAGGCGTGCATCCAGCCGGGGACGGTGCTCGCGTGGGGCCGGTCCACCTCTTGGATGGGCAAGGCGTCCATGTCCGCGCGAAGGGCGAGGTGGCGGGTGCCGGATTCGGCGCCGTGCAGGTGGGCCACGATGCCGGCGGCCCCGCGGTCCGCGCACCAGCCCGTCGAGTGCTTGATGCCTATGGCGGTCAGCGCTTCAGAGACATAGGCACCTGTCCGGGTCTCCGAGAAGGAGGGCTCTGGGTGGCGGTGCAGGTGCCCACGGTGGCGGCGGACGGAATCGGCCGATTGGGCGGCCGCCTGGAGGATGGCATTCTTCAACATATCACGGGGTCCACAGGGCGCGGGAAGTCTGGATGATCATGCGCAGAGCGACGAGCAGCATCACGATACCGAAGGCCAGGCGCACTTTGAGGGGATCCATGGCCAGGGCAATGCGGCTGCCGAAGTAGCCCCCGGCGACAAAGGCCACCACCATCACAGCGGCGGCGCGGACGTCCACCTCTCCGGCTTTCCAATAGTTCATGACCGCCAGCGCCCCAATGGGGGGCAGCATCAGGGCGAGGCTCGTGCCTTGGGCCGCCATCTGGGACAGGCCCATGAAATACATCAAGGCCGGCACAATCAGCAGGCCGCCTCCGATGCCGATGAACCCGCTGAGCACACCGGCTGCGACGCCGATGAGGAGCAGGGTGAGGAGGGAGGTCAGGTCCATGGGAGAATCAGAAGTCGGTGGTCAGGGAGAGCTGGAAGACGCGGTCGAGAATGAGGCCGTCATCGACGCCCCAGCCCCAATCGGCCCGCACGAAATATCCGAGTAGTTCCGTCCGCAATCCGAACCCGAAGTTCCAGATGATGGGCTCCCGGTTGTTGTCGACCGTGATGCTGACGGGGTACTGCTCGATGGTGGTGCTGTTGAAGGCGTTCTCGTCTGCGTAGGGGTCGCTGCCGGTCCAGGCGCTGCCAATGTCAAAGAACCCGACTGCTTGGAAGTGCTCGAGCAGGGGCGTCAGCGCCTTTTTCGGCATGAGGGTGGCGAACACAGGCAGGCGCAGCTCGGCATTGGCCACAGCAAAGCTGGTGCCGTTTCGCGCATTCCGGAGGAAGCCCCGCATGGGCGTGGCGGCCGTCTGGTAGGCGAACTCCCCGTCCGGAAGTGGCATGGCCCCGTCGACCGATGGAATGAGCGATTGCTGCACCCCACCGAGGTAATGGATCAGCTGGCGATCGCCGAAGGAGGAATTGCCCGCGGCCCGCAGGCAGAGGGTGATTCTCTGGTACAGCGGGATGTAGCGTCGGGCGTCGAATCCCGCCACGAGCAGCATGTCCCCCTCGCCGTCCGGAGGGGCCAACATTTCGAACCAGGCCTTGGCCCGAGTCCCGTTCCGGATGTTGAGGGCGCGGACCCGGCTGTCGTCGAACACCCAGCTCACGGTGCCGCCGATGCCCTGGGAGTAGAGGTCGTCCCGGCTTGCGTTGAACGGGTCGGTGGCAAGCAGGGCGGTGCGGTCCAGGCGATAGGTGAGTTGGGCCCGCAGGCTCATGGTCTCGCTGAACGGCACGGTTCGACGGTAGTGGATGGCGTGGGTGTGTGTCCGGGTCAGGGCGTCGAGGTCAGGGTTGAGGCGTTCGTTGCCTTGGCGCTCGATGATCCACTGCCGATCCACCTTGCGTTCGAGGTCCTGATGGCTCAGGACGAACGTGGAGTTCTCGAGGCTGCCCGCGAGCCGGACGCCCCCAACCCATTTCCGGTTTTCGTGGAGGTCCGAGGCGCCAATCTTGATCAGGCCGCTGAGTCCAGGGAAGCTTGAGGCCGGGCCCGCGAAGGGCTGGTAGAACGAAGTGGCAAAAGTGTTGTCCACCTGGCTGAGCAGTTCATCCACCGCATAATTGGTGCGGTAAGGAAGCGGGGTGGGAATGTCGGGCAGGGGTCCTGCGAGAGGTGCGACTTGTGTGGGGTTGCCCGATGGGCTGCTGGTCGGGGCGGGCGTCCCCACCGGGACCCGCTCGGATTCAAAGGTGTATCGCTGGTAATCCACCTGCCCGGGAAGGAGATTCGGAAGCGCGTCGGGGAGGTAATCCAGACCGTCCTGCCCGGTGATGGAGGTGCCTGGGCCGGATTCCTCCATGGAGTTGGCGCCTGGGAGGGCGGGCAAGGCCCCGATCGTCCACACATCCCGGCCCTTGCGCAGGGAGTGGGCGCCCCACAGTCGGCCACTTTCTTGAATGCCAAAGGCGAGGGCGGACCGGTCGAGCCGCAGCCAAGGCGCGGTGCGGGTGAAGTGGCGGTAGTGGATGGCCGTGTCCACACGCAGGATGGCACTGTCTCGTACAGCCAGCGACAGGGTGCGCAGGTCATCGGCTTCCGCATAGGCGAAATGCCCGCGCCCCAATGCTTGGGGCCGCACCTCATCGCGGGCCGGGGTGTCGGTCAGCCGCTCGAAGCGCTCCTCGTCCAGGTGGTAAACCCAGAGGTCCCGGGTGGCGGGGACCGGCCAGGGAGCGAGCGTGTCCCATCCATCCGGGCGGTTGCTGCTGAAGACCAGACCCGATCCGTCTGGGAGCCAGTCCGGATGCAGGTCATCCCAGGGGTCCTCCCACAGCGGGACCTGTGAGCCAGCCAAGGTGTTGAACACATAGAGGTCAGATTGCCCCCCGCGGACACCCCCAAAGACGATGGTGCGGCCATCGGGAGACCAGTCGAGGTGAATCACCTTCTCGATGCGGAAGAGCTCCCGCTCCGCACTTTCCTTGGAGTCCACATCGGTCGTGGTCAGGAAGACCCGACCCTTCTCCTCGTGGATGTGGGCCAGGACAGGGGCGGAGGGGTGCCAGGCGAGCACGGGATAGGTGGGGTCGACAATGCGCTCGAGCTTGTGGTCATACCGGGCGAGACACCGCTTTCGATCCCCGTCGGACACCCAGATTCGCACCTGTCCGCGCTCGTCCGTCGCCCAGGCGGTCCATCGGCCATCGGCCGAGGTGGCAAACCGGTGGTGCCGGTACTTTCGTCGGGCGCGGTGCGGGACGTCGCCGAGTTGCTTGGGACGCTCGGTGGCTGGCTGGGTCTCCAGCTGGCCGGAGGGGTCCGGTTGGGTGGTGACGGCCAGGGCGGCCGGGGCCACATCCCGAAGCAACCACTGGGCCTGGGCGGCCGCGAGGATGCCCTCGAGATCGAAACCGATGCGCCGGAATCCAGCATCCAAGGTCCGGCCGGCCTTGAATCCGCTGAGCACATCCACGACGGATTGCCGGCCGAAGGTTTCGAGGATGAAGTGCCAGACGGCTTCTCCTGCAATCCGGGCCTCCTCCTGATCGAGGACTTGCACCGACCGGATGCCATCCCGACGCAGGAGGTCCTCCAGCCGCGGAACATCCGCTGCGGCCATCGGGCCGGTCAGGGCACCGACCATCCCGTCCTCCATCCAGGCGGGCAGTTCGTAGAGTTGGGCATTCTTCACGACGTCCTTCCAGTCCTCACCATAGAGGAATTGACGCAGGAGCACCCGGTTGAGTCCCGAGTGCAGTTGGCGCCGGAAGGCAGCGCGGTCCCCATCGAACCACGCGAAGACCTTGCGGCCATGGATGATGGTGGTGCCCCCAATGTTGCCCGGATCCGAGCCATCAATGCCGATGTTGCTCTGGCGGAAGTCCGCGTGCTTGTTGTAGACCAGGACCTGGACCTCATCCCCCAGACGCATTTGGAAGTCCGCTTCGCAGGCCGGGAGGTCGGACAGGAGGCTGAACAGGGCGTGCTCCGCCAGTTTTCGTCCTCCCTGATAGAACTGGACCTCGAAAGGGTCGCCGCCGAGGTACTGCCAGTCGAAGGTGCGGTATTGGACCCGTTGCTGGCCGAAGGCCATCTCCAGTCCATTGTGGAATTGACCGCGGACCGCCCCCGCCATGAGCAGGGTGCACACCAGCCAGAGGCTGCCCTTCCGGAATCCCGAGGCCGACATCTCAGGCAAAGTACGAATCCGGGGTGCCGTTTGTTCCCTGTGGGGGAACTTGCAGACCATGATCTCGATGGCGTTCAACGCTTTTTCTGAAAATACGATGGTGCTCCACGATGGCTCCGGAGGGGCCATCGTCTGTGATCCGGGCATGTCGACCCCAGAGGAGTGGGACCGGTTCGAGCGGGAGCTGGCTGGGAGGTGCTGGGTGCCGCGCGCCGTGCTCCTCACCCACGCCCACCTCGACCACGTGCTGGGGTGTGCGGGCCTGTACGATCGATATGGTCTCCGGCCACGGGTGCATGAGGCCGACCACGTGACGTACGCGATGGCGCCGCGGGCTGCCGAGCTCTATGGTGTGCCGATGGCCCCGCTGCCCGATCTCGATTCGGAGCCGTTGGTGGACGGATCCCAGCTGGTCTTCGGAGATCTGCACCTCACCGTGAGGTGGACTCCGGGCCATGCACCGGGCCATGTGGTCCTGGTGGAGGAGGGCGGGGTCAATGTGGTGGGAGGCGATGTGCTCTTCCGGGGCAGTGTGGGCCGGACTGACCTGCCGGGTGGAGATGCCCCGACACTGGCCAAGAGCATCGAGACTGTCCTTTATGCGTTGTCGGATGACCGGGTGGTCTGGCCCGGACATGGACCCACGACCACCATTGGACAAGAGAAGGCGACCAATCCCTTTGTCAATGGAGCGGGCACTGGGATGATGCAGGGGTAATCACGCCTTTTGCATGGTGAAGGCAAAGGTCGACCCCTTCCCCGGCGTGGACCGGACCGAGATGCTCTGCCCGTGGGCCTCGATGATGTGCTTCACGATGGAGAGCCCAAGGCCACTGCCTCCCGCGTTTCGGGACCGGCTCTTGTCCACCCGGTAGAAGCGCTCGAAAATGCGGGGCAGGTGCTCCTCGGACATGCCGATGCCGTCATCCGCGACTTCCACCAGCACCTGCTCGTCCATGTCGTAAAATCGGACCTCGGTCCGCCCCCCCTCCTCGCCGTATCGAAGGCTGTTGGAGATGAGATTGGTCACAACCTGCTCAATCTTGGGTGCATCACCGATGACCTCGACATTTCGCCGGTTCTCGTCCACAAACTCCACCTCGATTCCGGCCCGCTTGGCGCGCTGCTCGAGCTGGTCCATCACGTCCGTCACGAGTGAGGTCAGGTTGAACTGCCTCAGCTCCAGTTCGAGTGAGCCGCCCTCGATTTTGGTGATGACATCCAGGTCATCGATGAGACCGGCCATACGGTCCACGTTTTTCGCGGCCTTGATGAGGAATTTCCGGTTGTGGTCAGGATCCTCCAACGCCCCCTCGAGGAGGGTGAGGATGTAGCCCTGAATGTTGAAGACGGGGGTCTTCAACTCATGGGCCAGGTTGCCGATGAATTCCTTCCGGAAATTCTCCTGCTCCTTGAGCTGGGAGATCTCCTGCACGCGCTCCTGGGCCCAGTCCATCACGTCCTGTTGGACCTTCTCCATCACGTCCTCGTTCATCCGGAGGTCTTTGGCACGCTCCTTCGTGCTCTTGAAGCGGTGGATGTTCTTGTAGATGATGCGGACCTTCTGATAGATGAAGCGTTCGATGGTGGCGTAGGTGACGGCGACCGACAAGACGAACAGGCCCAGTATCCATGCGGCATAGGCCTGAGCTGGGGCATGGACGCCGTACAGCGTGAGCACCATCGAGAGGAGCCCCGTACCGACCAAGGTGATGACCATGGCGGACGCGATGGCGACTCCGCGCGGCGTGAGCACATTCATTGCTCCTCGAACTTGTATCCGACGCCTTTGACGGTTTTGAAATAATGGTCGCCGAGTTTCTCCCTCAGCTTCCGGATGTGGACATCGATGGTACGGTCTCCCACCACGACATCACTGCCCCACACCATGGTGAGGATGGAACTCCTCGTGAAGACCTTGCCCGGCTGGGAGACGAGCAGCGAAAGCAACTCGAATTCCTTTTTGGGAAGGCTCATCTCGGTTCCATTCTGAATGACGATGTAGCGGTCGCGGTCGATGGTGATTGTCTTCCCCGAATACACCGGTTTCTTGTCGTTTCCTTTTTGGCTTCTGCGGAGCAGGGCTTGGACGCGGCTGAGCAGGACCCGAGGCTTGATTGGCTTCGTGATATAGTCATCTGCCCCAGCATTGAATCCGGCGATTTGGCTGTAGTCCTCCGCCCGTGCGGTCAAAAAGGCGATGACGGTATCCTCGAGCTCGGCATGGTCCCGAATCTGCATGCACGTCTCCATCCCGTCCATTTCCGGCATCATCACATCGAGAAGGATGAGGTCCGGGTACATCTCCTTGGCGATTTTGATGGCCTCGCGCCCATTGGTTGCCGTTTCGACGTCAAACCCTCCTTTCTCCAGGTTGTAATGGACGAGTTCGAGAATGTCCGGCTCATCGTCGACGACGAGAATCTTCTTCTTGTCCATGGTGGCAACAATGTGGAAGTGCGCTTAAAACTACGGAGCAATTCCTTGTCTCGGTGGGGTTCATTGCCCAAAAGGCCGTTCGGCCCAGCGGGCGGCCCATTCTGACTCGAGAAAGGGCAGGGCCAAGCGTTCCTCCCTCCGGTCGATGCACGCATCTTCCAGTGGCATGGCCATGGCCTGACAGACGCGGAGGAGGACGAGGGTGCCCAATCCCATGCCCACTGACCCCAACATCCAACCGACACTCAGGGCGATCGCGGACCAGGTGATGAGGATCGCCACCATGTTGGCCGGGATGGCAAACGTGGTCCGAAAGGCGACCTGTCGGACCCGGCGGGCCATCAGAGGTTCCAGGATGCGGGGCCACCATCCGGTCGTAAGACGGAAGACCATCCAGGCGGGAAGGCGCCACAAGAGCGGCTTCCATGGTGTGGGTCCTCGGCCGTGCAGGCGACCGAGTGCAGCAAACGTATCCTGTTCGCGAGGATGGGGCATCCCAGAGGCGAGAAGGTCCCGGAATCCGGTCAGGGCGTCGTGCTCCCTTTCCCGCAGGGCGTCACCACATTCCTGCAGCCATGCCGGGTCGGGCCGGTGGCCGGTTCGTCCTTCTTCATATCGGCACAGGGCCAGGTGGGCATCATACACATCGCCCTCGAAGAGTTCCACGGAGAGGGTGAGCATGGCCTGTCGCATCTGATTGCTGAGGGCCATGCGGTTGTGGCCGTTGTCTTCGGCCTCCTGGGGCAAAAAGGACAGGTCGAGCGGCGGGGCGATGCGGATTTTGGCGGCACTGCGGTACCCCTCGTATCGCTCGAAGTCGAGGGCCATCGGAATCACCTCGAGTCCCCGCTTCCGGAGGGCCGGTCGGTTGAGCGCGTTGAGGATGAAGCGGGCCGAACCATGCTTGAACCGGCGCGTCCGGCGTTCGTCGAGGTGGCCGGCCTCAGGGAAGATGCCGCAGGTGGCCCCGCCGTCGAGACGACCGTGCGCGGCCGCAAACGTGATGCGGTTCCGGTCCGCCATGTCCCGCGTGCGGTCGATGGGCCGGAACATCGGCATCATGTTCAGACGGAGGATGAACCAGCGGGCCACCGGGTTCGCAAAGACGTCGGACCGGGTGAAGTAATGCAGCTGTTCCCGCAGGGAAACACAAGCGAGGACGGGGTCAGCCAAGCCGTTCTGGTGTCCCGAGAAGAGCAGCCTGGCGGGCCCGGTTCCCCTCCGGCGGCGTTGGACGTGTTCCAATCCTTCCACCTCGACCCGGTGCCACATCCGGACCGCCCAGCGGCCGAACGGCCGAACGAAGACATAGGTCCAATGGAAGGTGGACCGGGGAACGTCGAAGGGGGGAGGGATTCGGCGGGCCAATCAGCGCAGGGTGACACCGAGCTGTTGCGAAAGCTGTTCGCAAACGCGGTGGACGGTTTTGTCGATCGCCTTCTCGTTGAGCGTTTTGTCCGCATCCTGGAGGGTGAGCGACAAAGCGTAGGAGGTGGTGCCGGCGGATTCATCCGTGTACACGTCGAAGAGGTTGACCTCCTTCAGGAGCTTGCCTCCGGTCTGCCGTACGACCGATTCCATTTGGGCGTAGGTGACCCCGGCGGGGACCACCAGGCTCAGATCGCGTCGCACCCACGGAAATCGGGGCAGGTGCGCCGAGGTGATGCGCGTGCGGGACACACCGCGGAGCAGCCCCGTCATGGGCAGGTCCGCGAAGAACACGTTCTCTTCGACGTCGAAGGCGCGGGCCACGGCCGGATGGACCTGGCCGACGCGGGCCGAGAATCCGCCCTTCGCGGACAGGCTCAGGCCTTCCCGGAACAGGCCGCCGCCGGCCATGGACTCCCGCTTGGCCCCTTGGAGACCGCAGCGGGTGAGCAGGGCATCGACCGCCCCTTTGAGAAAGGACAGGCCATCCGTGCCTTCCCCTTGCCAGCTTTCCGGACGGGTGCGGCCGGTGACCAACAGAGCGAGGCGCTCCTCCTCCTCATGGCCCCCCTCTCCATCCTGACGGTAGACCTTGCCGAATTCGAAGAGGGCGAGGTCGGGCCGCTGGTGGTTGCGGTTCCGGGCGAGGGTCTCAAGCCCCTGCATCAAGAGGGACTGCCGCATGGTGTCGAGTTCGGAGCTGAGGGGGTTCAGCAGGGTCACCGCCCGGCCGGGGTGGAGGGTGACATCCTCGGCTACGGTGAGGTGGGTGGCGGGCACAAGGGAGTTGTGCATCGTCTCGTGAAAGCCCCGGGCGACGAGGATACCGGCGAGTTCCTTCCTCAGGGCTTCGGGATCCGGGGAAGGACGGTCCGACAGGCTGACCTTCATTCGGCCCGGCAGGGGAATGTGGTCGTATCCGTGGATGCGAAGCACCTCCTCGACCACATCGGCGGGCCGGGTCACATCCCGGCGGTAGGCGGGAGATCCAAGGTCGAGGCCGTCGGCGTCCTCTCCCTCGATGGCGATGTCGAGGTCCCTGAGGATGCCCTTCACGCGGTCCCGATCGAGTGGGACCCCGATCAGGGTGTCTAGCATGGACCAATCGAGGCGGATGGGCGCCGGTCCTGGAATTCCGTCCCCTTCGAAAGCCTGCACGCCACCGTCGACCTCGGCGCCGGCATGCTCGCAGAGCAGAGTGACGGCCGCCTGCAGGGCAGGCCAGGGGGTCTTCGGATCCACACCGCGCTCAAAGCGGAAGGAGGCATCGGTGGACAGGGTGTGCCGCTTGGCGCTCTTCCGGATGGTCACGGGCTCGAACCAAGCGCTTTCCAGGAAGACCCGCGTGGTGGCCTCCGTGACCCCGGAGTCCTGACCGCCATACACGCCGGCGAGACACATGGCCCGCTTGGCATCGGCGATGACGAGGTCAGCTGAGGACAGGCTGAGGGCCTTGCCGTCCAACGCGGTGAAGGCCTCTCCTTCGGCGGCGCGGCGCACCCGCACAGTGTTTCCGCCGATGCGGTCGGCGTCGAAGGCGTGGAGAGGCTGGCCGAGGTCGTGCAGAACGTAGTTGGTGATGTCCACCACGTTGTTCTTGGGCTCGATGCCGATGGTCCGCAGGCGGCGCTGCATCCATTCCGGAGCTGGGCCGACCTGAACGTTGCGCAGGGTGATGCCCAGATAACAGGGTGCGCCATCGGCGGCCTCCACCTCCAGCGTCACTGGACCGGCTCCGACGCTCAGTTCCGGCGTGGGCAGGCTGCCGAGTTCGGGCAACGATGGGGCGGCGTCTTCCCCTCCATTCCATTTCCAGGCGGCGCGCAAGTCGCGGGCGACCCCCCGGTGTCCCATGGCGTCGGTCCGGTTCGGGGTCAGGCCGATTTCAATGCAGTGATCCGAGGCGAGTCCCAAGACATCCGCAGCTTTGGAGCCGACGGCACTCGAGGCATCCAACACGAGGATGCCATCGTGGTCCTGGCCAATTCCAAGTTCGTCCTCGGCGCAGATCATGCCCTCGGAGACCTCTCCACGGATCTTGCCTTTCTTGATCTTGAATGGTTCACCCTCCATCGGGTGACAGGTGGAGCCGATGGTGGCGACGATGACCTTTTGTCCTGCGGCCACATTCGGGGCGCCGCACACGATGTTGAGCGGGGTGTCTTCCCCCACATCGACTGTGGTCACCCGGAGCCGGTCGGCATTCGGATGTTGGTCACAGGTCAGGACCTCGCCCACGACCATGCCGCGGAGGCCACCCTGCACAGCGGGCATCTCTTCGAGGCCTTCCACCTCCAGACCGCTGGCCGTGAGGATGTCGCACAGGTCCTCGGGGGACCGGGAGGGAGCCGCGTCGAGGGGGAGCCAAGAGGCAAGCCAGTCCAGGGAAATCTTCATGATGCCGGTTCGGGGTGGATCGGGCACGAATTTAGCCCACCTCCACGAGCCGCGGGAGCAGGGATGAAGAGCGGGGGTGCACTCCTGTTCCGACTGCTTACCTTGCGGGGACCCGATTCGTCCGAACCGACCGCAAACCAGACCATGGCCAAGAAGATCCTCATCGTCGAAGACAACCAATTCCTTCGGACCACGACGGCCGACATCCTGCAGTTGGCGGGGTACGAGGTTATCGAGGCGGAGCATGGCAAGATGGGGGTTGAGCGGGCACAGCTGGAGCGTCCGGACATGATCATCTGCGATGTGGAGATGCCGGAGCTCGACGGATACGGTGTGCTGCATTACCTGTCCAATGACCCGCAGACGGCGATGATCCCCTTCATCTTCCTGACCTCCCGTGACGGGGCGGACGAGATGCGCCGGGGCATGACGAGCGGAGCGGACGATTACCTCGTCAAGCCGTTCAGCGAAGCCGACCTCCTCGCGACGATTGACGTGCGCCTCCGCAAGAGCGCCATCCTCCAGCGCGAATACGGCCGGGCTCCGCAACGCCTCAACGAGTTCATCGCCGATGCGACCGAGCACGGGGGCATCCCGGGAATCGACGTGGGGGACCGCCCCCGCAAGTATGGCTCAGGCCAGATCCTCTATGGGGAGGGCGACTCCACGAACCACGTGTACTACGTGGCCTCGGGTGTGGTCAAGGTGCTCCGCACGGACAGCTATGGCAAGGAGCTCATCATCGAGCTGTGCAAGGCCGGCGATTTCTTCGGTCACATGGATGTGCTGAAGGGGCTCGAGTATGGCAGTGCCGCCGAGGTGCTGGAGGACGCCGAGGTCCACCTGATTCCGCGCAAGAATTTCCTCGACCTCATGCACCGGAATCGCGATGTGGCGATGCGCTTCATCCGCCTGCTCGCCGGTGAGGTGACCCAGAACCAAGAGCGGTTGCTCGCCCTGGCTTACGCTTCGGTTCGGGAGCGAACGGCACAGGCCCTGCTCGATTTGCAGGCCCGGTTCAAAGAAGCCGACAAGCGGCCTCAATTGAGCCGCGAGGATCTCGCCGGCATGGTGGGCACCGCCAAGGAGAGCCTGATTCGGGCCCTCAGCGATTTCAAGTCCGACGGATGGGTGACCCTCGAAGGCAAGAACGTCATCATTCAGGACGAGGCGGCGCTCAAGCGCTTCGCGGGTCGATGACCTCAGACGGGTCCTCCCCGAAATAATCGACGAGCGCCCGGCGGATGAGCCGGTCCTGCTCCTTCGGCTCCAAGGCGGGCAATGGAATCTTCTCCTCAAAGTGGGGCCAGCCATCCTCGTCGCGGCCCTTGAATTCATAGAAGCCCTGGGGCACCAGCACGGTGCAGACCGCCACGTGCATCAGGTCCATCTTCTCCTGTTTCTTGAATTTCCGGAACCCCTGGCCGAGTTCCTGCACCCCGACGAGGTACAGGATGTCCTGCAGGTCCATGCCTCCACCAAACCGGCTTTCCAGCGTGTCGAGGAGGGTGCGCCATTGCTGTTCGAAAAGGACATCCATTGGTCAGGGCAAAAAAAGAAAGGAGAGCCGTTCGCTCTCCTTTCCAAGGTCGGGATGACTGGACTCGAACCAGCGACCACACGTCCCCCAGACGCGTACTCTACCAACTGAGCTACATCCCGAGTCCGCCAGAGCGGAGCGCGAAAATAGTGAATTCCGTTGCGAATGGAGCGCCGGGGGCGTCACTCCATGATGACCGTCTGCTCGTTGGTCATCTCCTCCTCAATCTTGATGATGCCGATTCCGGTCAGGGACCCTTTCGTGGCTTCGATGTCGAGCACGGCAAAACCGGCTTGGCCTTGCTTGTAGTATTCGCTGAAATTGAAGCTGACGCTGCCGGCAGCATTGGTGACCTGAGTCGTGTCGAACCGAAGCTCACCGATGAAGGTCTGGTCAACAGAGCCAACCGCAAAGAGGCGGACTTCGGCCCCTTGGACGGGTGCGCCCAAGCTGTTCTGGACGTACACCACCGCCACGGTGTCCTCGATTTCATTGCAGCCGGTAAAGGCCAAGGATCCGAGGACGAACAGCACGAGACTGCCAAGGGCGCGGAGGGGGGTCATCGATTTCATATTTTCGAGGTCTCTTCCGGACGGGTGGCACACCCGCCCTGCAGGCCTACAAATAACGCAAAATCCACCCGATGGTTGTTTCTCCCTTCCGTACCGGCGCCCTCGCTGCTGTGCTGCTCTTCGTTTCTGTCTTCTCCGCCACGGCGCAGGAGGGGGAGCCCCGCCCCCGAGTCAGCATTGAGACTGGACTTGGTACCCTTGTCGTCGAGCTGTACAACGAGACCCCGAAGCACCGGGACAACTTCCTGAAGCTCGCCGGGGAGGGATTCTACGACGGCACCCTGTTCCACCGCGTGATCGCTGGCTTCATGGCGCAGGGAGGGGACCCGAAATCCAAGGCAGCCGAAGCGGGCGCCCGTCTGGGAAACGGTGGTCCGGGCTATACCATCGAGGCTGAAATCGATCCGGCCTTCGTCCACACCAAAGGCGCCCTCGCCGCCGCTCGCCAAGGGGACCAAGTGAACCCGCAACGCCGCAGCAGCGGAAGCCAGTTCTACATCGTGCAGGGCCGTGATGTGACCCCGCAGTCCCTCCAGAATATCGTCCAGAGCAAGCGCAGCAGCATGCTCCAGCCCTTCTCCTACACGCCGGACCAGATTGCCGCTTACAGCGAGCTCGGGGGCACGCCGCACCTCGACATGCAGTACACCGTGTTTGGTCAGGTGGTGGAGGGACTCGACGTCCTGGATGCCATCTGTGCCGCGCCGACCGACCGGGCCAACCGGCCGGCGGAGGATGTGCGCATGACCATGACCCTTCTCGACTGAATTCATGTCCACGCTCGATCAAGCTGAACTCGATCGCCTGTTGTCGGAAGCCCAGGCTCAGGCCCTGGACAACGCCGACGCTCTGGAGGCCTTCCGCATCGCCCATTTCGGTCGGCAGGGATTGCTTAAGGACCTCAATGAGCGGTTCCGCGCGGTGCCCGGCCCGCAGAAGCGGGAGATGGGGCAAGCGCTCAACGCCTTCAAGCAGGCGCTCCAAGCCCATTTCGATGCCGCCAAAGTGGCCCTGACCGCTCAGGAGGACGCGTCCTCGAGTGGCGCGGACCACACACGGCCGAGCGGAGAGGTTCCGCTGGGCTCCCACCATCCCATCCAGGTAGTGCGCCGCGAAATCCTGTCCATCTTCGACCGGATGGGGTTCGCGGTGGCAGACGGCCCCGAAATCGAGGATGACTGGCATGTGTTTTCCGGATTGAATTTCCCCGAGGAGCACCCCGCTCGGGACATGCAGGACACCTTTTTCATCCAGCGCAATCCCGATCTCCTGCTCCGTACGCACACCAGTTCTGTGCAGGTCCGGGAGATGGAAAAGCGCCAACCGCCCCTGCGCATCGTGATGCCAGGTCGGGTGTTCCGGAACGAGGCCATCAGCGCCCGTGCCCACTGCATTTTCCATCAGATTGAAGGGCTGTACATCGACCGGGACGTGAGCTTCGCTGACCTCAAACAGACCCTCTTGACGTTTGCCGAACAGTTCTTTGGGGCGGGTACCCGAATCCGTCTCCGCCCGAGCTATTTCCCCTTCACCGAGCCGAGTGCGGAAATGGACGTTTACTGGGGCCTGGAGACCGAGGTCGACAAGCGCATCACGAAGGGAACCGGATGGCTTGAAATCATGGGGTGCGGCATGGTGGATCCTGCTGTCCTCGAGGCGTCGGGCATCGACCCGAACGAGTTTTCCGGATTTGCCTTTGGCATGGGCATCGAGCGCATTGCCATGTTGAAGTGGCAGATCGGCGATCTCCGGGCCTTTTTCGAGAACGACATCCGCTTCCTCGAGCAGTTCACGCCGGCCTGCTGAGGGCGCTCACGGGACGCGAGCCGTCTGCCGTGTGGTTTTCCACGTCCAGTCGCGCATTCCTTCCTGTCCATTGGGCCCAGCTGCTTCCCTGTCGAGGGTAGCTTGTGGCATGCTTCGCCATGCCCTGTGCTCCTTTCTCCTCTTCTTTGGGGTGGCCTTGTCGGCAGCCGAAGTCACGGTCGAAGGGTGGCTGGCCAAGGCGGACTCCCTCCGCACGATTGGATTGGATGCCGCTTCGCTGGACCTCCTGAAATCGGCCCAGCACGAATTCGAAGCGAACGGGGACCCCTGCTCCTCCGCGCTTCTGGCTGAGCGTCGAGCGCGGATTCACCTCGATTGGAAGAATCCTCTCCACGCGGATGTGGCCCTCACCGAGGCCATCCACTTCTCTGAGCAATGCCCGAGACTCGCTGAGCAGCGGGTCGGATGGCAGTTGTCGCTCGCCCAAGCCAGCCTCGAGCAAGGCCAGCGCAAGGAGGCGCGGACCCTGCTTCTCGGACTGGCGAGGATGACCTCCGAAGAGGGGGTGTCGGCAGAACGCAAGGCGCTGGCCGTGGCGGCCATGGAGCAGTTGGCGGCCATGTCCTTCGAGGAAGGGGCCTATGAGGAGGCCGAAGCGGATCATCTGACCCGGGCCTCCGTGCTGCTCGAGTTGGACCGGCGCGAAGCGGCGGCCATCGCCCTCGGCTGGGCGGCCGTCTGTCATTCTTTGGAGCAACCCGGATTGGCACCGGACTACTGGAATGGATTCGAGGACAATCCGGCTTGGCGTGCCATTCCGCTGGAGCGCAAGGTGGCCCAGGGCATCGAGTGGGGACGCCTTTTGCTGGAGGGCCGTGCAATGGCCACGTTCGATGCCATGGGACAATGGCCCTGGGCTTTGGCGGTGGATGCCGGGACAGACGAAGTGTCTCCAGAATGGACGGCCCGATGGGGCCTGCTTCAGGCTCGGCGTTGGAAATCACGGCCGACCCAAGCCCTCGCCGCCTCACTTCATGCTGAATTGGCGGCCCGAGAGATTGAAGAAGTGGGCCTCAGGGAGCCTCTCCTTGTGGACGCCTTGCGCATGCGGTCGGGCCTGCTCGCCACGACCGGTGCACACGGACCGGCTTACCTCGCCCTGGTCGAGGCGGACAGCTTGTCTCGGGCCATGTTGCGCGCCGAGCGGGCCCGTTCGGGGCTGTTTGAGAGCGAGCCCTGGTTGGCCGCCATCGGGGATGCGCGGACGGCGATGGAGGCCAAACGTGCGGAGCAATGGCAATGGGTGGCCATCGGTGTGGGTCTTTTGTGTCTCGGCTTGATGGTGTGGTTGATGCAAACCCGAGGCCGGGCGGGCAAAGCGCACAAGCGGCTCCGTCGCTTACAGCAGCAATGGCTGCCGGGAAAGCAGCACCAGATTGACGCCCTCGCCTCCAGTGGAAGTCGCATTGCGGAATTGGCGGGCGGCCTCGCCCTGCCGGCTGAGATGCAGCGGGAGTTGGCCGATTTCGGTCGTCTTTCCGCTCTGTGCTCCAAGGAAATGCAGCACGAGCCCATTGACCTCTCCACGTTGTGCTCGGAACTGGCGGACCGCCGGGGTCAGGCCGGTCACCTCGACTGGACGGCACGGGAAGACGTGCCCTTTCGAGGGGATCGGGAGCATCTCCGGGACTTCCTCCAAGTCCTTTTGGACGGGGTGGGACAGGGCCCTTGCCGCATGGCGGTGGTGAGTGGGCCCGAGGGCCTCGGCATCGAACTGGATGGGTTCACCGAAAAGGGATGGTGGCGGCAGGCAATGAGCCTGTTCGCAGGAGACGCGAAGGCCTCCCATTGGTCCATGGTCCGAATGCGGTGCGACAGACTGGGCGGCCAGCTCAACCTCGATTGCGATGCCTCTGGTGCCCGAAAGCTGGAGATCAGCCTTCCCGTTTATTCGGCGTAGACCACCTGGGTGATCACCTCACCGACCACACCCAGTACTTCCGGGTCGATCGCATCGAGGTTGTCCCCATGGGTGTGGTGCTGAGGGAAGTATCCCATCATGCGGGTGTCCAAATGGTAATGGACAATGTTGGCTGAGGGAATGCCGGCCAGTTGGCTCACAAAGAGGTTGTCGTCGATGGTCTGCGGTGTGATCCGGTTCCGGAAGAGGTCTCCGTGCCCCATCCGGCGAGCGGTGCCCCACACCTTGTCGACCACATTGGGTGCCAAGGCCATGGAGGTGCCTTCCCGGTGGAACACGGCGCCCTGGGCCCCGACCATGTCCAGCAGGATGCCATAGCGGGCGCGGTAGCCGGGCACGTGGGGCTTGCGGGCCCAATACTGGGAGCCGAGGCACCAGTCCGTGTAGTCCTGGTCCCGGTTGGGCAGCCATTCGGGTTCTCCGTAGTCCTCGGCATCGAAGAAGGCGATGTCGACCCCCACATCCGGCAGGCTGTCGCCCAGAAGCCGGGCAAGCTCGAGCAGGACCCCAACCCCGGAGGCGCCGTCGTTGGCCCCATCGATGGGCTGGTCGGTCCGGACCGAATCCTTGTCGGCGAAGGGACGGGTGTCCCAATGGGCGTAGAGCAGCACCCGTCGGCGCACTTCGGGCCGGAAGGCCCCGAAGATGTTGCGGATGTCGAGGACGGTCCCGTCATAGGCCGTGACCCGGCCAGTCTGAACCGTGACGTCCGCTCCATGGCGTTCGAGGGTGGCGGCGAGCCAGTCCGCGCAGGCCCGGTGCCCTTCCGAGTTGGGGACCCGCGGTCCGAAGGTCACTTGCTTCGCCACGTAGGCATAGGCACTGTCCCCTGAGAAAGCAGGAGTCTCGACCAAGGGCCGTGCAGCCGGAGCCGGTGGGGGCGGAGGCGTGCGCTTCGGTTCAGCCTCACCGCATCCTGCCAACAGGATCAGACCGAAGCCCGCGGCAAAGAAGCTCAGGATGGAGCGATCAATCAAACGTCCAGCTCGTTCCATCTTTTCCATCCTTGATCTGGACCCCCATGTCAGCCAGCCGATCGCGAATCAGGTCGGCGGTGGCCCAGTCCTTGTTGGCCTTGGCCTCCGCACGCAGATCGCACAGAACGCCCATCAATCCATCGGTCCGGTCGTCGTCTCCTCCCGTGGACGTCTCTTGTTCGAGGCCGAGAATGTCTCCACCGAAGACCTCGAAAAGGGAGCGCAGGGATTCCACACCCTCCGCAGACAGCGCCATTCGGCCGGCGGCCACAGAGTTGACCACCTTCACCGCGTCGTAGAGGACGGCGATTAGAATGGGTGTGTTGAAGTCGTCGTTCATCGCCGCGTAGGCCCGGTCGCGCAGTCCGTCGAGGTCGGGCGCGGATTCGATGCCGTCGGCCTCCTCGACGGGAGCGAGTTCGGCGAGCAATCCCCATGCGCTCATGAGCCGCTCCAGCCCCTTTTCCGCCGCCTGGAGGGCCGGGTTGGAGAAGTCCAGCGTTCCGGCGTAGTGGCCCTGCAGCATGAAGAAGCGCACCGTCATCGGGGAATACCCCTTCTCGAGGAGTTTGTGGTTTCCGGTGATGAGTTCGTCGGGGGTGAACCCGTTGCCCTCGGACTTGGACATCTTCCGCCCGTTGACGGTGAGCATGTTGCCATGGATCCAGTAGCGCACGGGGTTCTTCTCCCCATGGGCGCCCACATTCTGGGCAATCTCGCATTCATGGTGCGGGAACTTGAGGTCCATGCCGCCCCCGTGGATGTCGAAGGTGCGGCCGAGGTATTTGGTGCTCATGACCGAGCACTCCAGATGCCAGCCGGGAAAACCGATGCCCCATGGCGACGGCCAACGCATCAGGTGGCTGTCGTCTGCCTTCTTCCAGAGGGCGAAGTCCAGCGGATCCTGCTTCTCATCCTGGCCATCGAGGGCCCGCGTCTGGTTCTGCAGCTCGTCGATCTTGCGGCCGCTCAGGGCTCCGTAGTCGTGGGACTCGGCAAACTTGCGAACGTTGAAGTAAACGCTGCCATTGGCCTCGTAGGCAAATCCGTTGGCGATGATCTCTTCGATCATGCCGATTTGCTCGACAATGTGTCCTGTGGCGGTGGGTTCGATGGATGGCGGCAGGATGTTGAACACCCGCATCACATCGTGGAAGTCGTTCGTGTATCGCTGGACCACTTCCATCGGCTCGAGGTTCTCCAGTCGGGCCTTCTTGCCAATCTTGTCCTCCCCGTCGTCCGAGTCTCCCGTCAGGTGGCCGACATCGGTGATGTTCCGGACATAGCGCACCCTGTATCCGAGATGGACAAGGTACCGAAAGACCACATCGAAGGTGAGGAAGGTCCGCACGTTGCCGAGGTGGACATTGCTGTACACGGTCGGGCCACAGACGTACATGCCGACATAGGGGGAGTTGAGGGGAACGAAGCGTTCCTTCTTCCGGCTGAGCGAATTGCCGATGTGGAGGTCCGTGGCAAAGGGACTGACGGCGGCTTCGGTGGGATTCTGGGCGTCCATGTCGGGGCAGTTTCGGAAGGCGGGTCGCCCTCGGCGGGGCAAATATCGGAAAGCAAAGACCGGCCCGCACACTTGGCGGACCGGTCTTCTTGGTCAAGCGGGGCCGGACGTACCGGCCCAATCGGCATCAAGCAGGATGTCGTGAATCAGTGGGATCGCTGGACGATGTGTCCAGTGCTGTAGGTTGTTCGGCTCTGGACCCGGCCTTCGCGGTCGAGCCGGATGAGATCGCCGCTTTCCTGGCCATCGACCAGTTCGACGAGCATTTCGAGTTGTCCGTTGTCGTGGAAGTAGCGTTGCTGGCCCTGGCCGACTCCGTTGGCGTCGAAGGCGAGGAGTTGCTGGATGGAGCCATTGGGCCAATACCGGCGCAGGGACCCCACGTTCATGCTGTATTCCCAGCGGCCTTCTTCATACAGGTTGCCGTCCGCGTCATACAATCGGTAGTCTCCAAAGGGTTGACCGGAAGCATAATGGATTTCGGACCGCAAGTTGCCGTTGGAGTGGAACCGGGACCACAGTCCGTTCCGCTCTCCATCCACCAGGTCGCCCTCCTCATAGATGGCGTCCGAGGGAAAGGCTTCGATGCCGGAATCCTTGCCCAGGATGACCACATGGGCCGTTCCCTCGGGGTGGGTCGGGTCGTCCCCACCCACCATGGATGTTGAAGCCGTGGAAAGGGTGCTGCCGGAGAGGAGCAGAAGCCCGAAGAAGATGCGCGTGCTGTTCATGGGAGCGAGCATTGTGGCCCCCGTTACGCGGTGCGGTGGACGAAGGTTTCACTTCCCACCCGGAAAGACGTCAGAGGTCGGGCTCAGCTTCAAGTGCCGGAGACTTGGCGGACACCATCCGCGCCACGAGTTCCGGCAACGCCACCGTGGGTGACCATCCCCAATCCTGACGTGCCGCAGTGTCGTCGAGCCGATCGGGCCAACCATCGGCGATGGCCTGCCGAAAGTCCGGCTGGAATTCCGCTCGGAATCCCGGAACATGACGACGGATTTCCGCGAAGAGGGTGGCGGGGTCGAAAGACATCGCCTGGATGTTGTAGGCCTCTTCGTTGCGGATGCGGTCGGCCTCCACCGAGGTGATCTGCAGCATGGCGCCGATGGCATCTTGCATGTGCATCATGGGCAGCACGGTGTCCTCCCGGAGGAAACAGGGGTAGGGCTCGGTTCCATGCAGGTGGTCGAACACCTCGACGGCGTAATCGGTGGTGCCCCCGCCCGGCGGGCACAGCTCCCCGATGAGCCCGGGGTACCGGACGGACCTCGTGTCCACGCCATGGTGCTTCCGGAACCAGGCGCACCATTGTTCACCGGCTTGCTTGCTGATTCCGTAGACGGTCTCGGGCAGGCGGTGCCCGTTCTGCTCGGCGACGGGTCCATTGTCGGGCCCGAAGACCGCAATTGAACTCGGCCAGAAGACTTGTGCGATGGTCCGATGTTCGGCCGCCACTTCAAGGATGTTGAGCAATCCCCGCATGTTGAGGTCCCACGCCCATTGCGGCTCCTGTTCCCCTCGCGCACTCAGTGCTGCGGCCAGATGATGGACATGGGTGGCCCCTTGCCGTTTCAGTTCAGCGGCCACGACGTCCCGGTCGCGCACGTCGAGGCAGATGAAGGGCAGATCACGAAGGGCGTCGAGCGCAGGGTGCTTGATGTCGGCGAGCACAACGCGCTCGCCAGATCGATGAAGCTCCAAGGCGAATTCCGTACCGAGTTGACCGGAAGCGCCGATGATGAAATGCACATCGCGGGGCATGGGGCAAAGATGCGGGGGATGTAGCTTGGTCGCACCATGCAGGATGCCCTCCGACCCTTCGATTATGAACTGCCCGAGGCCTGCATTGCCAAGCATCCCCCCGCCCGGAGGGAGGACGCCCGCCTGCTTCACGTATCCGAATCGGGAACCATTGCGGACCGGGGTGTCACCGACCTCGTTTCCCTGTTGCCGGAGGGTTCCGGGGTCTGGGTCAACGAGACGAAGGTGCTCCACGCCCGGATGATGGCCCGCAAGCCGACCGGAGGGATCCTCGAGCTCCTGTTGCTCGAGCCGCGGGACGTGCCTGTGGAAAAAGCGCTGCTGGCCTCATCTCCTGTCGTTTGGAATGCGATGGTGGGCGGCGCCAAGAAATGGAAATCGGGCCCGCTGGAGGTTCCGGACAGCGGTGTGGACCTGCAAGTCGAGCGCGAGGGGGAGGCCCTCCAGTTCAGCTGGCAGGGCGAGGTCCGGTTCGGCGACATCCTCGACCGACTCGGCCGGATTCCCCTCCCTCCCTACATGCGAAGGGAGGCCAATGCCGCCGATGCGGACCGCTATCAGACGGTGTTTGCCCGCCTCCCCGGCAGCGTGGCAGCCCCAACGGCTGGCCTGCACCTGACACCCGGTCTGATAGCCTCATTGGAAGCGCGGGGCATCCACTTCGGCAAAGTGACCCTCCACGTCGGCGTCGGCACGTTCAAGCCGTTGTCAGGTGACGCGGAGGGGCACGTGATGCACGGCGAGCGGTGCCTCATATCGCAGGCTTCCTTGAGCCGGCTGGCCGAGATCGAGGACTTGACCGTGGTGGGCACGACCTCCTTGCGGACACTGGAGAGCGCCTTCTGGCTCGCCAGTCGATGGAAGGCCGGAGGCCCTGGACCAGAGACCGATGTCGCCCAGTGGATTCACCGCGACGTAAAGCCGGGGTTCCGGGATTTTCGGGAGGCTGCGGGGTGGTTGGCCGACCGAGTGGAGGTGGCAGGTCATCTCGAATTCGTGACCCACCTGATGGTGGTGCCGGGCTACCGTGTGCGCTCGGCCAGCCGGCTCCTCACCAATTTCCACATGCCCAACAGCACGCTCCTTTGCATCGTCGAGGCGATGATGGGTCCGGGTTGGCGCGGGGCGTATGCTCATGCCGTGGAGAAGGGGTACCGGTTCCTCAGTTACGGAGACGCCTGCCTCCTGGAGCGGTCCGAGTGACCACCGCAGGCAGACAGGCGTCTGTCCGTTGGGAGGGCTGGATTCAGCTTCCCTGACGCAGGTCCTCGACCTCGGCCTTCTCCTGGATGGCAGAAGACAGCCGGACCGGAGTTCCGCTGCTGAGCGGCAGGTTGCGGAAGTACGTGCGTTCGTTCAGGCTGCCCACTTCCGTGGCGAAGGTGCCTGAGGCTTCCACCGGGTTGCGCGTGACCGGAGCAATCACCCACACGCCATTGGCGCCTTGGATGGGCTCGCTGATGACATTGAGGGGCAAGGCAAACGCGGCGCCGATGACATCGGGTTCGGGAGCACTGCCCGCGCCGCTGATGCTCGGGAACTTCAGGCTCACTCCGGAAGCGGTGCTCACTCGATCACCGGCTTTTTCGGCCACGTCTTCCAGCGAGCTTCCGGACATGATGTCCATGTACTTCTCCGCTTTCTTGTCCTTGATCGCACCCGCCCGCATTTGGGCCTCCACGTTTTCCAGCGGCGGGACACCGGCTTCTTTGATCCGAACCAGAGACGCGATGATGTAGTCGCCATCGATGCGGAACGGGTTGGAGACGTCTCCGGGTTCGGCACCGAAGGCCCATCCGACCACCTCACCGGCATTGGTCAGGCCGGTGATGGCTTCTGCTCCGGATTGAAGATCCCGGGCAGTCACCACGGCGAAGCCAAGGGTATCGGCCGCATTCCGAAAGTCTTCCGTTGTGCCATAGTCGATGGCGAAGTTCATGGCCAATTGCTCAGCCTCTTCCGTGGTGCGATCCGAGATCTGGACAGCGCGTTCCACCCGGGTGATGGTGATGGCGTCGGACGTCCACTGTTGGTCGAGCACCTCGATGAGGTGCAGTCCATAGTTCGTTTTGGCGGTGCCGATGGACCCCACCCGGTTGTCGAAGCAGAAATCTTCGAAGGGCTTCACCATTCGTCCGCGCTGGAATTCGTATTCGCCGCCCGTGGCCTTGGACCCAGGGTCCTCGCTGTGCTTGTTGACGAGGTCGGCAAATTCATCTCCGGCACGCAGCCTGCGCTTGAGGGAGTCTGCACGGGCTTCGAGGGTCGCCAGTTGGTCCGCATCATTGATGTCGTCGGTCTTCAACAGAATGTGGCGGCACTTGACCGTGCTGTCGGCCACGGCTTCCTTGGACATGATTTTGTCCAGGCGAATGGCTTCGCCTTCGAAATAGGGTCCGATGACGTCTCCAACGGATGCGGACTCCAATTCGGCCGCCTTGGTTTCCGTTTGCAGGGCCGCTGACTTCAATTGAACCTCCTTGGCATCGCGGTCGAGGCTGTTCTGAAACAGGAACAGGCTGTCGTTGGTGGCTTCTTCCCAATCCTCCTGCCATTGCTCGAATTGGGTTTCGGCGCGTTTCCGGTCGTCGAAATTCGGGGCAATCGGAATCCGGATGTACTCCAAATCCCGGCCGGCGCGCTGGGCGTACTGGGCCTCTTCTTTGTGCGCGTTGTAGTAGTTCCGGACGTCGCGGTCGGTCACCTCGACTTCGTCATCGGAGATGGACGTGTAGCGCTTGAGGACGTAGCGGAAATCCACCTTCTCCTCGGTCCGGAGAAACTCGCGCTTGCCCTCCAGCGTGTTTGCGGCGAGGCCAGCCTTGACGAGACCGTCAAACTTCTCCCGCATGCGCTTCAGGCTGATGATGTCGGCATAGCCGTTGTAGTTGGCCCGGCCATTGGGGTCGCTGTACATCTGGCTGAACGTCTGGCGCCAGTTCTCCTTCTGCTCCTCGGTCACTTGCCCTCCGTAGAAGGTGCGAGAGACCCACGGGGAGACGAAATCGCCATAACGGATGTCGTCGAATTCTTCCTTGGTCAGCTCCAGGCCCAAGTCGCTGAATTCGTCGCCATACAAGCGCTCGGAGACGATGTCGCCCCAGACCTCATTCTGGGCAGCCCGGTTGTCGGTGTAGTTGAACAGGCCATTGCGCTGCTGAACCTTGGTCCGGTACTCGAGGAAGGAAATCTCCTCCCCGTTGACCACACCGGCGGATTGGTTCCCGGCGTTGTTGCCCATCAGGGCAATCACGGCGTCGTACGGAATGAGGAAGCTCAACATGCCCAACCCGATCAGGGTGAGGAGGAGCGTTTGGCGGTTGCGGATGCTTTCGATCATGCCCATGGTGGCAGGCTTTTTCAATGGTTCGCGAAGATACGCAGAGCGGGGCGGACCTCGTTACGCAGATTCGCCATCGTTTCGGTGGACTTCGACCAGCACAATCCGGGCCCCGTCCACCCGGGTCACTTGGACCGTGGAGCAGTCGAATTGGAGCCGGGTTCCTTCAGGTGGAATCTCTTCGGTGTGAAAGAGGACGAGGCCCCCGAGGGTTTCGTAGGCCTCGTTCTCGGGGAGGTCGAGGGAGAAGCGCCCATTGATGTCATCCACCTCATGGCGGGCGCTGAACCGGTAGTGTCCTTCTCCGATTTCCATTTCCACCAAGGCTTCTGAATCGTGTTCGTCCTCGATGTCCCCGATGAGCTCCTCGACGATGTCCTCCATCGTCAGGATGCCGGAGGTCCCGCCGTATTCATCCACCACCACGGCGAGGTGACGCTTGCGCCGGATGAATTCCGCGAGGATGTCCTGCGCCCCCATAGGCTCAGGGACGATGATCGTCGGGTGGAGCAGTCTGGAAATCGCCGTTGCTGGATCCTCGTCCTCGGCAGGGGCCGCCTTGCGCAGGAGATCTTTGGAATGCACGTAGCCGACGATGTGGTCGATGTCGCCCCGGTAGATGACCACCTTGCTCAGTCCCGTCTCCTGAAAGCACCGTTCGAGTTCGTCCAGTCCCGCCCCGGCGTCAAGGGCGACGATTTCGTTCCGCGGCACCAGACAATCCCGGGCTTTGAGCGAAGAGAAGTCGAGGGCATTCTGCAGAATCTGCAGCTCATTGTCAAGGGCGGTTTCCTCCTCCTCTCCGTCGAGGCGCTCATTGAGGCTCCGCACGAAATGGTCGAGGTCGACAGCCCCGAGGCTGTCGTCGTCACCCTCCTTCTCCTTGCGTCCGAGGAAGAGACGGCTGAGAGCGAGGACCACCATGGCCGGCGGGAGCAGGAGGGTGTGGACGATGACCAGCGGAATGGACAGGATTCGGAGCCACAGATTGGGTGCACCATGGAAGAGGCTCTTGGGCAAGAACTCCGCCGTGATGAGGATGACCACGGTGGCGATGGCGGTCTGCACGGCCAAGGCGAGGAGCGGAGAGGGGGCCGTTTCCCAAGACTCCACACCGAAAATCCACTGGCTCAAGAGGGCCCCGGACTTCAGGCCGAAGACGACCAGGGCGAGGTTGTTTCCGACCAGCATTGTCGCGATGAACCGCTCCGGCCGGCGCAGGAGGAACTCGACGAGCCGTCCGGCCAGGCCGCCTTGTTTGCGGTCCAGTTCAGCCTGCAGGCGGTTCGCCGAAACGTAGGCGATTTCCATCCCCGAGAAAAAGGCCGAAGCCAGCAGGGAAGACAGCAGGAGGAAGAAACTGGCAGGGTCGGGGTCCATCGAGAAGCTCCGGGGGTCAGGCTCAAGGTAAGGGAAGCGCCTCCAAGTCGGGGCGGGTTCAGGAGGGACGGTCGGCCTCCCGGTCGGCAGAGGCCTCGATCTTCCGGCGAACACCCCGCCGGGTGAAGTACCAGGCCCCGGCGATGGCCGGGAAGAGCAGGCTCGTCTTGCCGCCGGACCATCCCCGGGTCGTGATGTCGTAGAGGGCGAGGCCCAGGGCCAGCAGGGTGATGAGGCCCCAAATGCGCTCGGCGATGAGGTGGACGCGGTCGGTCATGGAGAGGTTTGGGTGGTGTCGATGACGAAGGTGCCCGTGGGCTGGAGGATGCGGTAGCGCTCGAACCGCGCATCGGATTCGAGTCCTGTGCCCCGCAGGACACCTTCCGGGGTTCGGACTTCCACCCGTGCCGGCGTGTGGACGCGGTCGCTGTCCGCACTCCAGTAGAGCAATTCGGTCAGGAGGGTGTCTCCCAGGGGACCGACGAGGCGCACGCCGCCCCGGGCAATCAGGTGCTTGGACTCCTCTTCGAACCGGCCTTCACGGGCATGGAGGACGGCCCCACGGCCGCCAGCATCATCGAGGACTTTGAGATCGAATCCCCCGCGGACGTCCCAGCCGGCCTGTTCCTCGGCGGTGCGCTCCATGTGAGCAGCACGGAGCCGGTGGGTGGGAACGCCATCTTCACTGTACTCCATGTCCGCCCCCTCAATGGTTTGGGCGGGTCCGTTGTCGAGGGTCTCAAAATCCGAGACCTCCTCCAAGCTGTTCCGGCAACCGACCACCGTCAAGACGGTTGCGAACAGACAGGTGAGATTCCAAGAAAATCGCGCCGGGTTGGGCATCAAGGCTTGCGCGCCTTGGTGGTCTCTCCGAGGCACTTCACGGTGATCTCTTTGCCTTCGTCGATGCCGTAGGTGAACAGATCGTCCACGGTGGGGTAAGACTTGCTGACCTGCGAGATCTTGGTGTTGGCCTTGGAGGCCACCTCGCTGTCCACCGACTTGGCACGCTGGTAGTAATCCGTGGCGAGCCAGTACACCTCACGGCCACCGAGCGGGCTGTCGGAGCAGGCGCTCACCATGGACGCCACGGCGTCCCCGATGAGCAGGTAGGGCTCTCCGTTGCCAGGCTCGGCCTTGGCGGCGCGACGGGCGTACCGGATGCACTTGGACACCTGTCCGGCGTTCTTGGCGGCCTGTCCGGCCTTCATCAGGTTGCGGGCCAGCTTGGGGCAATCCCCGCAGAGCTCAACAGCTTCCTCGAAATAAGGCAGGGCGGCAGAGAAGTCGCCCTTTTTGGCGAGTTGGATTCCGATGGAGTAGGCGGCGTCCGCGTTCTTTTCGACAGCGTACACGGCCTCGGCCACCGGGAGGAAGATGGCGTTGTCCGTACAGCCCTTCTCGTTCAGCAGGCGCAGGGCCTTCTTCTTGGTGTCGATGTCATCTGGGGCCGCGTTGAGCTTGCCCTCGAGCACGGGGACCATCTCGTCGCAGTTGGCCACCTGAACGAACACCTCGTCGAGGTTCTTCTGGGTGGTGGCGTACTTGTCCGCTCCGGCGCTGTCTCCGGCGGCGAGCTCATTCTGGCGTCCGGCCTCGATGAAGTCGCTGAGGCGCAGGTATTCCAGGAGCAGATCCTCTTGGGCAGCCGTCTTGGCTTCCGCCCCCTCGGCCTCCATGAAGGCCGTCTTGAGGAGGGTGTAATACTTGTCAAAGGTCGCGGCGAGCGAGCGGCCCTCTAGGCAGGCGATGCTCTCCTCGAACATCGGTCGGGCTTCCAAGGCGTTCCGCTTGTTGAGGCTCATCCAATCCATCGCTTTCCGCCCGAGCACCTCACAGCCGTTGTCCGGTTTCTTGCTCGTGGCCGGGAAGTGCTCGATGCGCAGGTCGTAGAAGAGGAAGACGCTGTCGCGCAGGGCGATGGCGCGCTCGTTGTTCTTCTCCTTGATCGCCGCCTTCATTTGGCGCTTGAGGAGGTTGACTCCCTTGATGTACATGTTCTGGGAGACCTTGGACGGGCACACCTCGCAGGCGTTCTGCCAGAACGGGTAAGCATCGTCGTAGTTCTTCTGCTTGTAGTAGGTCTCGTAGAGGCTGAGGTTCTCCTTGCAGGCGGCCTGCTGCTCGGGCGTGTCGCCGTACTTGCTGTCGTCCTGGGCGGACAGGACAGAGCCCGTCATGGTCAAGGCCAGGAACAGGAGGGAGGTGATGAATCGGGTCATGGGTTCGATCTTCTGCTTCTTGTCAATCAAGGACCGCGCCAAAAGGTTCGCGCCGGGATTGGGTCGGCAAAATTAGGGGATAGCCTCAACCTAATGCCGGAGGGGGTCAATCGTACTTCCTCGGCACCAGCCACTGGTTCTTGAAGAACGGGTGGAGGGTGAAGCCGACCGTCGCGCCGAAACTGCGCTCCCGCAGGCCGAGAGGGTTGTCTCCCGCTTGGAGGGTGCGCCACTGGAAGGCGAGGTCGAGGCTCGACCCCGAGCGGGATCCCAGCATCGGGAGAGACCAGCCGAGGCTCATGGTGGAGGAAGCGAGATCGCCTTCGTTCGTGGTCATGGTGCCCGAGGTGGTCCGCCAGCCCAGGGAGTAGGTCGCACGTTGCCACATGCCCTTGGCATCGTCGAGACCACGGGGCGTGATGGAGGCGCCCAAGGCTGCGGTCCGAGAATTCGCAAAGGCCACTCCGGGGTCCAGCCAGTCGCCTGGGACAGATGACCAAGGGGCCTGCTCCCATTCCGCTCCGACCCGGATTCTCATGCCGGATTCGGTGTTGCGTTCGAGCTCCGCTCCAGCGGACCAGGACAAGGGCAGATCGATGTCGTGCACGGTCTCCTCCTGGTACACCGAATCCACCTCGAGTGGTCCGGTGGACAGGGTCTGCCATGAAGCCCAACGGATCACCCGGTCGATGCGGTGGCCCCGCCCGAGCTGGGCGAATCCACCGAATCGGAGCAGGGTGCTGGCCACCAGTTTGTGGTCCCGGTCGAAGCGCGACCCCAGCAGGCGTTCGTGACCGAATCCGACCGTCAAACCACCTGATCGGTGAGCCTCCTCGGTCTCCACGCGGGTGTCGAGGTAGATGGGATTGGCGATGTCGATGGTGCGGGACCGAAGCAGCGACCCAAACCGTTGCTCATACCGGGCGCCGAGCGCGGTCACATGGGAAATGATGCGCGAACTGTCGGCCTTGGCCATTTCGGTGCCCTCGAACCGCTTCCACTTCGTGCCCTCCCACCGCCGGGCATATCCGAAGTGGGATTGGGCCAGTCCGCCTTCCCCGGCATAGGAGATGCGGTATTCGTCCGCGATGTCGTCGGTCCGAATCTGGGAGACATCATATCCCGCATTGGACCAGGGTTGGAGACCAAAGGTGATGGCGCCCTTCCCGCCAGCGCGCTTGAGGGCGAAGGCCACTTGGGTCAGCCCGCCGACCTCGCCGCGGGTGGCACTGTCTCCTTCCATGATTTTCTCCGTCCGGAGACCGAATCCTCCGGCAAACGTGGTGCGGGTCAGGTAGGCGGCCGCGGCGGGGTTCCGGGTGTTCAAATGGTGGCGGTCCATCCAGGCCGCTCCGAGCTGTCCCATTCCCATCTGGGGTGCTGAGGCCCCGGATTGCAGGTCTCCGAAGGCAAACCGGGAGTAGGGGGAGTGGGTCGTCTGTCCCCATGCTGCGGTGCATCCGATGGCGAGCCAAAGGACCGAGCAGAGGACGAGGAAGGCGTGGCGGAAGGTCATGCGGTCAATGCGTTCAGGAGGCGTGCCGTGCCAGTCAAGACGAGATTCGGGTCCGCGAAAGTCTGCCATCCTCCGATGCCGTCAAAATGGTCGGCGTCCCCGCCCGTCAGGATGGGCTGTGCACAGGGGTCCAGCTCCATGAGGGCCCGTGCAGTCGCCGTGACGGCTTCGCGGATGGCCCAAGGAATCCCGGCTTCGATGGCCTGACGTGTGGATTGGCCGAGGGCCCCCTCAGCGCCACGCCGTCCGGGCCAACCGTCGACGTTCTTCTCGAGGACTGGCAGTCCTGCTGCCGCCAGCGAGGCCGCCTGCAGGGTGAGACCGGGCAGGATGGCCCCTCCCCTCCATCGGCCAGGGGAGAGCAGGTCGACAGTGATGCAGGTCCCGGCATCAATGATGACAAAGCTCCCTCCGGGGTCGCGCTGGTGGCAGGCCACGGCCGCGGCGAGGCGGTCGGCCCCAGCTTCGCCCTCAGCGTAGTCGATGGCAAACGGGGCCACTTCGACGGGATGGACCCGAATCGGGTCGCCCCCCAGAATGGCAGGCAGCCAGTCGGGGAAGTGCACGGCGCGTGCGGCCGGCGTGGCAGGGCGGTCCAGCATGCCGGCCTGAATGGCGCCGGCATCCCGACTGGCCATCCAAGCCCGGAAGGCAGTTTCTGCTTCGCTCCATTCAGCCGAATGAATCGGTCCGGGTTTCCCGCCTAGGAGCTCCCCCCATTTGAGGCGACTCCCGCCCGCATCGAGCACCAGGGTCACCGCCATGCCATGTGATTGAGCAAGTATTCGACGTCCTGCCCCAATCGGGCCACGACCGGAGCCAGGGAGTCGGCGTTGGGCCGGAGCTCGAAATACAGAGCGCCCCGGAGGAACCGGTCGCGTCCATCGGTGCAGAGGAATTGGAGGGGACTGGCGGCATCCCCGGCGATGTTCCACCGCAGCGCGGTGCCTCCATCGGGACGGTCGGACTGCTGGATGCGGATGGCGTCGGCCTTGATCTCGTGTTCGTAAGCCAGTTGGAAGGCGTCCTCCATGACCGGATCGAGCTTCACGCCTCCCGCATAGGTACAGTGGATGCGGGCAGAAAACTTCGGATAGACCAGGTTGAACCAGCAGCTGTCGGGGGCAAAATCCTGCACGGGTTCGAGCTGGGCCTCCCCGGAGAGAGGGAAGTCCAGCGGGCAATCGAGGGAGATGGTGCGGTAGACCGTGTCGTGCAGGGCAATTCGGAAATACCCCTTGGGACGCGGGACGGGCGGGTCGCCCCCGCACCCCGTGACCAGGAAGCCTCCGGCGAGGAGGAAGAGGAGGAGCGCACGTAGTTGGCCGCCTCCCGCGCGGTCCGGGTCTCCGTCGGAGGGGTCATCCGCACCGTCCTCGGGCAGACTCACCTTGACCTGAAGGACCCGCCGCCGGTCGACAGCCTCAGCCACGAGGGTTGTGCCATGGAATTCGATCCGCTCGCCGGGCTTGGGGAGCCGGGCCATTTGTTCCACAATGAACCCGCCAAGGGTGTCACTTTCCCCTTTGGCCATTTCGAATTCCGAGCCGTCGATGCCGAGGATGCGGTAGGCATCCACCAGTGCGGTTTTGCCCTGGAAGACGACCGTGTGCTCGTTGATGCGGGAGTAGAGGATGTCCTCGTCATCGAATTCATCGGAAATGTCGCCCACGATTTCCTCGATGACATCCTCCAGGGTCACGATGCCGCTCGTCCCGCCGTATTCGTCCACGACGATGGCCAGGTGGACCTTCATGCTCTGGAAATCCCGGAGAAGGTCGTCGATCATCCGGTTCTCCGGGACAAAGAAGGGTTGGCGCAAGAGCGCATTCCAATCCATCTCCTCCTCGTTGCGGTGGGCGAGGAGGTCCTTGGCGTACAGGATGCCCTTGATCTGGTCCAGGCCTTCGGTGTGGATGGGAACGCGGCTGAAACCGCATTCGGCCATCTGGGCTTTGAGTTCAGGCCAGGCGAGGTCGTGGGAGAATGCCGTGACGTCCGTCCGAGGGGTCATGATTTGCTTGACGTCTTTGGACCCGAAGTTGACGATGCCGCTCAGGATGCGGTTTTCCTCGTCCGTCCGGTCCTCGGAATCGGTGACCTGCACAGCGTGTTCAAGGTCTTCCACAGACAATTCGGGCGGGGCCGTATCCACCCGCGAAGCGAGTGCCCCTGCGAGGGCGTTCATCGGTTGCCAGGCGGGACGGAGGACCGTCCGGGCCATGCGGAGCGGACGGGCCATGGTGCGCGCAAGACCCAACGGGTTGCGGTTGGCATAGACCTTCGGCAGCACCTCCCCGAACAGCACGATCAGAAAGGTGACGCCGAACACCTGGAGCAGTACGCTGAGCCAGGGCGGCAGGGCCGGCAACCAGTGCTGCATCAGGACGGTGGAGAGCAGGATGATCAGAATGTTGACCGCGTTGTTCAGCACGAGGATGGTGGCGAGGAGCTGGCGGGGCCCCTGTCCGTTCCCGGGTCCCTCGAGCAAATCGAGAACCGCCTTCGACCGTTCATCTTCAGCCTCCGCTGCGGTGGCGCGGTCGGTCGGGCCGAGGGAGAAAAAGGCGATTTCACTTCCGGAAACAAAGGCACTGACCACAAGCAGCAGCAGGGACGCAGTGGCGGCAAGCCAGATGATGCCGGGGGTCAATTCCGCCATGTCAGAGGGGGAGTGCCGAGGCGTCAATGGGGTGGGGCCCCTGACCTTCCTGGGTTTCGGAAGGGGCTTCCTTGCGGGCCGAACCCCCAAGCATATCCATGCGGTCGGCGACGATCTCGACCGTCCGATGCTCCGTGCCGCCAGCGTCTTGCCATGTCCTCGTGCGCAGTTTGCCCTCGATGTAGACCCGGTCGCCTTTGTGGAGGTGCTCTTCGGCGATTTCCGCGAGCTGGCGCCAAAGGACCACGCGGTGCCATTCGGTCCGTTCTCGGAGGTGGCCCTCGGCATCCTTGTGGCGCTCGGATGTCGCGATGGACAGCGTGCTCATGGCCCGCCCGCCTTCGAACCAACGGGTCTCAGGATCGCGTCCCAAGCGGCCTATGAGCATCACCTTGTTCAGTCCGGACATGAATGGCAAAATACCGAAGGGAAAGGGGTTGAGAAGGGTGAAAAGACCTCAATTCTTCACAGCCCGGCTCCGGAGCTCCGGCAGGACCTTGTCCACCATTCGGGGCCAGGCGCGGTCGGCATCATCAAGGGGAATCCAGCTCCCTCCCGGGTGGCAACGGGCGAGGTCGGAGGCCGCGTCGCCGGTGTGCAGGTGGAACCAGCCTGTGAGCCGGCGGTGGGTGAGGATGTGGTCAACAGGACCCCAGACCGATTGTGGATCCCGGTCGCGTCCCGCCCCTTCCGTCAAGGTGGCAGGGAACGATTCGAGCCCACCCCAGATGCCCCGGTCTGGGCGGCGTTCTACCCACCATTCCCATCGGGAATCGACCTTCCGGATTGCGACGTCGAAGTCGACGGTCATGGTCACCTGTTTCTTCTTGGGCTGCTTGACCGGCCGGTCGGCCCAGGTACCCCGTTGGCGTGCCAGGCAGGCCTCGCGCACTGGGCAGTCCGGGCAGGCTGGATTTCGAGGCTTGCAGACCAAGGCCCCCAATTCCATCCACGCTTGATTGGACGCGCCAGGGGTCGCCTCAGAGACCAAGGCCTCCGACCACGCGCGGATGGCGTCGCGTCCGGATTTGCGATCGACAGGGTCGGCGATGTCGAAGAGCCGGGACAGCACGCGCTGGACATTGCCGTCCACGACGGGCACGGCCTCGCCGTGGCAGATGCTGGCGATGGCCGCCGCTGTGTAGTCCCCGATGCCGGGGAGCGCCCGCCAATCAGCCGCGAGGATGGGCAGCTGTCCGTCGCGCTGGTCCATCACCGCTTTGGCCGCCGCGTGGAGATTCCGAGCGCGGCTGTAATAGCCCAGTCCCTTCCAGGACCGCATGACCGACTCGATGGGGGCCTCGGCGAGATCCTTCACGGTCGGATACTGCTCGAGGAAGCGGTGCCAATAGGCGGTCCCGGTTTCGACTCGCGTCTGCTGCAGGATGACCTCGGAGAGCCAAGTGGCATAGGGATGGGGAGACTCTCGCCAAGGAAGGGGCCGGGCATGGACGCGGTACCATTCGAGCAGTTGGCGGGTGATGGGATGAAGGTCCGGCACGAGGAGCAATTTGCAAATGGTTTCCGAAGGCGCGGCAGAGTGGACGGGTTGCCCTATTTTTGCCGGCCCAATCCAACAGGATTTCAACCCTTTGAGTTTCAAAGCATCAGCAAAGTGACGGACAAGAAGATGACGAAAGCGGACCTCGTGAGCCGCATCTCCGACAAGACGGGAATTGAGCGCCAGGACGTGCAGGCCACGGTTGAGGCCTTCATGGAATCCGTGCGGGATTCCCTCGAGCAGGGACACAATGTTTACCTCCGTGGATTCGGCAGTTTCGTGATCAAGCGCCGGGCCAAGAAGACCGGTCGTGACATCCTCAAGAACCAGACCATCGAAATCCCAGCCCACAACATTCCTTCCTTCAAGCCCGCGAAGAGCTTCATGGAGAATGTGAAGGCCAAGGTGTCCGCCAACTGATTCCGCCGCATGTCCACCGCACCTGAACGCCGCTCGATTCTGCCCTTCGTCATCGGAGGGTTGTGTGTCGTGCTGGCCGCCTTGGTGTGGCAGGTGATCCCTCGGCAGCCGGCCAGCCTCGCCGCCGAGGAGATTCCCACCTCACTCGAGGAGGCCTCCCCAGCGGATCCCGTGGCCTCCGCCGTCGAAAAAGTCCGGGGCGCCAATCCCATGGCGGGCATCCTCGAGTTGAAGGCCCTCGCCGAGGCCGAGCCGCCCAACGTGGACGCGGTCATCGAGCTCGGGCGTTTCAGCATCCAATCCGGCCAACTGGACAAGGCGAAGGAGCGCTTCGTCCAGGCCATCGATCTCGCGCCGGATCGCGCGGAACCCCTGGTCCAACTCGGCATGCTCGAGCTGGACGGAGGGAACCCCGCCGAGGCCTTGATCCATTTCGAACGGGCCGTGCTGGTGGACAGCACAGCCCACAACGCCTGGTTCTTCCAGGCACAATGCCACGAGCGCCTCGGCAATCCGGGCTTGGCACTCGCCGGTTACCAACGTTTTCTCCCCCTGTCCCCGGATACCATTATTGAGCAGGCGGTCCGCCAACGCATTGACCTCCTGCTACAGAACACATAAAATCATCTGACCATGCCCAGTGGAAAGAAGCGCAAGCGCCATAAGATGGCCGTGCACAAGAAGAAGAAGCGTCTCCGTAAGAACCGTCACAAGAAGAAGAAGTGACGTCCACCGGCGGGTGCCGATCGGGCTCGTGCCCGTGGCACACGCCCTCTTTACGTGACGCGTGAACATCGAACTGGTCATCAACAAGACCAAGTCCGGGTTGCGCATTGCCATGCTGGAGGACGGCCATCTGGTCGAACTTCATGAGGACAATGGCAACCAGGAATATGCGGTCGGGGACATTTACCTCGGCCGGGTCAAGAAGGTGCTGCCCAGCCTGAACGCGGGATTCGTGGACATCGGTCATCCGAAGGATGCCTTTCTCCATTATCTCGATCTCGGGCCTCAATACCGCAGCTTCAAAAAGTATACCCAGCGTTCCGTCAAAGGAACGCAGGCCACGTCCGACCTCGGCAACTTCAAGCTGGAGTCGGACATCGACAAGAAGGGAAACATGAAGGACGTGGTGTCTGCGAGCCAGACCGTCCTCGTCCAGGTGGCCAAGGAGGCCATCTCCACCAAGGGTCCCCGCCTCACCGCGGAGGTCACCCTCGCGGGCCGCTACCTCGTGCTCGTGCCCTTCTCCAAGAAAATCAGCATCAGCCAGCGCATCAGCAAGGAAAGCGAGCGCAAGCGCCTTCGCGTCCTGCTGGAGAGCATCCGCCCTGAAAACTGCGGCATCATCGTGAGAACGGTGGCCCAGGAGAAGGGGGCGGCCGACCTGCATTCCGACCTCGAGGATCTTGCGAACCGTTGGAAGGAACTCCACAAGAACCTACGCGGCGCCAAGCATCGCCAGCGTGTGCTCGGCGAGATCAACAAAACGAGTTCCCTTCTCCGGGACCTGCTCAATCCGAACTTCTCCCAGATTCTGGTCAACGACCCGGAGGTAGCCGAGGAAGTCAAGGAATACCTCGCGGCCAACGCGCCGGACAAGGTGGACATCGTCAAGTTGTCCAAGGCCAAGGACGTCTTCGATGACCGCGGTGTGCATCGGATGATCAAGGCGAGCTTCGGCCGCCAGGTCAACCTGCGAAGTGGGGCCTATCTCATCGTCGAGCACACCGAAGCCATGCACGTCATCGATGTGAACTCCGGTGGCCGGAAGGCTGGGGCGACCTCCCAGGAGGAAAACGCCATCGCCACCAACCTGGAGTGCGCGGAGGAGATTGCACGCCTGTTGCGCCTGCGCGACATGGGCGGCATCATTGCCGTGGACTTCATCGACATGGGACAGGTGGAGAACCGCCGCAAGTTGACGGAGGCCCTCCGCAAAGCCATGAAGCCGGACAAGGCCAAGCACAACGTTCTGGCCCCGAGTCGGTTCGGCGTGGTGGAAATCACCCGGCAGCGTGTCCGCGAGGTGACCGACATCAAGACGGCCGAGCAGTGTCCGTCCTGCAATGGCACCGGCAAGGTCGAGGCGAGCATCTTGGTGACGGACCGGATTGAAGGCGCCCTTCAGGCTGCCGCCGACCGCGGACTCGGTGAGGTTACGCTCCTCCTCCATCCGATGGTCGATGCCTACATCAAGCGTGGTTTCTGGGACAACCAGTTGAAGCGCTGGAAGAAGGCCTTCGGCATGAAGATCGTGGTCGACGGCAACTCCTCCATGGAGCTGCTCGAGCACCACGTCTACAACGCAGAAGGAGAAGAGATCACCTTGTGATCCCGGCGCCCGGTCGGGGCGGCAACTCTTTGGGATAGGCCAGGAAATGCCGCTCCACCGGGACGCTGAGGGCACTCAGATTCAGATGGTCTGACGCCGAGGCGACGTCGCGCACCGAGCCGTCTTTGTACAACATCTGAATGCCGTGGGACGCTGTGCTGTAGGCCCGGTTGTCGATGCGGTCGTGCAGCACGAAGCAAGCAGCGTCTTCCGTGTCCAGTCCGAAGTGGCGGCCGGCCGTCTCGATGCGCTCGGCGATGTCGCTCTGGTCGAACGGGGCGTCCCTCAATTCAATCTTGAACAGCCTTCGGTACGTCAGTCGGCGGCAGAGCTCGGACAGCACGGTGTCCGGGTGGTGTTGCCAAGATTTGATGCAACACATGATGTCGTTGTCGTCCAGGGCACAGAATGCGGCGAGGACCTCTGGGTCCGCCATGAACCGTGCCCGGTCGAGGTCGTCGTACAAGAATGGCCGAAGGGAGGGCGTGGTCCACACGTCCTCACCGCGGAGGGCTAGGGTCCGCGCCCGATCGAGAATGCCCATCATCATCCATTCTGCGGCCAACACAGTCTTGTGGAGGTAGACCTGCCAGTACATCAGGCGACGGGAAATGATGAATTTCTCGATGGAGTAGATGCCCTTTTCCTCGACGACGAGCCGCCCGTCGTGCACGTTGAGCATGCGGATGATCCGCTCGGAGCTGATCATGCCCTCGCTGACCCCGGTGAAGAAGCTGTCCCGACGGAGGTAGTCCATCCGGTCCATGTCGAGTTGGCTCGAGACGAGGTCGTGGAGGAAGCCCTTGGGGTGATGGTCATTGAAGATCTCAATCGCCGTGTCGAGCATGCCGTTCATTTCCTCGTTGAGGCGCGTCATGATGAGCGTGCTCACCTCTTCGTGGTGCACACCCCGGACGAGCGAATGCTCGAGGGCATGGCTGAACGGGCCGTGGCCCACGTCATGCAGGAGGATGGCCAAACAGGCCCCACGGAATTCATCCTCGGTGATCACGACGCCTTTTTCCCTCAAGGAATCGAGCGCCTCCTGCATCAGGAACATGGCCCCGAGGGCGTGGTGGAACCGGTTGTGGACCGCGCCCGGGTAGACCAGATGGCTCAGGCCCAGCTGGCTGATGCGACGAAGGCGCTGCACCCAAGGGTGATCAAAGATGTCGGTGAAGTCGGCGTGACGGACCTGAATGAAGCCGTATACAGGGTCGTTGAGCAGCTTGGGACGGGCGGCCATGGGCCGAAATTTGGCACGTTTCTTTGCAGGGACGGACGGCCGACAAAATAATTGCGACCAAACGCCATTGAAGGAAGCATGACGCGCACCCCTCACATCCTCTGGGCCGACGATGAGATCGACCTGCTCAAGCCCCACATCCTGTTTCTGCAAGGCAAGGGATACGATGTGACCGGATTCACGGACGGGGCGGCGCTCATCGAGGCGCTGGAAGAGGACCGCCTCGTGGATGTCGTTTTCCTCGATGAGAACATGCCGGGCCTGACCGGCCTCGAGACCCTCCAGCGAATCAAGGCCAAGCGCCCCCACCTGCCTTGTGTGATGATCACCAAGAGCGAGGAAGAGCACATCATGGAAGAGGCCATCGGGTCCAAGATGGCGGACTATCTGATCAAGCCGCTCAACCCGAACCAGATCCTGCTCTCGCTGAAGAAGATTCTCGACGAGAAGCGCTTGGTCGGCGAGAAGGCGATGAGCGATTACCAGCGCGAATTCCGCGAGTTGGGCATGCGGCTCATGGACCGCCTCGGGCGCGAGGATTGGGAGGACATCCACAAGCGACTGGTCCACTGGGACCTCGAATTGACGGCCTCCGGAGACACGGGCATGTCCGAGGTTCTGCGCATGCAGAAGCAGGATGCGGGTCGCCAGTTCGCCCGGTTTGTGACGGACCGATACGGCGATTGGCTGGCCGACCTCGACCGGTGCGACGGGCACGAGGACCCCTTGCTGGCCCCCAAGGTCATGGCGGAATCCGTCCGTCCCCTGCTCGACGAGAGAAAGAAGACCCTCATGGTGGTCATCGACAACTTCCGGTATGACCAGTGGCGGGCCCTCGGTCCCATGCTCACCGAGGACTGGCAGGTGCAATCCGAGCGAATGCACTGGAGCTTTCTGCCCACCGCCACCCAATACGCGCGCAATGCCTTGTTTGCCGGCATGACCCCGGCCCGCATCGCGCAGGTCCATCCCCAGTGGTGGAAGGACGAACAGGCCAAGGGCTCCAAAAACGCCCACGAGGCCGAGTTGCTTGAAGCGCAGTTGGACCGGTGGGGATTCACCGGCCAATGGGGCTACCACAAGATCACCGACGTTGCGTCGGGCCGAAAGCTGGTCGAGGATTTCCACCAGATCCGAGACCGCGACTTCACCGCTGTCGTCTTCAATTTCGTGGACATGCTGAGCCATGCCCGAACGGAGAGCGAGATCATCAAGGAGCTCGCCGAGGACGAGGCGGCCTACCGGTCCCTCACGGTGAGCTGGTTCGAGCACAATCCCTTGCGGGAGCTTCTCCGTCTGGCCGCCGATGCCGGGTTCGAGCTGGTCCTGACGACCGATCACGGCACGGTCCAGGTGGCCGATCCGGTCAAAGTCCAGGGTGAGAAAGAGGTGACCGACAATCCGCGGTACAAGACCGGCCGGAACCTCCGCCACGACGACGACGTCTTCGCGGTGTCCGATCCTGAGGCGTTTGGTTTGCCCAAATCGCATCTTTCGAGCCGGTACATCTTCGCCACGGAGCGTGATTTCATGGTGTACCCGAACAACTTGAATCGGTTCGTCCGCTACCTCGACGGCACGTTCCAGCACGGGGGCATCTCCATGGAGGAGATGCTCGTTCCCCTCGTCCACCTGGTCCCCCGATGAGCACCGGGCAGCTTCACTGCATCTGGGATTCCCGCCCCTTCGGCCTCAATGGCCTGAATGAAGTGGCCGGACAGCTCGCCGACCGCCTGGATTGGGGTGAGGTGATTGCCCTTCAGGCTCCGATGGGCACCGGGAAGACCACGCTCGTCTCCGCTCTGGCCCGGCACCACGGTGCGGAGGATGCCGCTTCGAGCCCCACATTTGCCTTGTGCCAGAGTTACCCGGTGCCTGCAGAAGGGTCCGGTCGGAGGCTCATCCGACACCTCGATCTGTACCGCATCCGCCACGAGGATGAACTCATCGACCTCGGGTGGGAGGAGCTGATGCACGATGCCGAGGCCTTGACCTTTGTGGAGTGGCCGGAACGGGCAGCGGACCATTTTCCGGACCATGCCCGGCTCCTCCGCATGGAGTGTTTGCCCGACGGAATGCGGGTGGCCACGTTGTGGCAACGGGAATCCGCTTAAATTCCCGATTGACCCGAACCGATTTCGACCGTGGAAACCAAGGAACGCATCCGCCGCCTGGCCTTCCAGGCCGCGCTGTCTCCCCAAGAGGAGCAGCTCGCCCTCCGCACGCATGAGCAGAGCCTGCGCATCGGCATCCCCAAGGAGATGGCCCTGCAGGAACGCCGTGTGGCCCTGGACCCTGACGCGGTCGGACTGCTCGTCGCCCATGGCCACGAGGTGGTGGTCGAGACCGGAGCTGGGGTCCATGCTCAGTTCTCGGACGCCGACTATAGCGAGGCTGGAGCCCGAATCGCTCCGGACGCCGCTACCGTTTACGACAATGACCTCATCCTGAAGGTGGCCCCCCCGCAGGAATCCGAGTTGGAGTTCATGCGGGACCGGCAGACCATCTTCAGCGGCCTCCAGCTGGCCACGCACCCCGAGCGGACGATTGAGAAGATGATGGACCGCAAGATCACGGCCGTCGCCTGGGACTTCATGCAGGACCGCACGGGCATCTTCCCGTTGGTTCGGGCGATGGGCGAGATTGCCGGCACGACCAGCATTCTCATCGCCGCGGAATACCTGTCTCACCCGACGCATGGGGATGGCAGCATGCTGGGGGCCATGACCGGTGTGGCACCGTCCGAGGTGGTCATCATCGGAGCCGGCACAGTGGGCGAATTTGCCACCCGCGCCGCCATTGGCCTCGGGGCCTCGGTCCGGGTCTTCGACAGCAGCCCGTACCGCCTCCGCCGCCTGCGCGGGGAAATCGGCGGCCGGCTTTGGACCAGCACCCTGCATCCCAAGGTGCTCGCGGATTCCCTGGCGTCGGCCAACGTGGCCATCGGGGCCGTCCGTCCCCACCAGGGCCGGACCCCCATGATCGTCACCGAGGCGATGGTCCAGGGCATGCGCGAGGGGGCGGTCATCGTCGACGTCAGCATCGACAGCGGCGGATGCTTCGAGACCTCCCGCCTGACCAACCACCAGGACCCCGTCTTCTCCGAATTCGGAGTGACCCACTACGGCGTGGCCAACATCCCCAGCCGCGTGCCGAGGACAGCCAGCATGGCCTTGTCGAACCTGCTCGGTCCCCTCCTGCAGAAGGTGGGCGAGCACGGTGGCATCGGTTCGGGCCTCGAACACAGTCCGATGATCCGCAGCGGATTGTACCTGTACCGCGGCAACGTGGTCAACCGGGATCTCGCCGAGGCGTTCGGATGGCCCTCCAAGGACCTGGATCTCCTACTCGCCGCTTACGACTGAGGCTCAGCCCCCGACCCGTTTCCGGATCTCATGCAGTTTCAGCAACGCCTCCACGGGCGTCAGCTGGTCGATGTCGAGATCGAGCAGGTCTTCCTTGATGTCTTGGAGGACGGGGTCGTCGAGTTGGAAGAAACTCATCTGCAGCCCCTCCTCTTGAGTGGACGTCTCCTTCGGAGCGGCACCGCCCGAGGCCCGGCCTCGGCCGCCACCCTCCGATTCCAACCCCTCCAACACCTCCTCGGCACGGCGCACGAGAGAGCCCGGCATCCCAGCGAGCTTGGCGACGTGGATGCCGAAACTGTGCTCGCTGCCGCCGGGGACCAACTTCCGCAGGAACAGGACCTTGCCGTCTTGCTGGCGCACGCTGACGTTGGCGTTGTGAATCCGGGAGAACCGGTCGGCCATGCGGTTCAGCTCGTGGTAATGGGTAGCGAACAGGGTCTTTGCCCGGCACTTTGGATGCTCGTGCAAGAACTCGGCGATGGCCCAAGCGATGCTGATGCCATCGTACGTGCTGGTGCCCCGGCCAATCTCATCGAGGAGGACGAGGGAGCGGTCCGACAGGTTGTGGAGGATGGACGCGGTTTCGTTCATCTCCACCATGAAGGTCGATTCGCCGGCACTGAGGTTGTCCGAGGCGCCCACGCGGGTGAAGACCTTGTCGACCAGCCCCATCCGCACCGAGCGGGCCGGCACGTAGCTGCCCATCTGCGCCATGAGGGCGATGAGCGCCGTCTGTCGGAGCAGGGCACTCTTTCCGGACATGTTGGGACCGGTGATCATGAGGATCTGCTGGCGGTCCCGGTCGAGCGCGACGTCGTTGGCCACATATGATTCGCCGTCGGGCAGGCACCGCTCGATGACGGGGTGGCGGCCACCGACGATTTCGAGTTCGTGGCCCTCCACGAGGACGGGCCGAGTGTAGCCGTGGTCCTCGGCCACCTGGGCGAATCCGAGCAGGAGGTCGAGGCCGGCCACGGCGCGTGCCGTGGATTGTAGCAGGGGCAGGTGCGGGTGCAAGGCCGTAACGAGGGCGGTATAGGCTTCCCGTTCGACCACGTCGAGCCGTTCCTCTGCGCCGAGGATGCGTTGCTCGAGTTCCTTGAGCTCCGGGGTGATGTAGCGCTCGGCCTGGGTCAGGGTCTGCTTTCGAATCCACTCCTCGGGCACCTTGTCCTTGTGGGCATGACGGACTTCGAGGTAATAGCCGAAGACGTTGTTGAAGGCAATCTTCAGGGAGGTGATGCCGGTGGCCGCGGCCTCGCGCTCGCGAATGCCCTCGAGCTTGGCCTTGCCATTGTCCCGGAGGTCACGGAGTTCATCGAGTTCCTGCACCACCCCGGAGGCGATCGTGGCCCCCTTGCCCAGTACGCCGGGAGGGTCTTCGGTCAGCTCGGTCCGCAGTTGGGCAAGGGCGGCATCTGCAGGGTCGAGCCGGCCAGCCCAGCGGCCGATGACCGGGTCGTCCGAGCTGTCGACCATGAGGCGCAGGGCCTCCACGGCGGTCAGCGCACGGCGGAGTCGGTCGAGCTCGGCGGGTGAGATGCGCACGGCGGCGGTTTTGGCCAGCAGCCGTTCGAGGTCCCCGATGCGGTTCAGTTCGGCGATGAGGTCGGCCCGCATCACCGGCTGCTCGAGGAAGGCGGCCACCGCTTCATGCCGGCGGGTCACCCGTTCGGCGTCACACAGGGGCTGGGCGATCCACCGGCGCAGCATCCGGGCCCCCATCGGGGTGGCAGAGTGGTCGAGGATGTCGACGAGCGCCACGCCTTCCGGGTGGGTCGGGGCCAGCAACTCGAGGTTGCGGATGGTGAACCCGTCCATGGCCACGTTGCTCCCCCATTCCACACGGCCGAGGGAGGCGATGTGCCCCAATCGGTCATGCTTCGTGGTGCCCACGTAATGCAGGGCGGCTCCGGCGGCGATGATGGCCAGCGGTTGACCGTCCAGCCCGAACCCTTTGAGCCCCTTTGTGCCGAAGTGGCGCTCGAGGGTCTCGCGGGCGAAGTCGGATTGCCACACCCAATCGTCGAGAGGGAAACGGTATCCGGTCAGGTCGAGCGATTCGGGTTCGCCGTGCCGCAGATGGAGGGTTTCCTTGGGGCGGAAGGTGCGCAGGAGCGGAGCGATGTCCGACGGGGCGCCCTCCGCAGCCAAAAATTCTCCGGTTGAGACGTCAAGGAAGGCGACTCCCGCGCGTTCCCGCTTGGATTGACCGCGGCCCTCCAACACAACGTGGACGGCGGCGAGCCAGTTGTTCTCGCGCGCGTCGAGGACCTGGTCGTTGAGGGCCACGCCGGGTGTCACCATCTCGGTGACCCCGCGCTTGACGATGGTCTTGGCGGTCTTGGGGTCCTCGAGCTGGTCACAGACGGCGACCCGATGGCCGGCCCGGACGAGCTTGGGCAGGTAGTTCTCGAGGGCGTGGTGCGGGAATCCGGCGAGCTCCACCTCGGAGGCGGCGCCGTTCTTCCGAGCGGTCAGCACGATGTTGAGCACCTTGGACGCGGTCACAGCATCCTGCCCGAACGTCTCGTAGAAATCCCCCACTCGGAAGAGGAGCAGGGCATCCGGATGCTGGGCCTTGACCTTGTTGTACTGGGCCATCAGGGGGGTCTCCTTCACCCCCTTTGCGGTTTTCTCTTTGCCCTTGGCCCCGGCCATGGGGTCAGGAGGCGACCTTCAATTGTCCCTTGTCGCTCTCGTCGAACCGTTGGCGTGCGTATTCCGCGGTCACCCGCAGTTCCTCCGCGCCTTCCTTTCCGGGAAGCTCGAACATCGCGTCGCTGAGCACGGCCTCGCAGATGCTTCGCAGACCGCGGGCTCCGAGCTTGAAGTCCACCGCCTTCTCGACGATGAAATCGAGGGCGTCGGCATCGAACTTCAGGGAGATGCCATCGAGTTCGAAGAGGCGCTCGTACTGCTTGACCAATGCGTTCTTCGGCTCGGTCAGGATGCGGCGGAGCGCATGCGGATCGAGCGGGTCGAGATGGGTCAGCACCGGGAAGCGTCCGATGAGCTCGGGAATCAGGCCAAAGCTGCGGAGATCAGCGGGGGCAATGGCGGACAGAAGCGTCTCGGGACGGTCTTCCGCGCCGGTGTTGAAGCCGATGCTCGAGGTGGCAATGCGGCGTTCGATGTGCTGTTCGATGCCGTTGAAGGCCCCTCCGCAGACGAAGAGGATGTTGCGCGTATCGAGCGTGATGAGTTTTTGTTCGGGGTGCTTGCGGCCTCCCTGGGGTGGAACGTTGACCTCGGCGCCTTCGAGGAGCTTGAGCAGGGCCTGCTGGACGCCCTCGCCGCTCACGTCGCGGGTGATGGAGGGGTTGTCGCTCTTGCGGGCAATCTTGTCGATCTCATCGATGAACACGATGCCCCGCTGCGCCTTGGCCACATCGTAGTCGGCGGACTGCAGCAGGCGGGACAGCACGCTCTCCACGTCTTCCCCTACGTAGCCGGCCTCAGTCAGGATGGTGGCGTCCGCGATGCAGAACGGCACCTTCAACAGTCGGGCGATGCTCCGGGCCAGAAGCGTCTTGCCGGTGCCGGTCTCGCCGACGAGGACGATGTTGGACTTCTCGATTTCCACCTCGCCTTCGGCCGCGGGGTGGGCGAGGCGCTTGTAGTGGTTGTAGACCGCGACACTCAAGGTGCGCTTGGCGAGCTCCTGGCCGATGACGTACTCATCGAGGAACCGCTTGATGTCGGCGGGCCGTTCGAGCTGGACTCCGGGGTCGAAGCCGGCTTCTTCGCCCTGGTGGCGCTCCTCCTTGACGATGGCGTCCGCCTGTTCGATACAATGGTCGCAGATGTGGCCCGTCACCCCCGCGATGAGGATGTCGACTTCCGACTTCTTGCGCCCGCAGAACGAGCAGTTGATCTCGCGGTCCGCCATGGTGGAATCAGTCAGTCTTGCGCTCGAGGACCTCGTCGATCATGCCGTAGGCTTTGGCCTCCTCGGCAATCATCCAGTAGTCGCGGTCGCTGTCCTCCCACACCTTCTGGTAGTCCTGGCCGCTGTGGTGGGCGATGATTTTGTACAGCTCCTCCTTGAGCTTCATGATCTCGCGGGCGGTGATTTCGATGTCACTGGCCTGGCCGCGGGCTCCGCCGAGCGGCTGGTGAATCATGGTCCGGCTGTGCTTCAATCCCGTGCGCTTGCCGGCAGCACCGGCGCAGAGCAACACGGCGCCCATGGAGGCCGCCATGCCCGTGCAGATGGTCGCCACGTCGGGGCGGATGTACTGCATCGTGTCGTAGATGCCGAGTCCAGCGTAGACGCTGCCGCCCGGGGAGTTGATGTAGATCTGGATGTCCTTCGTCGGGTCGGTGGACTCGAGGAAGAGCATCTGCGCCTGGATGATGTTGGCGATGTAGTCATCGACCCCGGTGCCGAGGAAGATGATGCGGTCGGCCATCAGGCGGGAGAAGACGTCCACCTCGCGGAAGGGCATCTGACGCTCCTCGATCACGGTGCGCGTCATGTTCTCCGGACCGTGGACGGCGGAGATGTAGTCCTCGACGTGGTGGCTGGTGAAGCCGCGGTCCTTGACGGCGTACTTCAGGAATTCCTTGCGGGTGCTCATCATGAGAATGGAAAGTTAGGTCCGACCCGGCACAGGGCCGAAGGGAAAGTTCAGAGCGAACGGACGATTTCCATCCACTCTTCGTGGGAAACCTCTTTCTCCTTGATTTTGGCGAGTTCTCGGAGCTTGTCGATGGCCTTGCGCTCGTAGATCATCTCCGCAACGCGGCGCACTTCTTTCTGCTCGGTGAGCATTTGGGCCACCATGGGGTCGAGCTGTTCGGCCTCCAGCGGAATGCCGTATTGGGTGTATTGGGCTTTGATGGCGTTGCCCGCCTCCGCTTGAATCTCCTCGCCGGACACGTCGATGTCGTGCTCGTCGATGATGTGGTTCTGGATGATTTGCCACTTGATGCCCTTGGCGTACTCTTCGAATTCGGCTTCGATTTCCTCGGCGGAGATCGGCTTTTCATTGGCAATCTGAATCCACCGCTTGAGGAAATCCTCGGGCAGGGACGGATTGAGCTTGTCCACGACCTCTTCGACAAATTTCCGGCGGAACACCCGGTCCCCGTCGCGGTCGAAGATGCGTTGCAGATCCTCCTCGACCTTGGCGCGGAATCCGGCTTCATCGGTCACGACGTCTTCGCCGAACAGCTTGTCGTACAGTTCCTCGCCGAGCTCGGCCGGCTCGATGTGCCGGACCTCCTTGACGGTAAATCGGAGCGGGCTTTTGAATTCCGCGGCGGCCTTGGCGTCGATTCCGAGCATGCGGGCGAGGTCCTCCACGTCGCGGCTGACGTCTCCCGGTTGGACCACCATCTGGGCCTCTTGGCTCAGTCCCATCAGGGCCTTGGTGGTTTTGGCGTCCTTCACGGAATCCATGCTGATCGTGCCCTCGTGCATCACGCCACCGGGCTTGACCTCGTCGCCCTCCATCTCGACGAATTCGCCGACCACGAGGCAATCCTCGCCGATTTCGGTCCGCTCGGACATCTTGCCGTAACGGCGCCGGAGGTCCCCGATTTGCTCGTCGATGAGGGCCTCGTCGATGCGGACCTTGTGGTGGACGAACTTGGTGAACCAGCCGAATTTGATGTCCACCTTCGGGCTGAGGCCGATGTCATACCGGAAGGTGAAAACGTCCGGCTTGTCCCAATTGCCGTCGGAATCGTTCTCTTTGGCGGGGATGGGCTGTCCGAGGATGCGCAGCTTCTCTTCGCGGATGTAGCCGTCCATCTTTTCGCCGAGCAGCTTGTTCAGCTCGTCGGCGAGAACAGCCTTTCCGTATTGCTTTCGGACCAGTTGAATCGGCACCTTGCCCGCGCGGAAACCCGGCATCTTGACCTGCTTGCGATACTCTTCGAGGATGCCGTCCACCTTCTCCTTGTAATCCTCGGGGTGGACCTTGACGGTCAAGACGCCGTTCAGCGCGTCGATGTTCTCCTTGGTGATTTCCATGTCGTTGTGCTCGTGTACGGTACAGAGTGCGGGCGAAGGGACTCGAACCCCCACGCCTTGCGGCACCAGATCCTAAATCTGGCGTGTCTACCAATTCCACCACGCCCGCAGGGGGCGCGAAGATAGGTCTCTTCTCGACGGGGACGAAGCGGGAGGCACCGCCTGTCAACTGCGGGTTTGCCGCCGGTTCCCACGGGGGACATTTCCGGCCGTGATCCTCCCGGTCCTCTTGCTCTTGCCCTGGGCGTTGTCCACTCCGCCCGAGCCCCCGTCTGGGCAGGCGTCCCCGTTGTGTTTCGAGGTGCGAATGGCGCCGCCCGGCGCGGTGTTCCTGCGCTCCAGCGCAACATTGGTTTCCCGGCAGTCCAAAATGATGTTCGAGGGGCGGTGGATCCCTGGAGGCACCGTGCAAGTCGGAGGAACTGTCGCCCTCCCATTCGACGCCCATCGAACGTTGGCCCTCGGCGTTTCCGGATCGTTGGAGGAGGCACTCGGGGTTCGATTCGGATTGGCCCTGGCGGCAGGGGCCGCATTCGAGGTGCAATGGCCAGTCCTTCAGCATCCGGCGATGCCGCTTCGCCCCGTCTGGCGGGCCGCTCAACCGCTCGATTTCGGTCGGGGGGCCACCGGGGCTGCATTTGGAAGCTGGAGGCCCGGCCGGCCGCCCCGAATCTGGCTCTCGGCAAACCGCGGTGAATGGGGGGTCATGGTCGGATCTGGTGGGGTGCAGGTCTCGCACAGCTTCAGGGGCGATCGGCTCCCCATCCGATGGCAGATCGGATGGATGCGGGCTGGCATTCCTTGGGCCGGAGCCCGATTTGACTCGGCTGGAGCCCGGAGTCCGGGCTGGTCTGCAGGGTGCATGTCGGCGCCGGCGGGCAGGGGCGGATGAGGGGTGGTCTGGTGGGCTTCGTGGCGGCCTTCGAAGCGCCCAGGATGGGACGATGGAAAATGGGGTGTGCGCAGGCCTGGGGTCACCGGGAAGCACCTGTTCGTTACATCCCCGGATGGGACCGCCTCCCGGCCCGCGCCTTCGGAGATGGCGATGCCCATGCCTTCATCCGGCTTCGGCCATCTGGGGGGCACACGGAATGGGCTTTGCGATTCTCTTGGCAGGATCCGGAGGGGTCGGGGTGGGAGCGGGGCAGGCGAAAAACGGGAATTGCAGGGTTCAGCGTGGATTTTCGGCCGGGCAACGGCAGACGGGTCCGTCCGGGGCGGCGCTATATTGGGCGGGCGGAGCACAAGGCTTTCCTTCCGCCGACAAACCAACCGAAAGACGACCATGGCCACCACTTCCGACATCAAGAATGGACTCTGCATCCGCCACCAGGGGGGGTTGTACCAGGTCATTGAATTCCTCCACAAGAAGACCGCTCGGGGCTCGGGCAATGTCTGGACGAGGATGAAGAACCTCGAGAACGGCAAGATCATCGAGCACAGCTACAACACCGGGTCCAAGATTGACGTGATCCGCGTGGAGACCCGGGAGTACACCTACCTCTATGAGGATGACATGGGATACAATTTCATGAATTCCGACACCTTCGAGCAGATCAGCTTGGAGAAGCACCTCATCGACAACTCCCAGTTCCTGCAGGATGAGATGAAGTGCCTCATCGTGTTCCACGCCGAGGAGGAGCGCCCGTTGAGCGCCAGCCTGCCCAGCCACATCGAGGCTGAAATCACCTACACCGAGCCGGGGGTCAAAGGCGACACCGCCACCAACACGCTCAAGCCGGCGACAATTGATACGGGAGCTGAGGTCCGCGTGCCGCTCTTCATCAACATCGGCGACCGCATCAAGGTGGACACCCGCACGGGAGACTACTCCGAACGGGTCAAGAAGTAAGGGCCATGTCCGCCGATCTCCGGACACGGAAGCGGCTGGACCGTCTGCGACAGCAGGCGGACGCGTTGTTGGACCTGACCCAGGCCATCAACCGCAACGTGCCCGATGACGAGCTCTTCGGTCACTACCAACGCATTCTAAATGCCCTCGGCGTCGGCAAGCTGGCCCTGTTCTGCCGTGACTTCGGAGATGGCACCTGGGCGTGTTCCGTGGAGTGGGGTTACCCGACCAAGCTGCCCCGTTTGGACGATGCCGACGCGGCCCTCGGTGGCAAAGCCCATGGCATCGTCGCGGGCGACACCGAGGTGGAGTTCGACCTCGCCATTCCCGTCGAGCACGAGCAGGAGGTCATCGCTTATGTGGTGATGGGCGATCGTGAGGAAGGCCGGGGCATGAGCCCGTCCATCCGCCACGTCCGCTTCATCACGACCTTGACCAATGTGCTCGTGGTCGCCCTCCGGAACCGGGAGCTGACGGCCGAACGCATCCGGACGGCCGGAATCGAGCGGGAGCTGGAACTGGCTGGTGAGATGCAGTCCATGTTGCTCCCTCGGGTGTTGCCCGAGGACGACCACCGAAGTTTTTCCGCCCGGTATCGGCCCCACCATCACGTGGGCGGGGACTACTACGATGCCGTGCGGCTCGCCGACGGACGCATGGCCATCGCCATCGCCGATGTGAGCGGCAAGGGCATGCCCGCGGCGTTCCTGATGTCCAACTTCCAGGCCCATCTGCACGCCCACCTCGAGCGGGGCGAGGTGGACCTCGAGAATCTCGTGCGGTCCCTCAACCAGCGGGTCTTCAGCAGTGCCCGCGGAGAGCGCTTCATCACCTTCTTCTTTGCACTCCACGATCCAGCACGGGGCGCCATCGACTACGTCAACTGCGGCCACAACCCACCGCTCTTCGTGCCGGACAAGGGGCCGGGGATGTTCCTCGGGGCCGGTTGTCCTGGCCTCGGCATGCTGGATGCGTTGCCCGTGGTGGGCGTCGGGACGCTGGATGCGCGTCCCGGATCGACGCTGGTCTGCTTCACCGACGGTCTGGTCGAGCAGGAAAACGAAGCCGGTCAGGATTTCGGGGAGCACCGCCTGCAGCGCCTCGTCGAGTCCGATCGGAAGGCGGGAGCGGAGGCGATGAACGCCGCCATCATCGTGGAATGGGAGCGCCACCGGGGGACGGCGGATCCAGCGGACGATACGGCCCTGCTGACGACTCGCTTCTCCTGAGTCCGACGTCCATCATGACGAGCATCGCGAGGAAGCCCCAGAACGGGGCGCTGGCCTTGTCGGTGTCGAGGTAGTTGTTCAACACCCCGTGGATGAAGTAGGTCAGCACACCGAGGTAGATGGAGAGGGCCCACCAGGATCGCCAGCGGTCCTGGTGGCGCAGGGCGCGATGGACGCGGAACCCCACGACGGAGGTCCACCACAGCAGGACGAGCACGATCAAGGCGCCGGGCACGCCCTGCTCAGCCAGCGGCCCCAGGTATTCGCTGTGGGCGTTGCCCCGGTCGGCATTGTTGGTCGAGATGATCGTCCGGTGTTCCGACCGTTGCAAGGGGGCGTAGACGAATTGATACGTCCCGGGGCCCCACCCCACGAGGGGGCGTTCCTGCCAGAGGGCGACGGCGCAGCTCCAGCGGTTGATGCGCTCGAGGTTGGAGGCGTCACTGGAGACGTTGGAGATGGACTCCACATGCTCGGTCAGGTCATCTGAAGAGTCCTGGTCGTTGCGTTCCAGGGAGATGAGCAGCTGGTCCCAGACCAGGAACAGCATCAGCAATCCCAAGATGCCCGTGCCCAGCAGCGTGCGCAGCCGCACCCCGAACATCATCAGCGCGCCGATGCCGGCCGCCGCCGCCACGGAGACCCAAGCGGCTCGAGTGAAGGAGAGAATCAGACCCACGGTCAGGACCGTGAATGCCACGGTCAGGCCCAGCTTGCCGATGCCCGATCGGCTGGGCTTGAGCAGCAGGGCGAGCGAGGGGAACCAGAACATGGCGAGCACGGCGCCGTAGCTCGTGTGGTCCTTGAAGAAGGGGTCCATGACCCAGTGTCCGGCTTGCTTCTCAAACCCATAGCCTGCGTGACGCACCACGGTGTAGACGATGACGGCGAGCAGCGGGATTAAGTAGAGCAGGACGAAGCGTTCTTGCTTCCGCTCCCCGGTGACAAGGGGGGCCAGCAGGAAGAAGAAACCGACCACGAACCATCCCCGTGCGATGAGGAATTTGACCGAGACCATCGGGTCGGAGGAGGTGAGGGTGGTCAGGGCGAGCCACACGAACATCACCTGGATGCACCGCGTGATGGGATGCGCCTCGAGGCTGGCATTGAGGCGAATGCCCCGCAGCCGGTCCAGCAGGAAGAGCAGGAGCAGACCGAAGAGCAGGGGTTCGGTGGGCAGGTACAGTCCGACGCCGCCGATCTCAAGCTGTTCGAGATTCAGGCTCAGAGGGACGGTGGCGACCAGCCCGAGGAGGAGCAGGTCCCGACGGGCGAGGGCGAGGGCGACGACCCCGACCACCAGGGGCAGGGCAGCGACCGGCCAGGTTTGTGTGGCGATGGCAGCTCCGAGCAGCACGGCATACCCGATCGCCACCGCGACGGCGGTGCGGTGTTCGGGAAGCCAGAGCCGGAGGCCGTTGCCGGAGGGCATCAGCGGACCGCGTCGCGGAAGAGCAGGAAGACGAGGGCGGCCAGGGCGACGGACACAGCGCCCATGACGGTGATGAGCCAGCGGATGGGGCGGGCTTTCTTGTCCGCCACGGCGGCCCGGTCCACCACGAACGCAGCCGGAATCTGGGACTCGGCATCCAGCTTGTTGAGGTCGAAGCGCTTTTTGAGCACGGCTTCCTGCTCAAAGGCGTCTTCGAGCTTCGTGGTCAGCTGGTTGAATTCCGTCGCGAAGGGGGCCAGTTGCTCCATCTTGCCCAGGATGTTGGCCGCCCGGGAGGGTTGGCCTTCGGCGAGGGCGGTGGCGTATTGCTCATTGAGCCCCTCGATCTGGACGGGGTAGTCATACACGCCTTCGCGCCGGAGATCGGCCAGCCGGTCTTCCATGCGCTCGATGCCTTCCTGGTGCTGTTCGAGGCTTTGCTTGGCATAGCGGAAGGCCTCCATGGCGCGGTCGTTGCGGAGTTGGTTGGAGACCGAATCGGTGAGGTTGGCGATGTCGTTGGCAATGTCGCGGGCCATCAGCGGCTCCTTGTCGAAGACGTCGATGCGGATGGAGCCGTAGCGTGTCAGGGCGGCGTCGACCTTGCCGGCGTAGACCTTCGCCATCGCCGCCTGGGCACCGGCTTCCCCCCGCTCGATGTCGTAGTGCGCCCAGAGGTCGTACTTGTCGATGATGCGGCGCCGTACCCGGTCCGAATTCAGAATCTGGAGCAGGCGCTCGGCATCTTCCGTTTCTCCGTAGGCCAAAATGTCCTCGCGCTTTTCGGCCTCATAGAACTGCGCCCCAATGGATTGCTGGGGCAGGGCAAACAGAACGACCGAAGACTGGAATTCGGGTTCGATGAGGAAGGTGGCCGCGGCGCTGATGAGGCCGCCGATCAGACCGGACAGAATCAAGGGGTTCCGCCAGGCCCAGATGCGCCGAAGCAAGGCGTTGTCTTCCTGTCGGTTGGCGGAGTTGGAGTCAATCATGGTGGTGCGTGGTCGGATGTCCCGAAGCAACCGCAAGATGCACCGAGACACGCCCCCAACGGATGGGATTCCCTTTCGAGTATGCGCGTTCTTTCCACGGCCCGCGGGTGCGCAGTAGCTTCGCCGCCATGGCTGTGATTGCCGTCAATACCCGATTGGTTGTTCCCGGACGGCTGGACGGCATCGGTTGGTTCACCTTGGAGACGGTCCAACGGATGGTGGCGGATCACCCCGAACACGAATTCCACCTGCTGTTTGACCGCAATCCCCCGGTGGATTTGTTCCCGGGAGACAATGTGCACCACCATTGGGTCTGGCCTCCGGCTCGGCGTCCGTTTCTCGTGGATTGGTGGATGGACCGAAGCATCCCGGCGCTCCTCAGGAAGGTGGAGGCCGACCTCTTTCTTTCTCCAGATGGCTTCCTGAGCCACCGGACGGAGGTGCCGCAAGTGGCCGTTCAACACGATTTGAATTTCGAGCACCATCCAGAATGGCTGCCGGCCAACGTCGCTCGGCACTACCGCCGACGGTTTCCGCAATCGGCAGAACGTGCAGTCCGGATTGCCACGGTGAGCCAATACAGCGCCCAAGACATTGTGGCGCAATACGGGGTCGATCCGGGCAAGATTGACGTGGTGTACAACGGAGCCGGGGCGGCGTATCATCAGCCCTTGGGGGTCCGACCGGACCAAGAGGCCCGGGCCATACGGAACCGGCTGACTGGGGGGCAGCGTTATTTCGTCTTCGTGGGCACCCAGCATCCCCGGAAAAACCTCGAAGGCTTGCTCGAAGCGTTCACGGCGTACCGAAAAGCCGGCGGAACGTGGGATTTACTGCTGGTCGGGACGGCCATCTGGCGGAAACGGGGCTTCGATGCCCGCAACAGTCTGGAGGCCATGCCGGAGGACATCCGCCCCTTCGTGCACCGTTCGGGATGGCTTCCGCAGGACGAATTGGCGGCCGTGCTCGCCGCCGCCGGAGCCATGGTGTTCATCCCGTGGTTCGAAGGGTTTGGCATTCCCTTGTTGGAGGCGTTTGCCGCTGGCACTCCGGCCATTCATTCCAATCGAACTTCCTTGCCGGAAGTGGCCGGCGGCGCTGGGCTGGAAGTGGCCCCGGAAGACACCTCGACGGTGGTCGAAGCCCTGTTGCGCATCGAGCAGGAACCAGCATTGCGTGAGGCCCTCATCGAAAAGGGGCGGCACCGCGCCGACGCCTTCAGTTGGGAGCAAACCTCTGCCCTGCTGTGGGACTGCCTGGTGAAGGCCGGCGAGCAGGTCGGGGTGCATCTCGGATCGCCTCAGGCCATGGAAGCGTGAAGGGAACGCTGTCGCTTTACGGAGTGGAGGGTCGCCTCGAAGCCGGCGTGGACGAGGCGGGCCGAGGCTGTCTGGCGGGGCCGGTCACGGCCGCTGCCGTCATTCCCGGTCCCCATGGCGAGGCTTGGCTGAAGATGGGATTGGACGACAGCAAACGGCTCGATGCGCAGGCCCGCGAGGCCCTAAGGGAGGCCATTGAAGCGGAAGCGAGTGCCTGGTGTGTGGGGTGGGCCAACGTCGAGGAAATCGAGCGCATCAACATCCTTCAGGCCACTTACCTCGCCATGCACCGGGCCATCGACGGACTGGACCAACAGCCCGAGCACCTGCTGATCGACGGAAACCGGTTCAAGCCCCATTCCATTCCGCACACCTGCGAAGTCAAGGGGGACGGGCGTTTCCTCGCCATCGCGGCGGCGAGCATCCTCGCCAAGACCCACCGCGATGCCCACATGCTCAGGCTCGCCGAAGACCATCCCGAATACGACTGGGCGTCCAACAAAGGCTATCCCACCCCTCCCCACAAGAAGGCGTTGTCCCGTCACGGCCATACCCCCCACCACCGTAGAACTTTTCGCGGCGTACAGGGGACATTATTCGCGTCTTGACCCCGCACGTGTAAAGTCGGTCTCCATTACCCGTTACGATTGAGTTAAACATCAAGGATTTCAGGGTGTTAGGACCTCGAAAGGACCTAATTTCCCATTAGCCAATAACCACATTATGAAACGATATGCAATGTGGAAGCTTGCTTCCCTTCTTTGCGCGGTCCTGATGACCGGAACCCTCTCCGCTCAAACCGCTTATCTCTCGATGCTCGCGGACCCCACCGACGCTTCGAGCGCTCGGTTTGTCAAAATCGAGAACAATTCAGGGGCGAACCTTGACATGACCGGCTGGTCCCTTCTCCGTTGGACCAACGGCAACGCCGAGCCCCAATCCTCTTCGTTTGACTTGGGCACCTACGGGACCTTGTACGACGGAGGCTGCATCTACGTGGCCAATTCTGCTTCCGGGTTCCAGGACGCTTACGGTTTCGCCCCTGACTTGGTGGCGGGCACCGGCGGACCAGCCGACAGCAATGGTGACGACCAGATTGCGCTAAACAACGCAGCAGGCGAGATCGTGGATTTCTTTGGTGTGATCGGAGAGGACGGATCCAATACCTGCCATGAATTTGAGGACGGATATGCCCTCCGCACGACCACGGCCCCTGACGGGGAGACGTGGAACGGTGCGAACTGGACCATCTACAGCGATGGCTCGAGTGCGTCCGGATGTGTTGACCACAATGCTGGGCAAGAGCAGACGGCCGCGGCCATCGCCTCGCTCGTTTCTGCGTGCCCCGCAGACGGCGGCGGAAGCAACGATGCCAATGCTTGCGGTGTCGAGGGCACAGTCATCGAGTCAGGGAGCTATTTCTATTCCCCAAGCAACGTGATCGTCCCTGTGGGAGGCACAGTGGTGTGGGTCAATGTCGGCGGGTTTCACAACGTCAACGGGGACATCAACTCATTGGATGGCCAGCCTTACGGCAACCCAGAAGCGTTCTCGTTGGGCGCCGTGAGCGGTGGTACGCCAGAGACGCCCACCTGCATTGGCAGCTACACCTTCACGGTGCCAGGTGTGTACACCTACGATTGTTCCATTGGGAGCCACGCGGCCCAAGGCATGGTGGCCACAGTCACTGTCGGAACGGGTGGTTGCACCGACAACACTGCGGTCAACTACAGCGCGAATGCTGATTTTGACAATGGCTCGTGTGAGTTTGCCCAAGAAGCGACCATCAGCGCCATCCAGCAGGACATGGGGGCAGACGACAACGGCACCTATGACGGTCAGACCGTCCTCGTGCGGGGCGTCGTGACCGGCGTGTACGGCAGCAACACGTCCATCCAAGACGGAGAGGGCGCGTGGAGCGGTATCTTCATCTACGTTGGTGGCGGCCTGCTCGACGGCACCACGCAAGTCGCCATGGGCGACAGTGTGCTCGTGGAAGGCACCGTCGGCAGCTACAACGGAGGCACCCAGTTGACCGGAGCCTCTGCGACCATTCTCAACAGCGGCAACACCCTTCCGGCCCCGCTCGTGCTGTCCACGGCCGACGCCAATCTTGAGGAGTACGAAGGCGTGCTCTGCCAGGTCACGGGCGCCATCACGGGCGAACCCAACAACTTCGGCGAGTTCACGATCGACGACGGATCGGGCAACCACACGGTGGACGACCTCGGATACGACGGATACACCGAGCAGGGCGCCATGTTGGGCGATTCCTACCGGGTGACCGGCGCCATCAACGGCAGCTTCGGCAACAGCATCGAGCCCCGTGACGCGGACGACTTCCAGAAGCTCGGCTGCACCAACCCCGCTGCCAACAACTACGACGCCGACGCCATCATCGACGACGACAGCTGTGAAGTCGTGGACGGCGCCATCTCCATCGCCACCATCCAGCAGGGCCAAGCCCTCGACCCGCCGGTGTTCACCGATTCCTTGGTGACCGTCAGCGGCATCGTGACCGGCGTGTACGGCAGCCTGTTCAGCTTCCAGGAAGGCACGGGCGCCTACAGCGGCATGTTCGGATTCAACCCGGAGGTCGCCGTCACGGTCGGCGACTTCGTGGCCTTGACCGGTACCATCAATGAATACTTCGGGCTCACACAGATTATGGGTGTGGACGGCAATCCCATCGCCACGACCATCGTGAGCCAAGGCAACGACCTGCCCGCAGCCGAAGTGCTCGGCACCGCTGCCGCAGACATGGAGGAATGGGAAGGCGTGCTGGTGCAATCCACCGGTTCCGTGTCTTCTCCAGACCTCGGCAACGGCGAATGGGGCATCGACGACGGTTCCGGTGAACTGCGTGTCGACGACCGCGGCTGGGACCACCAGGCCACCGGCGAGGTGGTCATCAACGCCCAGTTCCAGGTGACGGCCCCGTTGCACTACAGTTTCGGCAACTACAAGCTCATCCCGCGCGGTGAGGGCGACGTGCTCCTGTACGGATGCACCTTGCCCAATGCCGACAACTACGTGGCCGGCGCCGACATCGACGACGGGTCCTGCACGGGCAGCGAGCCCTGCGACCTGTTCTTCAGCGAGTATGCCGAAGGGTCCTCCAACAACAAGTACCTCGAGATCTACAACCCGACCGATGGTCCCGTGAGCCTCGCGCTCTACTCGCTCGCCAACCAGTCCAACGGAGCCAACAACTCCGATCCGGCAGCCGCAGAGTGGGACTACTGGAACGATCTCTTCGCCACGGGCGCCTCCATCGGCGCCGGGGAGACCTACCTGATCGTGCATCCGAGTGCCAGCGCGGCCCTGCTCGACAGCGCCGACGTCACCTTCGGCTTCCTCTCCAACGGAGACGATGCCTGGGGCCTGATCTACAGCGCCAATGCCTCCTTCGGCAACGGAGGAGACTGGGAACTGATCGACGTGGTCGGTGAGCCTTACGGTCTGGATCCCGGCTCCGGTTGGGACGTGGCCGGCGTGACCAATGCGACGCAGAACCACACCCTGCGCCGGAAGTCCTCCATCTCCTACGGAAACGGCGGAGATTGGGCCGCTTCGGCCGGCACCAATGCCGACGACAGCCAGTGGATCGTCCTCGAGAACGATTACGCCCTGAACAACGGCCTGGAAGGCTACAACAGCCACGACTTCACCGGGCTCTGCGCCTCCAACACGGAAGGCTGCACCGACCCCTTTGCCATCAACTATGACCCGACCGCCACGGTGGACGACGGCAGCTGCCTGTTCATCCCCAACGTAACGATTCAAGAGATCAACGAGGGCTTGACATCGGGCATCGTGACCACCACGGGCATCGTGACCGGTGTGTACCTCACCGACGACGGCTCCTTCGGCGGACAGGCCGCCTTCACCATGCAGAACGGAACAGGGGCCTTCTCCGGAATCTGGGTGCGCGGTGCGGATGCCACGCCGGAGTCCATTGGCAACGTCCAGGTCGGCGATGAGGTGGAGATCACCGGTGCTCCAGACAGCTGGTACGGCAACGACTTCTTCCCGAACCCCGCCCTCACCATCCTGTCCTCCGGCAACCCACTGCCGGCGGCCGAGGTGCTCGCCACCGGTGATGTGAACCTCGAAGACTGGGAGGCCGTGCTCGTCACGGTGACTGCGGAATGCGACAACCCAGATCTCGGATTCGGAGAATGGTCCGTCAACGACGGCAGCGGTGCTGCCCGCATCAATGACCGTGCCTATGACGCCCTCGATGCGGGCGTTGTGGAAGCCGGCCGCACCTACCGCGTGACCGCCCCGACCGGATACGCTTACGGCAACTGGAAGATCGAGCCGCGGGACAGCACCGACGTGGTGCGCCTCGGTTGCACCGATTCCACCTTCCCCAACTACTGGCCATTGGCCAATGAGGACGACGGGTCCTGCGCCAACCTCCCCGGTTGCACCGACCCAGCTGCCGACAACTACAACCCGGATGCCACCTCCGACGACGGAAGCTGCATCATCACGGGCTGCACCGATCCGACGGCCCTCAACTACAACGAGGCGGCGACGGTGGCAGACAACGACCTGTGCTACTACACCCTCCCCAACGTCATCGTCAACGAGATCCACTACAACCCCTGCGACAACCAGGGCGGGGACTTCGATTGGGAGTATGCGGAGTTCTACAATGCCGGTGACGAGGCCGACCTGAGCGGTTACGAAGTCTGGTTCGCCTTCTCCAACCCGGAGAACATTTCCCTTGCCCTGACCTTCCCGGCCGGCACGATCATTCCGGCGGACAGCTACTTCTTGGTCGTCCCGGGAGTGGTGGCCGAGGCCAACTACACGGCCATGGGCATCACGTGCTTCGTCATGGACAATGGCAACTGGGGCAATGGCGGGGGCACCGTACAGCTGCAGGATGCCTTCGGCAACATCGTGGACGCCGTCACCTACGACGACGCCGATCCCTGGCCTTCTCAGGAAATCAGCATCCTGGGCAATGTTTTCGCGGCCAGCCCTGACGGCGGATGTGCCTCGCTCGAGCTCATCCTGCCGACGCTCAACAACGACGATCCCGACAACTGGCAGGGAAGCTGGGTGGACAACGGCACCCCGGGTGCGGCCAACAGCTCCGCCTTCGGTTGCACGGACGGTGCCGCCTGCAACTACTCGGCCGTCGCCTTGTTCGACGACGACAGCTGCACATATGACTGCTACGGCTGTACGTACCCCGAGGCCAACAACTACGACGAGACGGCAACGGTCGACGACGGCACCTGCGAGGTGACGGCCGAGGACAATTGTCCGACGGACCTCAACGACGACGGCACGACGTCTGTGAGTGACCTTCTCATCCTGCTCGGTGCGTTCGCCACCGACTGCGAGGAGTAATCCACCGGAACGACTTCAAGGGGAAGGGTGGCCTTTGGGCCGCCCTTCCTGTTTTTGACCCCCGCGAAAATCTGCGAACTTCGGACTCCTTAGACGCTCATGAACTCCTTGCTCCAGGTCTTCCAACTCGTCGGTTCCCTCGGACTGTTCATTTACGGGATGGTCCTGATGAGCGAGTCCATTCAGAGGCTGGCCGGCAAGCGACTCCGGTCCGCGGTCTCCGCCGTGACGAGGAATCCCGTGCGGGCCTACCTGTCCGGTCTGAGTCTGACGGGCCTCTTGCAGTCGAGCAGCGTGACCTCACTGATGGCCGTCAGTTTCGTACAGGTCGGTCTGCTTCGACTCAGCGAGGCCTATTTCGTGCTGCTCGGGGCCAATCTGGGCACCACGGTCACCGGGTGGCTGGTTGCCCTGACCATCAGCAAGCCCTCCATCGGGAGCTTTTCCCTGCCCCTCCTCTCTTGTGCATTGCCCTTGCTGTTCGCGCAGCGGCGGAGGACGCGTTCGGCGGGAGAGGCGGTCATCGGCTTCGCCCTGATGTTTGTTGGGCTCGGGCTGCTCAAAAACGGGGTGCCCCCGATCACAGAGGCGGGACTCGCGCAATTCCTGGCCCAGTTCTCAGGCGGGGGGAGCATCGGGGGTGCGCTGGGCATCGTCGCCATCGGCATTGCGGGCACCGTGGCCTTGCAGAGCTCCTCCGCCATGATGGCCCTCATCATCACCCTCGCTGCAGGAGGGGTGGTTTCCGAATGGGGAGGGGCCGCCATGTTGCTTGGCGCGAACATCGGCACCACCTCCACCGTGATCCTGGCTTCCCTTGTGGCGGGCCGGGAGGCGCGGCGGGCCGCCTTGAGCCATTTTCTGATCAACCTCTTCGGCGTGCTTCTCGCCCTGCCCGTTCTGCACATCCTCCTCGACGGCATTGCCTGGTTCCTCGCTCCGATGGGAGACAGAGCCGCGGACATCGCCATCCACCTGGCAATGTTGCACACGGGATTCAACGGCGTCGTGACCGGTCTCTTCGGTCTGTTTCCCCGGCCCATCCTCTGGCTGGTCCGAAAGCTGGTGCCGGGCGAAGGCATTCGCGGATTCAAGAGCCCGCTCGTGACCGCCAGCGTGATGGACGCCCCAGAGCTCCAAGTGCTCGAGGCTCAGCGGGAAGCGGAACGCCACCACGAGCTGGCCTTGGGGATGGTGGACGAGATGAAGGCCCTGCTTGAGGAGATGAGCCCCACCAAGCGGAAGTCCATTGCGGACCGTTTGATGGAGGCCCACAGCCTCGGAGCGCGGTACGAAGGAGAGATCAAGGGCTTTTTGGAGCGCCTCGCCCGGAGCAAATTGTCCGGGTCCACGTATCGCCAGGTGCAGTTCCTTCTCGAATGGACCACCGAAATGGGTCAGGTCGTGGAGCTCGGCCACCGGTTCCGTCTGCTTCAGTCTGAGCGCGAGCGGGACGAGGTGTTCTTCGTGCCCAAGCAGCGGAAGCGGCTCAACGAGATGATGGACCTGCTCAAGGAGGCGATGGGGACCCTTGGGGAATTGAACACCCCCATTGCCCAACCCTTTGGCGAGGCGGAAGTCCATCTGGGCAAGGTCGAGTCCATCCTCATCGAACTCGACGGCGTCCGGCAGCAGATGAGCAAGAGCCGCAAGGAGGACATCCGGAAGGGCCGCTACACGCCGGAGAGCGCGAGGGCCTACAAGGAGATGGGGGATCTGCTCGAGGAAATGGGCCTGCGGATGGGCCTCGTCGTCTCCCGCTACGCGGAGATTTTCAAGGTTTGAGCGCGGGGGCGGTTCGAAGCGTGTCGCTCGACTGGAGATCACGGTCCACAATGTGGACGGCAAACCTCAGGGTGTCCCACTCGGAGGTCAGGTAATACCGAGGTGCTAGTTCCACAGTGATGGTGCCCCGGAGGGCTTTGTTCTGTCCGGAGGGCTCAATGCGCGGGGCCCTGTAGAAGAAGGGCACCTGTCCGATGGCCGGATCCAGGACAATCGGGGTCCATTGTCCGTCCCGCAGCTCCTCGTATGCGCAGAAGACGTTGTGGTGGAAGGGACACGTCGGGCAGAAGGCGCCTGTGGTGTCGGCCTGATCGAGCCCAAAGTTGCCGTCTCCATCTTCGAAACCGATGGAAAGCTGGCCCACTTCCCCGTCGGTGGTCAGTCTCAATTCAGTCAGGCGAGGCTCGGGGGGCAGAGAGACGGGCGGTTCACACCCGGTGAGGAGGGCCAGCCCAGCCGCTGACAAACACAACCCCCATGCATTCCCTGCGGTGGAATTCGTCGATCGTCGTCGGCTCATGCCGGGAAAATAAGCCGCAATTTGCGTGTCATGGAAGGTTCGACAGGCCAACAGAACCCAATCCGAGGGCAGGAGGACGGCCGCGCCTTGCGGGACCGCATCGCCGCGGCCATCCGCTCGGGGGAGGACCTCACCAGCGCCGCCTTTGACGCCCTCACCCTCGCCGCCTTCCGGCTTCAGTTCGCCGCCAACCCCCTGTATGGACAGTGGTGCCGCCACATCGGCTGGACGGCGGACCGGGTCGCTCGCCTCGAGCGTGCTTCGGAGATTCCTTGTCTGCCGGTCGAGGCCTTCAAATGGGGTGACGTCCACACGGCTGGTACAGAAGAGGGCGGGGCCGACCCGGTCCGCTTTCGGACCAGTGGCACCACTTCGGACACGCACCTGCGTGGAGTGCATACCGTTCGGACCCCGGATTTGTATCGCCTGAGTGCCCGGTCTGGATTCGAGCGTGTCCATGGCCCGCCGTCCGCCGATGGCGCTGTCGTCCTCGGTCTGCTGCCGGGCTACCTCGAACGGAGCGACAGCAGCCTCGTCCACATGGTGGAAGATTTGCGGAAAGCCGGATGGGCCCTTCCCGGAGAGTCTCCAGCAGACGGGTTCCACCTCCATGATGTGGGCGAGCTGTTTCAGGCCATTGATCACGCTTTGGCCAGGGGACGGAAACCGGTCGTCATCGGCGTCACCTGGGCCCTCGTCGACGCCGCGGATGCCTGGGCGGCTTCCGGGCGCGATCCGATTTCGAATGCAGTTTCCATCGTGGAAACCGGAGGGATGAAGGGACGCCGTAAGGAGTGGGTCCGGGAGGAGGTTCATGCCCACCTCAAGTCCGGATTCGGTTGCGACGCCATCCGAGGTGAATACGGCATGACCGAGCTGCTCAGCCAAGCATGGTCCTCTGGCAGTGGACACTACGTGACGCCCCCGTGGATGCGGGTCCGCATCCGCCGAACGGACGACCCCTTTTCCGCCGAGTCCGGCGGGGCCACCGGAGGACTCGACCTTATCGACCTCGCCAACCTCGGCAGTTGCTGCTTCCTCTCGACGCAGGACTTGGCGCGTCCGCTGCCCGGAGCGCCCTGCCGCCATTTCGAAGTCTTGGGGAGGTTCGACGACGCCGAGGTGCGGGGGTGCAATCTGATGATAGAATGAGTTCGGTTCTTTTTTCTTGACCACCCGCCTTTCGCCGTGTAGCTTCGCCGCGCCATGGAGTCGGTCATTGCCCTGCTCGGATTCACCCTTGCTGCCTACTCGGTGGTGGGCAACGACAGCATCCAGACACTGGGCACCTTTCTGACCTCCAACGAGGACAAGCCTTGGTGGGTTCTTTGGCTCTACGCCGGCGGCATCATGGCCATTGTCGTCACCATGGGCTACCTCGGACTGGGCGAATACCTCGGGGGACGGGGTGGAGACCTCACCTTCGGCAAATACGCCGGGCTCTTCCAGGATCCCGACAAGCCCATCGACTTTCCGACCATGTCGATCTGGTACGTGCTGCCTCCCCTTGCACTGCTGGCCATCACTCGGCTGGGCATCCCGGTGAGCACCACCTTTTTGGTCCTGACGTTTTTCGCTCCCAAGGCCCTGCCCAAGATGCTCGTGAAGAGCCTTGGAGGCTACGGTGTGGCCTTCCTCTTCGCCATCGTGGCCTTTGTGGCCTTGAGTCGATTGACTGAGCGGTTCTTCCTCCGACATCCGATGGAGGAGGGCAAGGGGCTCCTGCAGAACAAACGGTTTTGGACGGTCACCCAATGGCTCGCCACCGGATTCCTCTGGAGCCAATGGCTGACCCAGGATCTGGTCAACATCCTCGTCTACCTCGGGGACCCCGCCCAGGTGGAGTTTTGGAAGTTTCTGTTCGCCCTGACGGTTCTGGTGGGCATGCTCGGCTACATCTTTTACCAGCGCGGGGGAGAGATTCAGAAAATCGTTCGGGTCAAGACCAACACCGCCGACATCCGATCGGCCACCTTCATCGACCTGTTCTATGGGATGGTGTTGCTCATTTTCAAGTTTGACACCTTCGGCATCGGAGCCAAGGTGCCAATGAGCACGACCTGGGTCTTCCTCGGCATGCTGGCCGGACGTGAGGTGGCGCTTCGCCTGCGGTTGAATGAGCTGGACCGGACGCGCCTGTGGCCGATGGTGTTCAGCGACCTTGGGAAGGCCACTCTCGGCCTGGTGATCAGCGTCCTGCTGGTGGTCTTGCTGTACCTGGTGGAGGGCCGGGAGATGGCCGCCTTGTTCGGCTGACGCCCGACTCAGTCCGTGACCCGGACCAAATAGTAATTCTTCTTGCCGCGCTGCAGGAGCACCAGCCCGCTTCCGATGCAGTCCTCCTCGGTCACCACCTTGTCCTCGGTCACCTTGTTGCGGTTGACACTCACCGAATTCTCCTTGAGCGCACGGCGGGCCTCCCCGCCACTGGCGAGGAAGGCGGACTCGCCCCCGGCGAGCAGATCGATGATGCCGATGCCACTGCACAGGACGTCGCGGGACACTTCGCGTTGGGGCACCCCTTCGAAAACACTCAGGAGTTCGCTTTCAGGCAAAGCACGGAGGTCATCCTCGGTGGATTTGCCGAACAGCAGGGCCGTGGCGGCCAAGGCGGTCTGAAGATCCTCCTCTCCATGGATGCGGCGGGTGACGTCGGCGGCCAGCTCCTTCTGAAGGAGGCGGGCGCCGGGGTTCTCGGCATGGGCGGACTCGATGTCCTCGATGCGTTCCCGGTCCAGCAAGGTGAAGATGCGGATGTACCGGGCCGCGTCCTCGTCGGCCGCATTGATCCAGTACTGGTAGAACTTGTAGGCGCTGGTGCGGGCCTTGTCAATCCACACGTTGCCCCCTTCGCTCTTGCCGAATTTCGAGCCGTCCGCCTTGGTGATGAGCGGAGCGGTGAGGGCAAAGGCGTGGCCCTGGCCCTTGCGGCGGATGAGCTCGGTCCCGGTGGTCATGTTGCCCCACTGGTCGCTGCCGCCCATTTGCAGCATGCACCCCTCCTCCTTCCACAGGTGGTAGAAGTCATAGCCCTGGACGAGCTGGTAGCTGAACTCCGTGAAGCTCATGCCGCCCTCGAGGCGGTTTTTCACCGAGTCCTTGGCCGTCATATAGTTGACGGTGATGTGCTTGCCGACGTCGCGGATGAAGTCGAGAAAGCTGAAGTCCTGGAACCAGTCGTAGTTGTTGACCACCCGGGCCGCAGCCGGGCCATCGAAGTCGAGGAAGCGCTCGAGCTGGGCTTTCTGGCAGGCGAGGTTGTGTTGCAGCACCTCCACGTCGAGAAACTGGCGCTCGGCCGTCTTTCCGCTGGGGTCACCCACCATGCCAGTGGCGCCCCCAACGAGGGCGATGGGACGGTGGCCGGCCCGTTGAAGGTGCACGAGCAGCATCACCGGCACGAGGTTGCCGATGTGCAGGGAATCCGCCGTCGGATCGAAGCCGACATAGCCGGTTGTCTGCTCCTTGGCGAGATGCTCCTCGAGGCCCGGCATGGCATCGTGCAGCAGACCGCGCCACGTCAATTCGGCAATGAAATCCATGGGCGCAAAGGTACGGTGGGAGCGGGGCGTTGCAGGGAGTGGAGTCAGAGGAAGGGGACCAATTCCTCCAGCTTCATGGACCGGGACCCCTTGAGCAGGATCGTGCGGCCCGACAGCATGTCGGCCTGGAGCGCGGTCGTCATCTCCTCTGTGTTGGGGAAGGTCCGGTCACCCGGCGCGTGTTCTGAGAATTGCGCACCGACCACCCAGCATTCGAGGCCACATTTCCGGGCCACGTCCCGGGCGAGACGGTGACCCTGTGCCGAATGCGCCCCGAGCTCCATCATGTCTCCGAGGATGGCCAGCGGCGCATCATGGCTGGCGGCGGCAAAGGCGCGGAGGGTGGATTCTACCGAACTCGGATTGGCATTGTAGCAGTCGACGATGACGGTGTTGCGGCCGGTGTCCACGGTCTCACCGCGTTGGCGGACGGGCTCGAACGTGGACAAGGCCTCGCCAATCTCGGCTTCTGGTACGCCGAAGTGAAGTCCGGTGGCGACGGCGGCGGCCATGTTGGCGACCTGATGCGGCCCCTCGAGTTGGACCGGGAGGGGCTTCCCCTCCGCGTGCCACGGTCCTGGCGTCCGGGTGCCATCCAGGGACCAGAAGAGGGGCGCATCCGGAGCGTTTCCATCCCGCCACAGAAGCGGAGGATGATCCTCGGTCCGGTAGAGGCTCCGCGTGAGGCCGTCCAACGCACTCAGCGCCATGAGGTCCGGGTCATCCGCCGGCACCAGCGCCGTGCCGCTCCTGGAGGCGAGGTGGACGTAGAGTTCTTGTTTGCCCTTCTTGACCCCTTCGACGCCGCCGAATCCTTCGAGATGGGCGAGTCCGACATTGGTGATCATGCCGTGGGTCGGGTCGGCGATGCGGGACAACAGGGCAATCTCGCCCTGGTGGTTGGCCCCCATTTCCACGAGGGCGAATTCCACGTCGGCTGGCATGGAGAGGAGGGTGAGGGGCACCCCGATGTGGTTGTTCAGGTTGCCTTCGGTGGCGTGCACATCGAAGGACCTCGACAGGACGGCCCGCAAGAGTTCCTTGGTGGTCGTCTTCCCGTTGCTCCCGGTCAGGCCGAAGACCGGGCCCGGAAACCGCGTCCTGTGTCGGTGGGCCAGGTCCTGCAGGGCACTCAGCACATCCTCTACGTGAAGCAGGCGGTCTCCGCTGAGCGCAGGGTCGTCCACCACGGCGGCGAGGCAGCCGGCGGCGAGGGCCTCATTGGCAAAGGCGTTGCCATCGAAGCGCTCCCCTTTCAGGGCGAAGAAGAGCTTGCCCGGTCCACATCGGCGGGTGTCGGTCGTGACCCCGTCGGATCGATCGAACCAATCGAGCAGCGCTTCGGTGGACGTGAAGTTCATGCCCGCCAAGAAAAGGCGAACCCCGTGAGGCTCGAGGCCAGCACGGGGTTCGCAATGAACAGGGGTCCGGTGGTGGGGATCAGTTGTCGCCCATGGCGTTGCCCCGCGGGGATCCGACACGCGTCATGGCGCAACGGAATCCGATGGTGGAGCTGCTTTGGTCCTCCTCGAGGAACCGGCGGGTACCCGGGATGACCCAGTACACGCGATCGTTCCAACTTCCTCCCTTGTAGACGCGGACGTTGTCGTTGATCAGCGAGGTGCCTCCGTACTCGTAGACGGCGCCTTCTTCCTCCTGGTCGAAGTAGATGCTGCTCTCCTTGTCGCCATCGAGGTAATCGATGTTGTCGGCGATCTGGTAGTTGCGGCGTCCGATGTTCTCCTCCAGGGTCACCTCGCGGTACCGCATCTGGCCCGGCGTGTTCGTGATGTTGCGGGTCCACGCCTTCCGCAGGTCTGGAGCGCAGGGAGCCTCACTCTCTTCAATCAGATCGAGTGCCTCGTCCATTTGGATCATGGCGTCCTCCACCCGCTTCAGGTCGAGGTTCTCGTTGGCGTTCTCAATCTTCTGGTTGAGGGCGTCGATGAGGTTGTTGCCCGCGGAGGTCAGGCGGCCTTCCGTCGCCTCGGTATACTCCTCGAGGAAGCCCTCGATGGCGCTCACGTCGTACTGCACGTAGTCCAGCTTGTCGGCCACGTTGCCCTCGCTGTCGAGGAGCTTGGTGGAGAAGACGTTTCCACGGAACGGACGGAACTCCTGGGCGTCCTGCAGCGTGCCGGGACGGTAGACGTCCATGACCCATTCGCTGACGTTGCCAGCCATGTTGTAGAGGCCGTAGTCGTTGGGCGCGTAGCTGTACACTGGAGCGGTGACGTCGGCATTGTCGTTCAGGGCTCCGGCGACACCCATGTAGTCACCGCGGGCACGGACGAAATTGGCGTTGATCTCACCGTAGAACTTGCCGCGGCTGTCGTCGTTCCGGACGTAGTGGCCATCCCACGGGTAGGTCCGGCGGCTCGTGATGAGCTCCTCACCACTGTTTCCGATGAGGGACAGGGCGGCGTACTCCCACTCGGCCTCGGTGGGCAGGCGGTAGTCCGGAAGCAGGATCCCGTCGGTCATGGCCACGTTGCGGTAGCCGACGCCGTTGGGGCGGAGGTCCTTGATGCCATCGGCGGCCTTGGCGGCTTCCTCATACTGTCCGTCGAGGTAGGCTTCCGTGCTGAAGTAGCTGTCGTCCACCTGTCCGGTCGGGTTGTGGACGAGGAAGCCCTCGCGCACCATGATCTGCTCGTTCACGCGGTCGGTCCGCCACTTGCAGAAGTCGTTGGCCTGCAGCCAGGAGACACCGACAACCGGGTAGTCGCGGTAGGCCGGGTGGCGCAGGTAGTAGTTCACGTAAGGCTCGTTGTAGGCCCGGGGATCCCGCCACACGAGGGTGTCGGGCTTGGCCCGGTCCACAATCTCGGGGAAGCCGTCGCCGTAGACGCGGCCCAGCCAGAAGAGGTATTCGAGCCAGTAGAAGTTGGTCACCTCGGCCTCGTCCATGTAGAACGAGCTGACGGTCACCCGGCGGGGGATGTTGTCCCAGGCGCCGGTCAGGTCGTCCTCGACCTGGCCCATGGTGAACGTGCCGCCTTCGACGAACACGAGGCCGGGGCCGGTCTCCTGTCCGATGTAGGGGAGGCGTTGGAATCCGCCGTTCTCCGAGTCGTTGTAGGCCCAACCGGTGGAGCTCGATGCTCCGCCGGCACAGGAGGAGAGGAGGGCGGCGGACAGGATGGCCACGCTGGAGAGGAGGAGGATGGAATGAAGCTTTTGCATCGCTTTCTATTGAATTTCCTTGCAGGGAGTGGGGTCAGAATCCGGGGCAGGGCGGGCTGCGGAACTTGATGCGCTTGGCGCGACAATCGAAATTGAGCGACATGCTCACCTCGTGCGAACCGCCGGTGGCGGGGGTCAGGTCGGAGACCGTGACGTCGTAGCTGTAACCGAACTTGATGACATCGGACTGAATCCCCAACGTAACGATGAAGGCGTCGCGATATTGAGTGCCGAGGATGCCGCGGTACCAGATTCCACCGACAATGGGCCCCTTGCTCACGTAACCACCGAAGTTCATCTGCTGGAATTCTCCTTGCCTGCGGTACAGGATGTTGGGGGAGATGAAGGCACTGGCATACTTGGAGTCGCCGTCGAGCGGGAGCAACGCGCCGAAGTGGGCGGTGAGCTTCATGGGCAGACGGCTGACGCCGACCACGAGGCTCTCGTTGGGCTCGTTGAGGTGGTGGGCCGCAAAGCCGAAGTAGACTTTTTTCGAGAAGCCGATGATGCCGGCGCTGAAATCGACCTGGCTGACCTTGCCACCCCGGGGTTGATCCTGCGTCTCGTAGATGAAGCCCTTCCGCGGGTCAATCATGTCGCCAAAGGTCAACTGGCTCCAGTCCAGCGCCTTTTGGAAGTAGGTGGCCTCAAAGCCGGCTTTGATGGAGAATTTCCGGCTGACGGCCTGCTGGTAACTGTAGATGCCGCTGATGCGAGAGGTGCTGAGCGTTCCCCGTCCTGCCCGGTCGTTCATCACGATGAAGCCGAGGCCACCCGAAATGCTTGGGATGTGCTGGTCGTAAGCGGCAGCCGACGTGACGTAGTTGCCGCTCATGGCGGGCCACTGGTTCCGGTAGTTCATGACGAACCGCGGGCAACGCGCCGCACCGGCAAAGGCCGGGTTGAGGTACACCGGGTTCGAGTAGAACTGGGTGAATTCAGGGTCCTGAGCCGACGCGGACTCCGGTGTCAAAGTCCCAATGCAAGTGAGCATCAGGGCCAACACGGGCAGCGCCAGCGCACGGAGTGCGCCGGGATTGGAGGGCTGGGGGAGCTTCATGGCCATGCGGTTTCCCAAGACAAAAGTCTCGTGTATAAGGTCGTGAAAATTACAAACTTGTGGGAATTGGCCGTCATCTTTGCTGACAAGCAATAAGCAACGCCCTGTGAGCGTTGGCGCAGCAAGCGATTCTGACCCTTTCCATGAACCGAACGTCTCATCGTCCCCTTTCGTTGCCCCAACCGGCTTTCACAACGAGGTCCAATGGTGTGCGGAAGGCCCTGTTGTTGGGTTTTCTCATCGGATTCGTGGGCACGGGATGGGCCCAATTCGAATACGATTGGCCCGAGCATTCCGCCCTCTCCGAAGGCCAATGGTTCCGGATCGCGACGACCAAGTCGGGATTCCACAAGGTGGACGTCGCCGTGCTCAATGCGCTTGGACTCGATGCCACCTCGGTCAATCCCCAGTCCATCAATCTGTATGGACATGGCGGTGATGCCCTGCCCATTGACAATGCCGAGCCCCGCCCGCTTGACCTCGTGCCCGTTGCCATCGAGATGGTGGACGATGGCGATGGCCAATTCGACGGGGCCGACCATTTCATCTTCCTGGGCGACGGCCCTGAGGAGTGGTCGATCAGTGACCTCTCCGGACGCTGGGAGCACGAAGTAAACCCTTGGTCGGACACGGCCTGGTATTTCCTTCGCGTCGACGATTCCGGTCCGGTCCGCATCGAGACGGACCCTGGCCTCGGGGGCGACGTCGACACGGTCCTGGCCGTGACCGATTTCCACCAGTTCCACGAGCTCGAGCAGGAGACCATCATCCGATCTGGCCGCAACTTCTTCGGGGAGGTCTTCGATCAGAACCCGACCCACACCATTCCCTTTCAGGTGCCCGACATCCTGTCTGAACCGGCGCGTTTGGAAGTCCGTCTGATGGGCCGCTCCGTCGGGGCCGCGAGCCCGTATGCGGTGACCCTGGGGGACAGCGCCTGGACCATCCTGCCGCCCGTCACGGGCTCCCAGACCTACGTGAGTCAAGCGCGCATCGGAACCGGAGACTGGACGTGGATTCCCTCGTCGGAGCTCATTCAAGTCGGCATCACCCTCGATGCCCAGGTGGCCGATGCGAAGGGGTGGCTCGATTACGTCCGCATCACCGGAACCCGGTCCGCCGACATGTCTGGCGGCTCGCAACAGGAATTCGTTCGGGCCTCTGAGGCGGCTCCGGGCCGCATCGTCGAGTGGGCCGTGTCCGGGGCGCAGTCCGTCCAGCGGGTCTGGGACGTGACCAACCCCCAGGTGCCCCGCGCCATCCCACACGAAGTGGTGGATGGCACGCTGTCCTTTCGGGTCGCCTATGATGCCGTGCGGCGGTTTCGGGCAGGCACCGGCTCCGGCTTTTACACCCCAGTGCCGATTGGTCCCGTGCAGAACACGGATGTCCACGCGCTGCCGCAGGTGGACCTTGTTGTGATCACGCCGCCCGTCCTGCGGGAAGCGGCCGACAGCCTGGCGCGGATCCACCAGGCGGAGGGGCTGGATGTGGCTGTGCTGGAGCCCAGTTTCATTTACGATTGTTTCAGCTCGGGACGCGTGGATCCCACCGCCTTCAAGATGCTGATGAAGATGTTGTACGACCGGGCCGACGGGAATCCCACCCTGGAACCCCGCTACCTGCAGCTCTTTGGCGACGGCACCTTCCGCAACCGCAACCTGCCGCGCTTCGGCAACCTGCTGATCACCTTCCAAAGTGCCCAAAGCCACACCCCCACGCAGAGCTACGTCACCGACGACTATTTCGGTTTTCTCAGCGATGTTGCTTCCGAGCGGCTAACGGACACATTGGCCATCGGGATTGGCCGGATCCCCGCGGGCACCCCGGCCGAAGCGTGGGACGCCGTGGCCAAGGTGGTGGCCTACTCCGGAGGCAATCCGGACCCCGATGGAGCAGGCTGCACGACAGCGGGTCTGCCCGGTGCTGGCGGGGGCAACCCGTTTGGCCCCTGGCGCAACCGCCTCTGTTTCGTAGCAGACGATTTCGATGGCAACGGCGGGGCAACGGAAACCGGTCACACCCTGTACAGCATCGGCCACGCCGAAGGGGTGGAGGAGGACCACGGGGCCTACGACATCGAGCGCATTTTCATGGACGCCTATCCCCAGGTGGCGACGCCAGGTGGCGAGCGCTATCCCGAGGTGGAGGAGGCCATCGACCGCCGGGTGCGGGATGGCGCCTTGCTGGTCAATTACATCGGCCACGGCGGCGAACGCGGTTGGGCCCACGAGCGCGTGCTGAACACGTCCACCATCGGCGCCTGGGACAATCTCGATCGGATGCCACTGTTCTTCACGGCGACCTGCGAGCTGGCGCGGTTCGATGATCCCGAGCTGGAGACCGCCGGCGAGATGATGGTGATGAACCCCAATGGAGGGGCCATTGCCATGATGACCACGACTCGCGTGGTGTACAGCTATGCCAACGAGCAACTCAACACGGCCTTCTTTGCGGTCGTGTTCGATTCTCCGGTTGGGCAGCGCCAGCGCCTCGGGGACATCCTGCGCCGCACGAAGAACCATCCGTCCTCCGGGGCGTCCTCCAACAAGCGGAACTTTACCCTGCTCGGCGATGTGGCCCTCCAGCTCGCCACGCCGCAGATGGAAGTCCTGACCAGCGAGGTCAACGGGGTGCCCGTCGACGCCTGGGCCGACACGTTGAGCGCGCTGGAGCACGTCGTCGTGAAGGGCTACATCTCCGATGGCGGGGGCAACGTCATGACCGACTTCAACGGCTTCGTCTACCCCACCGTCTTCGACCAGCGCTCCGAAGTGACCACCCTGAACAACGACGGAGGCAGCGGCGGTGTGAGCTACGGCGAATGGCGCAACCGGATCCACACCGGTGCGGTCCGGGCCGAGGGGGGCACCTTCAGTTTCGAGTTCATCGTGCCCCGCGACATCGGTTACGAGCCCGCCCCGGGGCGCATCAGCTATTACGCGGTGGATGGCGACCTCGATGCCCACGGCTACACGCAAGACGTGTACATCGGTGGGGTGGACGCAGACGCCGAGCTGGACGGCACCGGCCCTGAGATCGCGCTGTATCTCAACGACACGACCTTCCGCAACGGGGGGACGACCGACCCGGATCCGGTCCTCTTTGCCCTGCTCCGCGACGACCAGGGCCTGAACACCGTCGGCAATGGCATTGGACACGATCTGAAGGCCACACTCGACGGGGGACAGTCGGTCGTGCTCAACGAGTTCTACGCCAGCGACCTCGATACTTACCAGAGCGGCCGGGTGGTCTACCCGCTCAGCGGACTGGAAGAGGGGCCGCACACCTTGGAATTGAAGGCGTGGGACGTGCACAACAACAGCGCCAAGGCGACCCTCGACTTCGTGGTGGTCTCCAGCCTTGAGGTCTTCCTCGACGGGCTCGTCAATTATCCCAACCCGATGGACCGGAGGGGAACGACCTTCCGCTTCGACCACAACCAAGCCTGCGTGGCATTGGAAATGTCACTCCACGTATACGATGCGATGGGAAATGTCGTTTGGGTCGGTGAACGGGAGGAGACCCCCCCGGCATACCGAGTGGATGGATGGCATTGGGATGGCGCCTCCTCGGGGGGGAGTCCCCTCGATGCGGGAGCCTACCTCTACCGCCTGAGCCTCAGAACTCCCGAAGGCCGAGAGGCCACCCGGACCGGACGTCTCATCCTGCTCGACTGACCCCATAGAATCGCCCCCGTTCGCTTAAATTCAGCCCCTTCAATGGCTTCCAGGAACTTCCTCCTCCGCGCCTCCGGTCTCCTCGTGATGGCCGGCCTCTTCGCCTCCACGGCCAGCGCCCAGCTGACCCAGGTGGAGACGGCGCAGCAACTCCAGCTGAACACCATCACCACGGCCGTCCCGTTCTTGACGATCGCCCCGGATTCCCGGAGCGGCGCCCTTGGCGATGCCGGTGTGGCCCTCACGCCGGACGGCGCCGCGATGGCGTGGAACCCGGCGCGGATGGCCTTCACCGACCAGACCTTCGAGGCCCACATGGGGTATGCCCCATGGCTCCGGGCCCTCGTGGACGACATGTCGCTGGCCTACCTCAGCGGCACCCGGAAGCTCAACAAGCGCCAGGCCGTCGGCATGGCCCTGCGGTACTTCTCCCTCGGCAACATCACGTTCACGGACGTCAACGGCACGGCCATCCGGGACTTCAGCCCCAATGAGTTCTCCCTCGACTTCGGGTTCTCCCAGAAGTTCGGTGACAAGTTCAGTGGCGGCTTCACGGCGCGCTACATCCACTCCAACCTCACCGGAGGCACCAACATTCTCGGGGCGGACAGCCGTCCAGGACGTTCGGTGGCCGTCGACGTGGGGGTGTTCCACACCAACGACAACGTCAAGTTCGGCGACCGAGACGGCCGCATGAACTGGGGGGTGTGCGTGTCCAACGTGGGCGCCAAGATGAGCTACACGGAGACCGCCGAGCGGGATTTCATCCCGACCAACCTGAAGGCCGGAGCCGCGGCCACGGTTTTCCTCGACGACTATAACAACCTGACCTTCACCATGGACGCCAACAAGTTGTTGGTGCCCACGGCCCCCGCCTACGGGGAAGGAGAAGACGACGACCTCATCGTCAGCGGGTTCGACCCCAACGTCGGTGTGGCCTCGGGCATCATCCAGAGCTTCTATGACGCTCCGGGCATCGTCGAACGGCAGGGAGATGGTACCTACCTCGTCGAGCCAGGGAGCGTCTTCCGCGAAGAGTTGCGGGAAATCAACCTTGGCGGTGGCATCGAATACGACTACAACGGCGTCTTCGCTGTGCGCGGAGGCTACTTCTTCGAGCACTACACCAAGGGCAACCGGCAGTTCATCACCCTCGGCGCCGGCATCAAGTACACCGTGCTCGACATCGACCTGAGCTACCTGATCGCCACCACCCAGCAGAATCCGCTGGCCAACACCCTGCGGTTCTCGCTGCGTCTCGCCTTCGACGACATGGTGGGAGGTTCGGACGACGACCCCGCCAACTTCTGATCGGCGCATGCCCCACCTAGACCTTCGCATCGGCTACGGATACGATGTCCACCAGCTGGCGGAAGGGGAAGAATTCTGGCTCGGAGGCATCCACATTCCCTCCGACATCGGTGCGGTCGGCCACAGCGACGCCGACGTGCTGCTCCACGTGATCTGTGATGCCCTCTTTGGGGCGCGGGCCATGGGCGATATCGGGGCCCATTTCCCGGATACAGATGCCGCGTTCAAAGGCATCGACAGCAAAATCCTGCTCCGCGACACCGTGGCCAAGGTCTGCACGGAGGGGTGGGGCATTGTCAATGTCGACGCGACCATCTGCCTCCAGTCGCCCAAGCTGAGGCCCCACATCGACGCCATGCGCGAGTGCATCGCGGAGTGCCTTGGCATCCCCGTGGGTCGGGTCGGCGTGAAGGCCACCACCACCGAGCGTTTGGGCTTCGTCGGGACAGGCGAGGGCATCAGTGCCCATGCGGTGGTCCTTTTGGGCCGCTGAGGTTCCTGTTGGGCGGGCCCTGCGGCCTATATTTGTCTTTCGCAAATTGGGCATCATGACTTCCACCACGCCTGCAAAGAAGACCACGGCACGACGGAAACCGGCCGCCAAGAAGAAGGCCAAGGCGCCGTACTCCAAGGAGACTTACATCAAGTGGCACCGCGACATGCTGTTGATGCGCCGCTTCGAGGAGCGCTGCGGTCACCTTTACATCCAACAGAAATTCGGCGGATTCTGCCACCTCTACATCGGCCAGGAAGCCATCCTCGCTGGCATGGTGGAGGCCATCCGCCCGAACGACCGCGTCATCACGGCGTACCGTGACCACGCTCACCCGTTGGCCCTCGGCACCGATCCCAAAGTGGTGATGGCCGAGCTCTACGGAAAGAAGACCGGCTCGAGCAAGGGCAAGGGCGGTTCCATGCACATGTTCGACAAGGAGCGCAATCTCTTCGGTGGCCACGGCATCGTGGGCGGCCAGATCGGTCTTGGCGCCGGCATCGCCTTCGCCGACAAGTACCGCAAGGAGGACCACGTGACGGTCTGCTTCTTCGGGGACGGCGCCGCCCGCCAGGGCATGCTTCACGAGACCTTCAACATGGCCATGACCTGGAAGCTGCCGGTCATCTACGTGGTGGAGAACAACAAGTACGCCATGGGCACCTCGGTCGAGCGCACAACCAACGTGCACGACCTCTCTAAGCTGGGCGCCTCCTACGAGATGCCGGCCGAGTCCGTGGACGGCATGTCCCCGGAAGCCGTGGCCGAGGCCATGGCCCGCGCCGCAGAGCACTGCCGCAAGGGAGAGGGGCCGTACCTCCTCGACATCCAGACCTATCGCTACAAGGGCCACTCCATGAGCGACCCGCAGAAGTACCGCACCAAGGGTGAGGTCGAGGATTACCAGGAGCGCGACCCGATTGCCCACTGCGCCGAGGTGATCACCGACAACAAGTGGATGACGGAAGCCGAGCTCAAGGCCGTCGACAAGGAAGTCAAGGCCCAGGTTGAAGAGGCCATCCAATTCGCTGAGGAGAGTCCGCTGCCCGAGGCGCACGAGCTCTACGAGGACGTCTACGTGACGCCCAACTACCCCTTCGTCAACGACTGAACGACTGATTCACAACTCTGATGGCTGAAATCGTACGCATGCCGAAGCTCAGCGACACCATGACCGAGGGTGTCGTGGCTGAGTGGCACAAGAACGTAGGGGACCAGGTCGAATCTGGCGAGGTGCTCGCCGAGATCGAGACCGACAAGGCGACCATGGAATTTGAGTCCTTCCAGGATGGTGTGCTCTTGCACATCGGTGTGGACAAAGGCGCCACGGCCGCCGTGGACAGCATCCTCGCCATCCTCGGAGAGGCTGGAGAAGATGTGAGCGGCCTGCTCGCCGCGGAGGCCGAGGCTCCGGCCCCCGCCGCTCCGTCACCCGAACCGGCTCCGGCCCCCGCTCCGGCCCCCGCTCCGGTGGAGGCCGCTCCCGCTCCTGCTCCGGCCCCTGTGGTGGCTCCGGCTCCTGCTGTGGCTCCCGCGGCCAAGGTGGCCGCTCCGGCCCCGTCCGCCAATGGCAAGATCAAGGCCTCCCCGCTGGCGGCCCGCTTGGCCGCCGAGCGCGGCATCGACCTCGGCCGGGTGACCGGCACTGGCGACGGTGGTCGCATCGTCAAGCGCGACATCGAAGGCTACGTGCCCGCTCCGGCTGCGTCCGGACTCGGTGCTGTGGAGTCCTCCACCGACTTCCCAGTGACCCAGATGCGCAAGACCATTGCGCGCCGCCTCGCCGAATCCAAGTTCACCGCCCCGCACTTCTACCTCAAGTTGTCCGTCGACATGGGCGCTGCGGTGGAGGCTCGCATGGCCATCAATGAACAGGAAGGCGTCAAGGTGAGCTTCAACGACATGGTCGTCAAGGCCGTATCGCTGGCCCTCAAGAAGCACCCGGCCGTCAACAGCGCCTGGATGGACACCCACATCCGCCAGAACGACCATGTCCACATCGGTGTGGCCGTGGCCGTCGAGGATGGACTGCTCGTCCCCGTGGTGCGCCACGCCGACCGGAAGTCCCTCACCGAGATTGGGGCAGAGGTCAAGGATTACGCCGGCAAGGCTCGGGAGAAGAAGCTGCAGCCCAGCGATTGGGAAGGCAACACCTTCACCATCTCCAACCTCGGCATGTTCGGCATCGAGGACTTCACCGCGATCATCAACCCGCCGGATGCCTGCATCCTGGCCGTCGGCGGCATCAGCGATGTGCCGGTCGTCAAGGACGGCGCCGTCGTGCCGGGCAAAGTGATGAAGCTCACCCTCAGCTGCGACCACCGCGTCGTGGACGGCGCCACCGGTGCCGCCTTCCTCCAGGAGGTCAAATCCCTCCTCGAGCACCCGGTTCGCATGTTGGCCTGATCTTCCGGCCACGATGCCGGAACCGCTGAACGCCTCCACCCCGATCGAATTCCTGAAGGGAATCGGTCCCAAACGGGCGGAGGCATTGGCGGAGGACCTCGCCATCCAAACCTGTGGCGACCTGCTGTTCCACCTGCCGTTCCGGTATGAGGACCGCACCCGCTTCCATCGGGTCTCGGAGACCGTGCCCGGTCCCGTCCAGGTCCAATTGAGGGGCACCATCCGCAAGCTCAAGGAAGTCCAGCAGAAGCGGGGCCAAAGGCTCGAAGCTGAATTCGTCGACGAGCACGGGGACGCCCTGCCCCTTGTCTGGTTCAAGGGGGCCAAATGGGTGGCCCGCAACCTGCCCATCGGCCAACCCTGCGTGCTGTGGGGCCGCATCAGCGACTACAAGGGCGGACGCAACATGGCCCACCCCGAGGTGCTGACCCTGCAGGAGGCCCGGGCGGCCAGCGCCCTCCACCCAGTCTATGGTTCCACCGAACGCCTCGGCCGGTTCGGATTGAATTCCAACGGGATTGGCAAGGCCGTCCAACGCCTCATCGCCCAGCTCCGAGAGTTGCATGGACCCGAATGGATGGCGGAGACCCTGCCGGACGGCATCCTGGCCCATCGCGGATTGCCTCGTCTCGCCACGGCCATGGAACAGGTCCACCAGCCGGCCGATGTGCAAGCTGAACGGCTGGGCAGATTCCGTCTGAAATTCGAGGAATTCCTCTTCCTGCAGCTGCTGCTCGTCCAGCACCGGAACCGACAGACCACGGCCTTGCCCGGCCCGGCTTTCGCCGAGGTCGGCGAGCAGTTCAACCGCTTCTATTCGGAGCGGATTCCCTTTGAGCTCACCGAAGCCCAGAAGCGGGTCATCCGTGAAATCCGGGAGGATACGCGCAACGGAACCCACATGAACCGCCTGCTTCAAGGAGACGTCGGCAGTGGAAAGACGATGGTGGCGCTGCTGACGGCCCTGCTCGCCGTCGACAACGGGTGTCAGGCCTGCATCATGGCGCCCACGGAAATCCTCGCTCAGCAACATCTCGCCAGCTTTCGGGAGATGCTGGGTGATCTGCCGGTGCGCGTGGAGCTGTTGACCGGGTCCGTCAAGGCTGCGGATCGGAAGCCCATTCTTGCGGGCCTCGCAGAGGGGGCGGTTCACCTCCTTGTCGGCACCCATGCCGTGCTGGAACCCAAGGTGATCTTCCATCGCCTCGGATTGGTCGTCATCGACGAGCAGCACCGCTTCGGCGTGGCCCAACGCGCTCGCCTCTGGGCCAAGGCAGACATCCCCCCGCACATCCTCGTGATGACCGCCACGCCCATTCCCCGCACGCTGAGCATGACGGTGTACGGGGACCTCGATGTAAGCGTCATCGACGAGCTCCCGCCGGGACGGAAGCCGATTCGCACCGTCCATCGGACCGATGCCCAGCGGCTCGCGGTCTTCGGGTTCATGCGGGACCAGATCGCCGAAGGCCGGCAGGTGTACGTGGTGTATCCGCTCATCGAAGAGTCTGCTCAGCTCGATCACAAGGACTTGATGGACGGCTATGAGAGCCTGACCCGTCATTTTCCGGCACCGGACCACCGCATCAGCATCGTGCACGGACGGATGAAGCCGGAGGACAAAGATGCCGAGATGCAACGCTTCGCCAGCGGGAAGACGCAGATCATGGTTGCGACCACCGTCATCGAGGTGGGGGTCAATGTGCCCAATGCGTCTGTGATGGTCATCGAGAGCGCCGAGCGGTTCGGCCTGAGTCAATTGCATCAGCTCAGGGGGCGGGTCGGCCGGGGGGGCAACCAGAGTTTCTGTGTCCTGATGAGTGGCAAGGAACTCGGCAAGGAAGCCCGCCGGAGGTTGGAAACCATGTGCCGGACCCAGGACGGTTTCGAAATCGCCGAGGTCGACCTGGAGCTGAGGGGGCCAGGTGACTTGATGGGCACCAAACAAAGCGGCGTGCTCGACCTCAAGGTCGCCGACCTTGTCAAGGACCGGGCCCTGCTTGAGGATGCTCGGGACCTTGCGCGCCGCGTGCTGAGGGAGGACCCTGAACTCGATGCCCCGAAGCACGCCTTGCTCCGAACTGGGGTCGACCGACTGCGGGCCTCGCGTCCGGATTGGAGCCGAATCGCTTGAGTCATGCACCGCTCGGTTGTGGGCAAGTTCGGCGGGATTGAACGCCAAAGACCCTGAGGGCCACTAAGTTTGAGAGAATGAACGCCGGTGGACGTCCTTTCTGGTTGGCCTTGAGTGCAGGACTGGCTCTCGCGGCGGCCGCGAGTTGGTCCTTTCTGTCCGGTCCGGAGGCTGCAAAACCGACAGCGTCCGACCCCATCCTCACCGCCGTCAATCTGGATTCCTTGACCGAGGCGGTCGACGATCAGAGGGTTTCCGACGAGCGGGCGGCGGACGTGACCTTTTCCTTCGCGGTCGAGGTGAAGCGCTTCGACGATGGAACCGTCCTTGAACAGGATGACCTCCACCGCATGACCTGCCGGGCCCCTTCCGGCGATGCCCGCTGGGAAATCGGGATGGATGGCCCTCTGCTCGGGGCGTATCGGTTCGACGCCAACGACGATGGCACGGATGAATTTCTGCTGGTTGACCGGGCCCACGCCATCGGCCTCGATGCCGGAGGCCGCTCGATTCCTGGATTCTCCATTCGACCCAATTGCGACATCACGGCCCATGCGGTCGTGGACTACGATGGAAAAGGGGAGGAGCGCTACCTGCTCGGCCTGTCCGATGGGCGCCTCCTGAACCACCGCAAGCTTGGTGAGGCGACCCCGGGTTGGAAGCATGTCTCCAAGGGAGCCGCGATCCAGTCGGTTGCTCACCTCCGGGCAGGGCGAAAGGATTACCTCTGCACGGTCGATGAGAAGGGCGTCGTGATGCTCCTCAAACGGAGCGGCCAGCGCCGGGTGAGGACGCCGGCCCAATTGCATCCGCAGGAGGGGCCACGTGCGGTCGCCTATGAAGTCCGGTCCGACATCGGGTCCTCCATTCTCGTGTCGAGGAATGCTGAAGGAGAGGTGGAATCCCGCCGGTTCGAGGATGGCATCGCCAGTCCGGCATCCAGCGCGGAAATCCGGTTGCTCGAGACCGTCGAGGCCCGGTTGCCCAACCCGGAGACGCCCTGAATCAGTCTTGGAGGATGGAGCGCGAGATGACGATGCGCTGCACCTCGCTCGTGCCTTCGTAGATCTGCGTGATCTTGGAATCGCGCATGAGGCGCTCCACGTGGTATTCCTTGACGTAGCCGTATCCGCCGTGCACCTGGACCGCTTGGTCCGTCACCCGGCCGGCCACCTCTGAGGCGTACAGTTTGGCCATCGAGCTGGCGAGGTCGTAGTCCTGACCCTGATCCTTGAGCCACGCGGCCTTGAGGCAGAGCATGCGGGCGGCCTCGACCTCGGTGGCCATGTCGGCGAGCTTGAAGGCGATGGCCTGATGCTTGTGGATTTCCTTGCCGAAAGCCTTGCGCTCCTTGGAGTAGGCCAGGGCAAATTCCAGGGCGCCGGAGGCGATGCCCAGCGCTTGGGCGGCGATGCCGATGCGACCGCCAGCGAGGGTCTTCATGGCGAACTTGAAACCGAATCCGTTCTCACCGACGCGGTTGGCCTTGGGCACCTTGACATCCTGGAACATCAGAGTGTGTGTATCGCTGCCGCGGATGCCCATCTTGTCCTCCTTCGCCCCGACGATGAAGCCCTCCATTCCGCGCTCCACGACGAGACAATTGATGCCGCGGTGGCCCTTGTCGGCGTCGGTCTGTGCGATGACCAGGTAGGTGCTGGCCGAACCACCGTTGGTGATCCAGTTCTTGGTGCCATTGAGGAGGTAATGGTCCCCCATGTCGATGGCCGTCGTGCGTTGGCTGGTGGCGTCGCTTCCCGCTTCGGGCTCGCTCAGGCAGAAGGCCCCGATCTTCTCCCCCCGGGCGAGGGGGGCGAGGAACTTCTCCTTCTGCTCCTCGGTTCCATATTCTTCCAATCCCCAGCAAACGAGGCTGTTGTTGACCGAGACGCAGACCGAGGCGGAGGCGTCAATCTTGGACAGTTCCTCCATGGCGAGAACATAGCTCACCGTGTCCATGCCACTTCCGCCATATTTGGGGTCGACCATCATGCCCATGAAGCCCAATTCACCGAGCTGGCGAACCTCGTCGGCGGGAAAGCGCTGTTCGTTGTCCCGGTCGATGACGCCGGGTTTGAGGACGTTCTGGGCGAAATCGCGGGCCGCGTCGCGCACGGCGCGCTGCTCTTCGTTGAGTTCCAGGATCATTGCAGGAGTCTCGTAAGGTGAGGACGACAAAGATAGCTCAGGATGCCCCCACGTCTTATCCGGAAGACAGGGTTTGGCGCGTCATCGGGACCATGTCGGGCACATCCTGTGACGGCCTTGATGTGGTGCTGGTCGAAATCAGGAAGGAAGGGACGGCCGTGACCCTCCTTGAATGGACGGCCTTCGACTACGGTCCCGAGTGGTCCAAGCGGTTGCGGGAACTTTCCATCTTGTCCGAACTGGAGGCTCTCCGGCTTGAGCAGCAATGGACGGAGTGGGTGTCGGACCGGATTGCGGGATGTCTTCGGGTGTGGGCTGCGGTCCATGGGCCGGCCCACCTCGTTGGTTTCAGCGGCCACACCTGGTACCATGAGCCCGGTGGAAGGGGGACCCGGGCCATTGGGGCGGGTGCGCATCTGGCCAACACATTGAGTTTGCCCGTGGTGGCCGACTACCGGTCGGCAGATGTGGCGGCCGGCGGCCAGGGAGCCCCCCTCGTGCCCCTGTTTGATAGCGTCGTCTTTGCCGGCCATGGCGCTTGTCTCAACCTCGGTGGCATCGCCAACTTTACCTGGCTTCCGAAGTCGACCGGCGGCTCTGTGAGGGCGGCCGACGTGTGCGGGGCCAACCTCCTTCTCAACCGCCAGGCCCGGCGGGCAGGACTGGCCTTCGACCGGGATGGTGCCCTCGCGAAAAGCGGGACCGTCCAGCAAGACGCCCTCGCCGAGCTGGAGGCGTGGTCCTACCTTCATCGCGAGGGACCCAAGTCGCTGGCCGCAGAAGACCTCGACCCGCTGCATGCCGTCCTGGATCGCATTCCTGACCCCCGGGATGCGTCCGCCACAGCCGTGGAGTGGTTGGCCAAGACGGCAGCCAGCAGCCTCGACCCGTCGGAAGGATCCAACCGCATCTTGCTCGTGACCGGCGGCGGTGCGCATCACCAGCACCTCATGGAGCGGTTGCGCTCCATGCTGCCCATGGGGTGGGCGCTGGAGATCCCGGAACCGGAGTGGGTGGATGGCAAAGAGGCCGTCGCGTTCGCTTGGCTGGCGCTCCGCACGGCACAGGGTCAATTCACCTCGCTGGCGACGGTGACCGGCGCCTCACAGGATGTCTGCGGAGGGGTTCTCTTCGGTACCTTCGCGACGCCCTGATGTCCCGGGGACACGATTCGAACATGAAGGAGCTTCTCGACCAGTACAGCGCCCGCGCCCCGGAAATCGTCTTCGAATGGACGGATTCTGAAACGGAGGCTCGGGGTTGGGTCGTCATCAACAGCTTGCGCGGCGGTGCGGCCGGAGGCGGCACCCGGATGCGGAAGGGCCTTGACCGCAACGAGGTGGTCTCCCTCGCGAAGACGATGGAGATCAAATTCACCGTCAGTGGACCCCAGATCGGAGGTGCCAAGAGTGGCATCGATTTTGATCCGGCCGACCCTCGCAAGGAGGGCGTCCTGCGCCGTTGGTATCAGGCCGTGACCCCGCTCCTCAAGCATTATTACGGCACCGGAGGGGACCTCAATGTCGACGCGGGCCTGGAGGTCATCCCGATGACCGAGGCCTGCGGCGTCTGGCATCCCCAAGAGGGCGTCTTCAACGGCCATTTCAAGCCGGACGAAGCCCAGAAGGTGCGGCGCATTGGCCGCCTGCGCCAAGGCGTCAGCAAGGTGGTCGAGGATGCGGATTTCCTGCCCGATGGCGGGGGCGTCCGATACCGTGTGGCGGACATGATCACCGGCTATGGCGTGGCGGAATCCGTGCGCCATTTCTACGACCTCTACGGCGGTTCCGTCCGGGGCAAGCGCGTGCTCGTCCAGGGCTGGGGCAACGTGGGGGCCGCAGCGGCCTTGTATTTGGCCCAGCGGGGCGCGGTGATCACCGGCATCATCGACCGGGTCGGGGGCCTGCTCCGTCCGGATGGCATGGGCCTCGATGAGGTGCGGGAGCTCTTCCTCTCGAAGAAAGGCAATGCCTTGTCGACCCCCGATCTCGTCAGCTTCGAGGAGGTCAATCGCACCATTTGGGAGGTCGGAGCGGACGTGTTCCTGCCGTGTGCCGCGTCTCGCCTCGTGACCGAGGACCAGCTCGACCGGATGCTGGCCGCCGGCCTCGAGGTCATCTCGTGCGGGGCCAACGTCCCGTTTGCTGACAAGGCCATCTTCTACGGACCCATTTCCGAAAAGGCGGACCGCGCCTGTGCCGTGATTCCCGACTTCATTGCGAACTGTGGGATGGCCCGTGTGTTTGGATATCTGATGGGCGATGGTGACGTTCAATTGGAAGATGGTGCGATCTTCGTGGACACCTCGGACTGCATCCGCTCCGCGATGGAACGGTGCCATGCCCGAAGCCCCGAGCGCAACGGATTGTCCTCCACGGCCCTGTCCATCGCACTCGAACAACTCGTCTGATTCACTGCCCACATGGCTACGCTCCTCATCCTCGTCTTTGTCCTGGGTTACCTGCTCATCGCTCTTGAGCACAACCTCCACATCGACAAGGCGGCCAGTGCCCTGATCACGGGCACGCTGTGCTGGGCCATTCTCGTGCTGGGTTGGCACCAGGCGCCGGGTCACCTGGTGGACTCCTTCAATGACTTTCTGCACGGCCATGGCGGTGACGGCCATGGTGGATTGAAGGTCTTCTTCGAGCACCGGCTGCTCCACCACATGGAGGAAATCTCGAGCATCCTCTTCTTCCTGCTCGGGGCCATGACCATCGTCGAATTGGTGGATGCCCACAATGGGTTTGCCATCATCACCGACCGGATCAAAACCCGGAAAAAGGGCCGCTTGCTCTGGATCATCGCCACCCTAACCTTCTTCTTTTCCGCGGCGCTGGACAACCTCACGACCTCCATCGTGATGATTTCCCTGCTCCGCAAGCTGATCGCGGACAAGCCCACGCGGTGGCTGTTTGCCGGTGCGGTCATCATTTCGGCCAACGCTGGGGGTGCCTGGTCGCCCATTGGCGACGTCACAACGACCATGCTGTGGATTGGCGGCCAGCTGACCACCCCTGTGATCGTGACCCACCTGATTCTGCCGAGCATCGTTTGCATGGTGGTGCCCATCGGCATCATGTCGATGCGGATGAAGGGAGAGGTGGACCGTCCAGACCAGGCCGATCCCGATGAAGCTGCGGATCCGACGACCCAAGGAGAGCGCAACCTGATTTTCGCCATGGGTGTGAGTGGCTTGCTGTTCGTTCCGGTCTTCAAGACGGTGACCCATCTGCCACCCTTCATGGGCATGATGCTCTCCCTCGGCGTCCTGTGGCTCACCACTGAGGTGCTGCACCGGTCGAAGAATGACCAGGAACGCTCCAAGTTGAGTGTGGTGGGGGTCCTGCGGAAAATCGACACGGCCTCCGTCATGTTCTTCCTGGGCATTCTGTTGGCGGTGGGGGCCCTGCAGGAGGCGGGCCACCTGATCGCCACGGCCGATTGGCTGCGGGATTCCCTCGGGGACGTCTACCTGATCAACATTGCCATCGGACTGCTCTCGGCCATCGTGGACAATGTGCCCCTTGTGGCCGCTTCGATGGGCATGTACGAAGTGGCGGCGCCGGGCACGATGGATGCCTGGATGGGCTTCTTCGTTCAGGACGGCATCTTCTGGCAGTTCCTGGCCTACTGCGCAGGGACCGGCGGTTCGGCCCTGATCATTGGCTCTGCAGCCGGCGTGGCGGTCATGGGCCTCGAGAAGATTGATTTCGTGTGGTACATGAAGCGCATGAGCTTGTTGGCCATTGCCGGCTACCTCGCCGGTGCGGCCGTGTACTGGCTGATGTTCGGCATGGGCGCCTGACCCTGACGGTGTAAACAATCGGAGGAGGGTAACCCTTCCCCCGTCTGTCCCGCCCCGCATACGGAATCGGCGACCTTCGGCGTTGAGCTACAACGCAGAGAGAACGCCATGCAATTTCCCCTTCTCGTCCTCGCCCGCATTCAGGACCTGACCCTCGGCGGTTCCACCGCCCAGGAGGCCGAGGGTGCCTCCGATGTCCTGTCGGCCACCGGTGAGGTGGTCACCCGCGATGTGTCCATCTTCGAACTCCTGCTCTCCGGTGGATGGTACATCATGCTGCCGCTCGCCGTCATGAGCTTCATCGCCATTTTCATCTTCTTCGAACGCTCCATGGCCATCCGCAAGGCCGCCAAGGAGGACGGCGATTTCATGGCCAAGCTGAAGGACTACCTGTCCGCGGGCAGCCTCGACTCGGCCCGGAACCTCTGCGAACAGAGTGGGACGCCCATTGCCCGGATGTTGCACAAAGGCATCGCCCGCATCGGCAAGCCCCTCAAGGACATCTCCGCCAGCATTGAGAACGTCGGAAAGCTGGAGATCTACAGCCTCGAGAAGAACCTCAGCACCTTGGCTACCATTGCGGGAGCGGCGCCCATGATCGGGTTCCTCGGAACGGTCATCGGCATGGTCAACGTCTTCCTCGACATGGAAAACGCCGGCATGGTCCGGGTGGACGACATCTCGTCCGGCACGAAGCAGGCGATGATCACGACCATCGTTGGCCTGATCGTCGGCATCATTGCCTACATGGCGTACAACCACCTGGTCAGCCGTGTGAGCAAGGTCATCCACATGATGGAGGCCAGCAGCCTTGAATTCATCGACATCCTCGAGGAACCCGCCCGCTGATGAACCTCGGACAACGCAATCAGGTGCAGGCCGGGGGCAACATGTCCTCGATGACGGACCTCGTGTTCCTGCTGCTCATCTTCTTCGTGATTCTATCGACGCTGGTGTCGAATGGGGTCAACGTGGACCTGCCGCAGAGCAAGGGCACGAGCAGTGCGAGCTCGCGGCTGACCGTTTCAATCAAGCCCGACGGAACCTATTACCTCAACGGCACCGCCATCGCACGGGCCGACATCGAGCCCGCCCTGAAGGTCAAATTCGCCGACCAAAGCGATCCGGTATTGTATTTGCAAGTCGACAAGGAGGTGCCCACCGGGCAGACCGTCGAGGTGATTGGCCTGGCCAAGGCGAACGACTGGAAGGTCATGCTCGGCGCCCAACCCACCCGCTGATACGCCCATGTCGCACTTTGACTGGAACGCCCACCAGGCCGAGCAGGAACGCCGCGAGCGCCGCCGCGCCGCCGTCTTTTCGACGGTGACGTACGCTGTGATTGTGGTGGGGTGCCTGTTTCTCGTGGCGTTTCAGGAGGTCACCCCCCCACCGGGGGAGCAATTCGTGGCCGTGGGTGTGGCGGACTTCGGCAATGTGGAAGAAGCCGGTGGCGAGCGCGAGACCGAAGTGCCCTCTGAACAGGTGGAGGAGGTCATCGAACAGGAGGTGAGCGAAAGCACGGTGGAGGAAGTGGCGCCTGTGGAAGCCGTGGTCACCGAGGAATCGAGTGAAGTGGATGTTCCCGCACAGGAGGAGGTGGTGGAAGAGGTGACGGAGGTCGAGGATCCCGACCCGGAGCCTGAAATCTCCCAAGACCTGTCCAACGCCCTGAGCCAGATGTTCAGCAACAGCGGCGGTGGCGGCTCGGAGGGCCAGCAGGAGGGGATTGGCAACAGTGGCGCTGAGGATGGGAAGATCGAAGGCGCGGGCGTGGTCTCCGGAGATTTCGGAGACAGCTTCCTCGAGGGTGGCACCATGATTGGTGAGCCGAGCCTAGACCGCAAACCCGATGAGGAGGGGGTGGTGCGAATGAAGATTTACGTCGACAAATCCGGACGGGTGACGGATGCCCGATTTGACCCCAACAACAGCACGACGTCGAGCAGCCGCTTGGTGGCCTTGGCCAAGGAAGCGGCCCTGACGGCCAAGTTCAGCAGCCACCCGACCAAGCCAACCCGCATCGGGTGGATTCAATTCAACTTCGAGTTGCAATGAGCGCTTGGCCTGAGCAGTCTCTTCCGGCCGATTTTTCTGCAAACCGCATCCAAGACCTGGCGTTCACCACCTTGGACCGGGCGGACTTCGATGCGCTCATGGATTGGTGCGATTTCGAAGGGTGGAATCCCGGAGAGCCCGTTTTTGAAGTGGCCCGGATGGTGCACGGTCCCACTCCCGCTTGGCCCGCGGACCGGATGTACGGCGTGACCTCCTACGAGCTGGGGTGAAGAACAGCGTACCATGACCTACCCACAGACGTTGGAATGGCTGTACGCGCAGTTGCCCATGTTTCAGAGGACAGGACCTGTGCGGTACCGCTTGGATTTGTCCAAGACCCTCGGGCTGTGTAACGCCCTTGGCCATCCGGAAAAGGGGCTTCAGGTCATTCACATCGCGGGCACCAATGGCAAGGGCTCGGTGTCCCATGCCGTGGCTGCAGCGCTCCAGGCCCGAGGCCTGAAAGTGGGGTTGTCCACGTCGCCGCATTTGGAGGATCCACGCGAACGAATCCGCGTCAACGGGACCTGCATCTCTGAATCGGATTTCGTCGCCTTCGTGGCGGACAACATGAAGGTCTGGCGCACATGGGAGCCCAGCTTCTTTGAAGTCATGTTCACCATGGGACTCGACGCCTTCCGCAAGGCTGAAGTCGATGTGGCGGTGTTGGAGACCGGGATGGGGGGGAGGTTGGATTCGAGCAACATTTTTCCAGCGCCGCTGGTGACGGCCATCACGTCCATCGGGATGGATCACCAGCAATTCCTCGGCAACGACCTGCGCTCCATCGCTCGCGAGAAAGCGGGCATTCTGAAAGAAGGCGCGCCCTGTGTGCTGGGCATCCTGCCGCCGGAAGCGCGGTCTGTGGTGCTGGAGCAATCGTTGCGGCTGGGGGTGGAAGTCCACGATGGCCTGCCGGACCCAGAACGGATGAAGGGCCCGGAGTGGCTTTCTCGGAACCGCGCGGTGGCGCGTCGCATTCTTCACCTGCTGCCGGGACAAGCTGCCACGGATGAGAAAATTCTGATGGCGGGTCCTGTGGCCTGGGGCCTGCGTGGTCGCTGGCAATTCTGGGATGAGGATTGCTTGTTGGATTGCGCGCACAACGTGGAGGGGATCACGGCGGCCGGCAAGGCCTTGGAGGCCCTCGGCCGGCCAGTTCGACTGGTCTACGCGGCGGTGGCGGACAAGGATGTGGTTGAAGCCCTTTCCTGTCTGCCGGAGACGGCGCACAACCACTGGTGTGCGGCGGAAGTGCCTCGTGCCATGCCCGTGGAGGAGCTGGCCGCCTTGGCCTCGTCGGCGGGCCGGACCGGATCGATTCACCAGAGCGTGGCGGACGCCCTGGCAGCGGCCAGAAGCAGCAGAACGGGGCAGGAGCTCGTGGTGGTCCTCGGCAGCGTGTTCACCGTGGGAGAAGCCCTCACGGCATTGCAAGCGGGCTGATCAGGGGCAGGTGCATCCGAAGACGCCGAGCAGGATGAGCAAATCAGTCGTGCCGACGAGGTCGTCCAGGTCGAGGTCGGCGGGGTGCGGTCCTACGTTGCCGAAGTTGGCCAGCATAAACAGCACGTCCTCCACGGTTTGGGCCCCATCGCCATCGATGTCTCCGAGGCAACCTCCATACGGGCCGATGCCGCAGGTGTTGTTGATGGAACCATCGAAGTAACTGTTGGCCAGATCACAGGCCTGCGTGCCGCAGACAATGCCCATGAGGCGGCCGCGGATGTCGTCAGTTACTGGATGGATGCCCCCCCAGATGCGGGACAAACTGCACTGGTCGGAGGCGTCGTAGTAGGTGGCCCACTGCAGGGTCACATCCACCGACGGTCCGATTTCGAAGACGAGAAAGTCATCCTGAGGACATTCGAATTCGCCCATGCCCCCAGGGAAGAAGGGGTCCCCGGTGATGCAGGTCAGGACCTCGGCCGCAGACCGGCTGAAGGTCGAATGGCCGGAGACGTACCCGGCGAACGGCGGGGTCACGAAGCTGGGCCGCTGGTAGGGCCACCAGTTCTCGGCCAGGATCCAACCTACGCCGGCGATGTTGCCGGCGGTGTCGATGGGAATGTCCAGCCCGTTGTCGGCCTCGTAGGTGTCGATGTAGTCAGGACCTTGCCACGTATAGACCTTGACCTTGCCGATGTTTTCCCCTCCGATTCCGGCCAAATCGTCCGTGTCGTCCACGAGTTCGATGAAGCCCGGGTAGAGCGGAATGCCGTTGGGGCTGTAGCTCGGCAATGCCGGATCCGTGGATTGACCTTGGTCGGCCATGTAGCGGATGGCGGAGACGGGACGAGCATAGTCGTAATAGCCTTTCACACTCCAGGCGGCAATGGCGGCGTCGTGGACGGCACCGCCCAACGTGAGGTAGGCTTTGACCTCATACTCGAGCGGGTCGAGCTCTTCTCCCTCGCCCATCCAATCGCGGGTGAAGTCCGGGTGGGACATGACCTCGTTGAGGATGCTGAACCAGTGACCCGGGGGGGTCTCGCTGTCCGGGCCATCCGCCCAGAATTCCGCGAGGATGCGGGTGTAGTCTCCAAGGGGCACGATCTGCTCCTCGTAGGGAAGTCCGGTGTGCGGATTGAGGTCGTGTCCGATGCCGACGTCACCGCCGTTGAAATAGGTGTAGAAGTCCCCGTAGTCGGCGATGTCCTCCGGGAGAGACGGCACGTTTCCGATGGTGGCGGGGCTCGCGTCCACCATCACCCCGTTGTAAGGATCATGATGCGACTGCCAGATGCTCACCATCGCGAAATGGTGCTTGTACATGCTGTCCTCGGCGAAGGGCTGGTCGCCTCCGATGTAGACCGGCGGGCCGGGATCGAGCCAAGTGGGCCACATCTCCCCATCCCGTTCGTACATGATCATCTGGTCATTTTCCAAGGCAAACGGTTGGACCCACCCCCACTCGGGGCTTTGGAACGGCGGAGCGCTCTCCAGCACCTCTCCGGACTGGTCGACGAAGCCGTCGATGGCGAGGGGCTGCCAGCGGTTGGGGTCGATCACGGTCGGATTGCCCGGGTCGGACACCACGAGTTGGTCGTTCAGGGGCTCGTAGTAGACGTTGGAGTAGTCGAAGGCCTCATTGGCTCCATCCTGCAGTCCGAAGGCGATGACCTGTTCGGCGATGTAATTTCCCAGCGCGGCCGGAGAACCAAAAGCGTAATTGGTGGACGTTAGGGAAGGATCATAGCCCAAAGCCGTGAGCAGGGAGTCGAACCGCGCCTGGGAGGGAATGACCCCCGGGGAGTTCGAATAGCGGTGGCTCAGCACCCGATAGGCGGCATAGGAAGCCGCTTCCTTCCGCGCCGTGGGGATGTCGAGGAAGGGGAGGATGTTCTCTGGAATGCCGTCAAATTCAGCGGTGTAGCCACCCACGGTGTGGCCAAGGAGCGTGGGCTCAGCGGTCTCGTCGTACGCCGCCCACGCATCGTACATGGCCAGGGAGACATGGTACAGGTTCCGGGCGTGAACGGGGGGTCGGGCGAAATCGTCTCGGATGCCCATCAGTTGCGCCTCGATCCATTCGAACGCCACATCGTGTTCCGCTTCCTGAGCTTCAACGGTGCCAATCGGCGAGCCAAGAAGGGTCAACAGAGCGGCTGCGATGGAAAATTGACGAAGGGGCATCTCTTTTCGATGAATTGACGTGCTCTCCCGCTGGGCTTCCTTAAAGATACGAAGAGCATGGAAAAGCACTTCGCAACGCAGGTTTCCCTCCGGTGGCGCGGATTGTCAGGCTGTGTGGTGGGCGGTGAGGGACTCGAACCCCCGGCCCTCTCGGTGTAAACGAGATGCTCTGAACCAACTGAGCTAACCGCCCGGGGAGGGCAAAAATACGGAAGGGCGATCTTGCGGGCCATGGCGCGGACACAGACGGCTTGGCAATGGTTCCGGTGGTGGAGGCAATGGCGCCATCTGCCCGTTGTCGAGCGGGGCGGGACGTTCCAGAAGCTGTTGCGTGCCCGTCGGACGACCTCCTTGGATTGGCGTTTGGTCCGGAATTCGTTGCCCCGTCCGTCCACGGAACTCATCGAGATGCTGGATTTCGGAGCCGCGTCGGGGGAGGAGGGCGTGACCCGTCGCCTTTCCGTGGGCCAACTCGAGGGGACAGCGTCCACGGACCGGAGGAAGGCCCTTTGGCTGGCGGCCTTGGCCGAATCCGTTGAACCGAGATCGGACAAGGACCGGGTCATCCTCGAGCTGGGCACTTGTCTGGGGGCCGGTGCAGTCAGCTTTGTGCTCGGGGCTGGAGGACGTTGCCGGTATGTCGGGCTCGAAGGGAGTCCGCAATTGGCGGCCTTGACGGGTGAACGTCTGAACAAGACGGCCCCGGAAGCCACCGTCGACCTGCGGGTGGGCCCGTTCCGTGACACCTTGCCCACATTGTTGGCGGAACAGCCGCGCTTCGACCTCGTTTTCCTCGATGGCCACCACGATGGCCGCATCCTTCTCGATCAATGGGAACGGCTTCGGACCTCCATCCTCCCAGGGGGGTGGATGGTGGTGGATGACATCCGGTGGTCCACGGACATGCAGGCCGTATGGAACACCCTGGCCCATCAGCCTGATGTCCAGGCGGTGGACCTGTTCCGCATGGGCGCATTGCGGAATTCCGGGCCGGGACAACCGACTTCAGGCGGGCCGAGACGGATTCCATTCCCCCTGTTGGCTTGAGGAAGAAAATCGGCTGTGGCGAGGCAAATCGGGGATACCTTCGCGCCCCGATGACCAACAAGACCGCCCTCATCATCCTCGACGGCTGGGGAATCGGCCGCCCCGACGGCAACAACGCCGTGCATGTGGCCTCCACACCCTGTTTCGACCGCCTGCTGGCGGACCACCCCCACGCCACGCTCACCACGCACGGTGAGGACGTCGGCCTTCCCGCAGGGCAGATGGGCAACAGTGAAGTGGGTCACCTCAACATCGGGGCCGGCCGCGTTGTCTATCAGGACCTGCTCCGCATCAACCGGGCCGTCGCGGACGGGTCCATCGCCACCGAGCCGGTGCTCCAGGAGGCGCTGTCGGCCGCCAAGGAGGAGGGCCGACGGCTCCATTTCATGGGGTTGGTGAGCCGGGGGGGCGTCCACAGCCAGCAGGACCACCTGCACGCCCTGCTGCGCATCGCCGCCGATGCCGAGGTGCCTGACGTGGTGGTCCACGCCTTCACCGATGGTCGGGATACGGCGCCCAAGCTCGGCGCGGGATACCTCGAGGAACTCGAGGCCGTTTGTGCCGAAACCGGTGCTGGACTCGCCACCGTCTGCGGCCGGTACTGGGCGATGGACCGGGACAAGCGCTGGGAGCGCATCGCCAAGGCTTATGACCTTTTGGTTCACGGGCAGGGGAACGCCTTTCCGGATGCGGCAACGGCCATGGCCGCCGCCTATGCCGCGGAAGTCACCGATGAGTTCGTGGAGCCTGCGATCCTCGAGGGAGTGGACGGCCGGATTCGTCCGGGGGATGTGGTGTTCTGCTTCAATTTCCGCACCGACCGGTGCCGGCAGATCACCACGGCCTTGACCCAGCAGGATTTTCCGGACCACTCCATGGCGACGTTGGATGTGCACTACGTCACGATGACCAACTACGACGAGCGGTTCGAGGGCGTGGAGGTGCTCTACGACAAGCCCAACCTGCCGATGACGATGGGCGAGGTGGTCAGCGCGGCCGGCGGCACCCAGCTCCGGCTGGCCGAAACCGAGAAGTACCCGCACGTCACCTTCTTCTTCAGCGGCGGCCGGGAGGCCGAATTCGAGGGAGAGCAGCGCGCCGTGGCGCCTTCGCCCAAGGTGGCGACCTATGACCTGCAGCCGACGATGAGCGCGGCAGGCGTGGCCGATGCCGCCATCGGGGCCGTGGGGTCTGCAGCCCCTCCGGATTTTGTCTGCTTGAACTTCGCCAACCCGGACATGGTGGGACACACCGGCGTCTTCGAGGCGGTGGTGGCCGCCTGCGAGGAGACGGACCGCCAACTCCAGCGTGTCATGGAGGCCGGGCTGAAGGCCAGGTATTCCTTCTTGGTCATCGCCGACCACGGCAATGCGGAGTTGGCCCGCAACCCGGATGGGACGCCGCATACGGCGCACACGACGAATCTCGTTCCGGTCGTGGCGGTGGCCGAGGGCGTGGAGGCCGTGCGCGATGGCATCCTCGCGGATGTGGCGCCCACCTTGCTTCGGCTCATGGGCTTGGAGGCACCGCAGGAAATGACGGGAACCGCCCTCGTCTGAGGGCCAGGTTCCGGAAGGGCATCACTGACGCTCGCGAAGGATCTGGACCGATCCCGTGAAGCGCTGACCGTCGCTCCGGTCAAACTGATAGTAGTACGTCCCGTCCGGGCAGCCTTCGCCGTCCCATTGGCCGGTGTAGTCTGTGCTGGAGTACACCTCGTTGCCCCAGCGGTTGGTGATGCGCAGGTCGCTACCCGCATAGCACTCGAGGCACTGGATCTGGAACTCGTCGTTCTTGTTGTCCCCGTTGGGGGTGAAGACGTTGGGAATGATCATCTCGCAGATGTCCACGTCCACCGTGGCCTGATCGCTCAACCCGCACTCGTCCGTGACCACCACGATGGTCGTGGTGAGGACATCACCGACGTACATGCTGCCGGTTTCGTTGGTGAACACCACATTGGAGCCGTACTCCGTTCCTGGACCGTTGGCGGCGGTCAGGGGCGTACCGTCCTCGTCGGTGAAGGTGTAGCTCTGCGTGCCCCCCTCGATGCCGAGCACGGCGGATTCACCAGGGCACAGATCGATGTCGTACGCCACCACCGGGTCGAAGGTGGGCACGAGGACGGTCCACATGGCCTCGTCGGTTTGGCCGCAGGCATCTTCCGCATCGACCGTGAAAGTCTCGTTGGTGCTCGGGCTCACGTTGGCGTTGCTACCGGTGGCATTGTCCACATTGGAGGACCATGACCAGGTGACGGTGCCCGTACCGGAAAGGACCTCGGTGCCCAGTTGGACGGGGTCTCCAGGACAATAGGGTTCGTCGAGCTGGACAATCTGCACCTCGAGTTCAGCGGGCGGAACCAAATCGACCGGCAGGACCAGCGAGTCGCCACAGACATCCGTTACGGTCAGCGTGATGGTCGTCGGTTCCGGATCCTCGTATTCGATGGTGGCCGTGCTGTCCCCCGTGCTCCAGCCGAAGACGAACGGGGCATAGCCTTGCGTGACGAGGGCGGAGACCTCCACGGGAGGGCACAGGGCCACCTCGTCGGGAACCTGGACCAGCAGTGGGTCCGGGTCCTGGATGACGAGGGTGGCCGAAGCCAGGGTGGTGTCCCCGCACAGGTTGATGTAGAGGTACTCGAGCGTGACCGTTTCAGGTCCTTCCGCGAGGTTGTCGTCGACGACAATCAGAGGAATGAGCAGCTCGCTGACGCCGGCCTCCATGACCAACGAGGTGTCGATGGGCTCGAAGTCGATGCCGGACTGGGCCGTGCCGTACACCGTCACCTCCAGTGTGTCAGCGAAGTCCGCAAGGGGGCGGATGACGTTGAATCCCGCCTCGTTGCATCCTTCCACCACGACTGAATCGCCCAAGAAGACAGGAGCGCCCCCGATGCTGGCGGATGCTTCGATGCTGGCACTGTTCGAGGAGAAGCTGCCGCCCTCGAGGAACACCGCGCTGTCGAAGGCCGTGTCTCCAGCGTCAGCGATGGCAATCTTGATGTGGTAGGTCTGACCGCACTGGATTTGGGCAGCCGCAGTCAAAATGACCGTGAATCCGTCGAACTGGACCGAGGTGGGGTCACTGTTTCCGTCGTTGTCGACGTAGTAGTCGGTGTTGAGGTTCCACTGCTCGGAGACTTGGTTGCAGTTGGAGGCGGTTCCAGCGAACCCGGGCTGTCCATTGTTCACGGAATTGATCGTCACCGGGATGGACTCCCCCGCCAAGACGGGGTTGGGGATGGTGGCCAGGTTGATGGCGTTGTCCGCATACGGACCCACGATGCCCGGGCCGGAGAGGAAGAACCCAAAGGCGTCGTTGACCGAGCCGCAGACGTATTCGTTGTACTCCTCGGAAGCGAAGATGTAATTGAAAATCAGCGAGTCACCGGAAGGGACAAAGTCGAATTCGAGGATGGCCGCATCGTTCGTGTTGAAGGTGCTCAGCGCCGTCAGGTCGGGGTCTCCCGCTCCGAAATTGCCGCCGCCGAGTGCAGCGCCGCCGGCATCATTGGGGCCGATGGCCACGTCGATGTCGCCCGTGGCTAACATGATGCCGTCGAGGATGGCGATGTTGGTGGCGTTGGCATCGAAGCTGCCGATTTGGTTCAGGTCACCGCTGAAGGTGATGTTGCTGACCTCCACACCCTCGCCGAGCAGGTAGTCGAGCAGGGCTTCCTCCGGGGTGACGGTGTTGTCCGTGACAAGCTGGGCGCCCGCTCCGGCGGCCGCCAGCAACAGGGGAAGGAGACAGAGCGCCTTGGTGGTGTTCAGAATCCGATTGTTGAGCATGGTGGGACCCGGAATTTAAATCAAGGACGCGCAGGGAGCGGATTAACTTGCACTCATGCCAACGTTGATACAGGTGGATGATGTGTGGAAGACCTATCAGGTCGGCCAGCAGGAAGTGCACGCTCTGCGGGGGTTGTCGGTCGACATCGGGCAGGGGGAGTACACCGCATTGATGGGGCCTTCGGGTTCTGGTAAGTCAACGCTGATGAACATGCTGGGTTGCTTGGACACCCCGACATCGGGACGCTACCGCCTCGCGGGAGAGGATGTGGGCACCCTCGATGATGATGCCTTGGCCGACATCCGGAACCGGCGGATCGGCTTCGTCTTCCAGACGTTCAATCTGATGCCGCGTTACACCGCCCTCGAGAATGTGGCCCTGCCTCTGGTGTATGCTGGAGCGTCCCGCACGGATCGGGAAGCCCGTGCCCGGGAGGTCCTCGAACAAGTCGGGCTCGCCGACCGCATGGACCACCGGCCCAACGAACTGTCCGGTGGGCAGCGGCAACGCGTGGCGGTGGCCCGTGCGCTCGTCAACCGGCCAGACCTCCTTCTCGCGGACGAACCCACGGGAAACCTCGACACCAAAACCTCGCTGGAAATCATGGCGCTTTTCGGCGAGATCCACGCAGCGGGGAACACCGTCGTGCTGGTCACCCACGAAGAGGACATCGCGGCCTATGCCCACCGGGTCGTCCGGCTCCGAGACGGCGTGGTGTCCGCCGACGAAATGAAGGCGCCGAATCCGGCCTGAATCGCCGCATCTTTGCCGCCGTGAAGAGACACGCCATTTCCGAATTGCTCGACACGGCACTCGTCGGGCAGAATGTCACCGTATGCGGCTGGGTGCGCACCTTCCGCAACAACCAGTTCCTCTCCGTCAATGACGGATCCTGTCTGGGCAATCTGCAGCTCGTTCTCAATCGCGAGGGCACCGAGGAGGCTTTGCTCAAGCGGCTCACCACCGGTGCGGCCATTCGGGCTGAGGGCACCCTCGTGGAGAGCCAGGGGGCCGGCCAGGCCACAGAAGTGGACGTGACCCGCATCGAAGTGCTCGGCGACGCCGACCCCGAGTTGTACCCCATCCAGATGAAGCGCCACACCATGGAGTTCCTCCGTGAGAAGGCCCACCTGCGCTTCCGGACCAGCACGTTCAACGCCGTCTTCCGCCTTCGCCACGGCCTGCAGTATGCCATCCACGAGTACTTCGACCAGGCTGGTTTTTACATGCTCCACACCCCCATCATCACCGGCAGCGACGCAGAGGGAGCGGGCGAGATGTTCCAGGTGACCACCCTCAACCTGGATGAGGTGCCGAAGACCGAAGACGGCGCGGTCGACCATGCGGCCGACTTCTTTGGAAAGCCCTCCAACCTCACGGTTAGCGGCCAGCTGGAGGCTGAGCTTGGCGCCATGGCGCTCGGCAAGGTTTACACGTTTGGACCCACGTTCCGCGCGGAAAACAGCAACACCTCCCGGCACCTCGCCGAGTTCTGGATGATCGAGCCCGAGGTGGCGTTCAACGACCTCACGGACAACATGGATTTGGCCGAGGATTGCCTCCGTTTCGTCCTCACCAAGGTTCTCGAGCGCTTCCCGGCCGAACTGGAGTTCCTCGCCAAGCGCGAGGCGGACATCGAAAAGCAGCTTCCCGCCGACCAGCGCAACGAAATGGGCCTCATCGAGCGTCTCCGCTTCGTCACCGAGAACCCCTTCGTCCGCATCACCTACACAGAGGCCATTGACTTGCTCCGCAACTCCAAGCCGTTCAAGAAAAAGAAGTTCAAGTACCCCGTGGAATGGGGCATTGACCTCCAGAGTGAGCACGAGCGTTGGTTGGTCGAGAAGAAGTTCAAGCAGCCCGTGATTTTGACCGATTACCCGGCGGAGATCAAGGCCTTCTACATGCGGGCCAACGACGACGGCAAGACGGTTGCGGCCATGGACGTGCTGGTTCCCGGGATCGGCGAGCTCGTCGGCGGCAGCCAGCGGGAGGAGCGGTTGGATGTGCTCAAGAAGAAGTGCGCCGACTTTGACATTCCAGAGGACCACGTGTGGTGGTACCTCGACACCCGCCGGTTCGGAACCGCACCGCACGCCGGCTTTGGCATGGGATTTGAAAGGTTGGTCATGTTCGCCACCGGCATGACGAACATCCGCGATGTGATTCCGTTCCCGCGGACACCCCAGAACGCGGAGTTCTGAATGGGATGCGGTGGCATCACTGCATTAAATTCAACCATGCTCAAGCAAAGCCTCCAGCAGAAACTCCAGCAGAAGCTGAGCCCCCAGCAGATTCAGCTGATGAAGCTGCTGCAGGTGCCCACGCTGGAGTTGGAGGCGCGCATCAAGGAAGAACTGGAGGCCAACCCGGCCCTCGAGGAAGGCCGGGAGGAGGACGAGGAGTTTGATCGGGCGGACGGACTGGATGATGACCGGGGTGAGACCCGGGATGATTTCGACTTCGACGCCTATCTAGACGATCCTACGCCGAGTTACCGCTACGCCGTCAACAACCATGGCGAGGACGAGGACCGGGACCTGCCCTTCGGGGCCGGAGAGACCTTTGCAGAGCGGCTCACGGCGCAGGTCGGGCTTCGCCCGGTGAGCGATCGCCAGCGCCTGCTCGCCTCGTTTCTCATCGGCAACTTGGATGAGGCGGGATACCTGCGTCGGGACCTGTATTCCATCACTTCTGACCTGGCCTTCGGGCAGGGCATCGAGGTGGAGGAGGAGGAGCTCGAGGCCGTCCTCGGCATCGTCCAGCAGCTGGATCCTGCCGGAGTCGGCGCACGGGATTTACAGGAGTGCCTGCTGCTCCAGCTCGACCGCAAGCTTGAGTCGGCGCCCGAGGATGGGCCGCTTCGGCTGGCCCACCAGATGTTGTCCGAGCAGTTCGATGCCTTCACCAAGAAGCACTACGACAAGTTGATCAGCCGCCTCGAGGTCGAGGAGGACATGCTCAAGGCCGCCATCGAAGAGGTCACGCGGCTCAACCCCAAGCCCGGCAATTCCGGGTCGGATTCTTCCCGGCCCATCCAGGCGGTGGTGCCGGATTTCCAAGTTTCCGTGGAGGGGGATGCCCTGCGCCTTCAAATCAATGGACGCAACGCTCCGGAGCTCCGCGTCTCTCACGACTACCGCGAGATGATGGCCGGGTACGCGGCCGCCAGGAAGCCGGACCGGGCCCAGAAGGAAGCCATCACCTTCGTCAAGCGCAAGGTCGATGCGGCCAAGTGGTTCATCGATGCCATCAACCAGCGCCGGAACACGCTCAAGATCACGATGGAGGCCATCATGGAGCATCAGGAGGCCTACTTCCTGACCGGGGATGAGACCGAGCTGAAGCCCATGATCCTGAAGGACATCGCCGAGCGCATCCGCATGGACATCAGCACGGTGTCTCGGGTGGCCAACTCGAAGTATGTCCAGACCCCCTACGGCACCTTCCTGCTCAAGACGCTCTTCAGCGAATCCCTGTCCACCGACAGCGGAGAGGAGGTGTCGACCCGGGAGGTCAAGAAGATCCTCGAGGAGGCCGTGGGCGAGGAGGACAAACGCAAGCCGCTCAGCGATGAAAAGCTGATGAAGGTGCTGCAGGACAAGGGCTACCAGATCGCCCGGCGGACCGTGGCCAAGTACAGGGAGCAGCTCGGCATTCCGGTCGCGCGCCTGAGGAAAGAACTCTGATGCGGGCGCTGGCGGTTCTGGTCTCGTACGTGTTCCATCCCCTGTGGACGCCCCTCATCGTGCTGGGCCTGTTGTGGACGGTCGATCCTTGGCTTCGCATGCAGCCCGCGGTCATGACCTATGTGGCCTCCGTGATGCTCATCAATGCCGTCGCGCCGGCCGTGTCCCTCTACGCATTGCATCGCCGGGGTGTGCTCGGCGACCTCGAGGTGTCCGACCGGTCCGAGCGCACCTTGCCCTTCCTGATTGTGCTCTTCTATCAGGCCCTCGGTTGGTTCGCCCTGACCCGGCCCGGGGTCTACCTTCCGCGAGAACTGCTCGGCCTTGTCGTGGCCATGATGGCCGCACTGGTGTTGGCTCTGCTTCTGAATCGACACATCAAACTCAGCATGCACCTCATGGCCAACGGCGGGGGCTTCGGCGCCATATGGGCCTTCAATCAGCTCCACGGTTTGGGCCTCGAGGCCTGGTTGCCAATGGGGTTCCTGCTGGCCGGCATCGTCGGGTGGTCCCGCATGGTGATGGGGGTGCACACCCCACGCGAATTGGCCCTCGGCTTCCTTGTGGGCTTTGCGATGATGCGGGCGGTCGTGGAGTCCGGTTGGTCTCCCTGACTGTCACTCCTTTTGTCCAAGACGCTGCTGCCAACGCCAGGCGTCTTCCAGGCAGGTCTCGAGAGACCGTTTGGTCACCCATTCCAGTTCCCGGGCGGCCTTGGTGGGGTCGGCATAAATGGCCGTCACGTCTCCGGATCTTCGGGGTCCCATCCGATGCGGCACGTCGAGGCCGGTAGCGGCAGTGAAGGCGGCAATCACCTCCTTCACGCTGGCGCCTCGACCGGTCCCGAGGTTGAACGTCTCGAGTCGGCCTTCATTTCTTTCGAGCCAGCGCAGGGCCGACACGTGGGCCGCGGCCAAATCACAGACGTGGAGGTAGTCTCGAATGCAAGTGCCGTCCGGCGTGGGATAGTCATCTCCGAAGACCGTGAGGGGACCGCGCAACCCGGCCACCGCTTGGGTCAGGAAGGGCACGAGGTTGGCTGGAGGGCCGAGGGGCAGCTCACCGATCTCCGCGCTGGGGTGGGCGCCAATGGGGTTGAAGTACCGGAGCAAAGCGACCCCGAAGTCGCCATCCGCCGCTTGGTGGGCGTGGTGGAGCAGGGTTTCGCAGGCCTGTTTGGTGAAGCCGTAGGGGGAGGCAGCAGGCAAAATGGGGGCTGACTCGGAAACGGGCAGGAACTCAGCTTCCCCATAGACGGTGCAGGAGGAGCTGAAGACCAGGTGCCGGACCCCGTGTTGTCGGAGCAGGGCAGTCAAGCGGGCTGTGCCGCCGATGTTGTTGTCGACATACTTCTCCGGCTGCTCAACGCTTTCCCCAACGGCCTTGTCGGCGGCAAAATGGATCGCTCCATGCACAGGCTGGTTGAAGACAGGGGCCATCGCCGCCGCATCTCCACAATCGACACAGTGCCATTCAATTTCTCTGCCCACAATGCGCCGAATGCCCGCCACGGCCTCTTCGCGGCTGTTCCTGAGGTCGTCCACCAAGACGGGTTCGTAGCCGGCTTCGACCAAGGCAACGGCCGTGTGGGAGCCGATGAATCCGGCACCTCCGGTTACCACGATGCGCCTGCGTTTCTGCGAGCGGTCGGTCATGCTGCAATATCGGTAACCTTTCCCCCGCATTTCCCGTAGAGTGCGTGTCGGATTCCATTCCGTCGATTCACGCATGTCCTCAGTGCACTACAACCTCGATTACCTCCAGCAGGTGTTCCAAGGCAACGATGCCATGGTCCAGCGCATTCTGGATTCCTTCGAGGAACAGGTCCCGGGCTATCTCGATGAGATGGAGGCCCGATGGAGCCGCGGGGAATGGCGGGATCTTCATCCCCTCGCCCACAAAGCGAGGAGCAGCATCAGCATGCTCGGCATGCAGTCCCTGCTCGACGACATCGTGCACATTGAGCGGACGTCCCGCAGCGGGGAGAACGAAGGCGACATTGGAGCCCGACTGGGTTCAGCGAAGCGCTCCCTGTCCCTCGCCCTCGATGCCCTGCGCCGGGACCGGACTGGCGGAGCGCTGGGGCGAGCCGATCGGCCAGCGTTGAGCCCGTCCCGCCCATCGCGGAAGTCCGGATTGAGGCGGGCCTGACCCTGAGCCTGCTCCATTCGGACCCGGGCGGCGTGGTACCTTTGGGACGTGAGCCACGGCCCCACACCATCCTACATCCAGTCCGCACGGGAGCACGGCATTGCCGAGTCCGAACTGCGGCGTCAATTGGAGCGGCTGCGCTCGACCCCTTCCTTTTGCGTCCCGGAAGCCCCGTGCACTCCAGGACTGGGCATTCAACGCTGGTCGGAAGCGGAATTCGGGACGTGGGCACGTCATGGGGCCACCATGGATGCCCAGCGCGTGGTGCGGTTCGTTCCAGCGAGCGGCGCGGCCAGCCGGATGTTCAAGGCCTTGGTGGCCCGCGACAAGGCCGCCATGGAGCAGTTGGACGCCCGCTGGGATGAATTTCCCTTCCGGTCCATGGCCGAAGCCACGGGTCCTTGCGGAACGCGGGAAGAGCGTTGGTCGGCCATCGTGGAGCGGCTGGATTTGCCGGGACGGCCAAAGGGGGCTCTGCCTTTTCACAACGAAATGGGGGGAGTCAAAACGGCCTTTGAGGCCCAGTTGGTCGAATGGTCAAGGACCTTGGAGCAGCCGGGAGCCACACTGCATTTCACCCTTCCGGCGGAAGACATGCCCGCTCGTGTGGAGCAGCTCCGAGCGCTGGCGAACCTCATCGGTGTGCCGGTGGAGGCCTCGGTCCAGGACCCCTCCACCGATACAGTGGCGCTGGATGCCGAGGGAGCCCCCTTTCTCAAACCAGACGGCACCCCCCTGTTTCGACCCGGGGGGCATGGGGCGCTGCTGCACAACCTGGCCGCCATTTCGCGCGCCCACCCGGGGGCCTTGGTGAGCGTCAAGAACATCGACAATGTCCGCCCCACATCCGCCCTCGAGCAGGTGGTGCCATGGCGTCAGGCCCTCATCGGCCGGACGGAGGATCTCATCGCCTCCCGGAATGTGGCCCTGGCGGCTCTGCGGGAAGGGGAGGTAGGCCCCGCGCAGGATTGGCTGCGTCAGGGCGTGGCCCATCCGGGGGAGGCGATCCCCCCTGGCGCATCCGAATTGTGGTCCATGCTGGACCGGCCCCTCCTCGTGGCGGGCATGGTGCAGAACGAGGGCGAACCGGGTGGCGGGCCGTTCTGGCTTCGCGATGACCGGGGGGTCCTGCGCTCTCAGATTGTGGAATCCGCCGAAATGGATGTGTCGGACCCGGTGATCCAGGATCGGGTGGGCCGGGCGACGCACTTCAATCCCGTCGACCTGGTCTGTGCCATGCACGACGACCGGGGGGAGCCGTATGACCTCGAAGCCTTCGTCGATGCCAGTCGGGATTTTCTCGTGTCCAAGTCGTTTGCCGGCCAACCGTTGAAGGGGCTCGAACATCCTGGATTGTGGAACGGGGCCATGGGCCGTTGGAACACGGTGTTTGTCGAGGTCGACCTTCGAACGTTTGCCCCGGTGAAGACGGTGTTCGATCTCCTCCGTCCTGCCCACCGCTCCGAGTAAACGGAAAAGGGCCACTTCCTTGCGGAAGCAGCCCCTTTCGGTTGGGATTGTCAGGAATTTCAGCCCTTGAGAATGCGCTTGCTCATCACCTTGTCGCCGTTGATCAGGCGGATGGTGTAGAGACCGGGGCGCAGCTGGTCGAGATCCGTGAACCGGATCGGAGCGTCGAGCTGACCACCGGCGAGGGAGATCACGCGCTCGGGCATGCCCACGTGGTTCAGGAGCTGGAGGGTGGCACCGGCCTTGACCACACCACGGATCGTGATGCTGAGGCTCTCGCCGAAGGGCACCGGATAGGCACCGATCTCGAGCTCGTCGCGGCCGTCGTTCTCAGACTGCACGTCGCTGGCGTTGGCGGAGTCGACGCCAATCGCCATGGCGAGGTTGTACTGAATGGACTGGCCATTCACGTAGAGGCGACCGAAGTTGGCGTCGCTGGCGCCCTTGGCGAGGGCCGCGATGCGGGCACCCTGCGGACAGGTCACCTTGAGCAGGACGGTCTGGTCCTTGCTGACGGCACCCTTGTCGAAGGTGAGTTGGAGCTCACCGTCGGTGACGTCTTCGCTGGTGAAGAAGCCGGTGGCGATGATGCTGTTGTCAAAGCGAAGCAGAGCGTACTCGAAGCTGAAGCCCGGCTCGACAAACGGAGTGGCGAGCTTGATCTCACCGATCCGTCCCTTGTCACAGGCATAGAAGAGCTGCATGAAGGTCTGGCCTTCGAAGTTGAGCACACCCGTGCTGTTGCGCTGGGCAGTCACACAGTCACCTTCGACGTTCAGGTCGAGGCCGGCAGCAGAGCGGGCATGGGCGCCGGTCGTCTGGCTGTCGTTGCCGCGGGTGCGGCCCTCATTGGCGGCGTCGAGTTCCGGCGTCGCACCGCGCAGGCCAGACGTGAACTTGAGGTTCTTGGCCTCAGGGGTGCCACCGAGGCGCACCTCGCCGATGAAGTTGGTGGCGTCGTCCGTGGCCGGCATCACGAGGCTGGCTCCGTTGTAGGCCTTGATCATGATGATGAACTCATCACCCTGCAGAGCCGGGATGGACAGGTTGTCCATGAGGAGGCTCACGCCATTGTAATTGTCAGCCGTAAAGGTTTTCAGGGCACGCGGCGTCATGTGGGCGTCCATGACACCCATGTCGACTGTGCCGCCATTGAATTGCACGCTGGCGATCACTTCGAGGTTGGCGATGGTGCCCTTGCCGCAAGTGCGGTACGTCTGCGACACCATGGTTTCCACGAAGATGGCCGTGTTGACCTGGTCCTGCTCCACCTTGCACTGGATGTCATCCTGCGGGGTGGCGGCGAGGGCCGTGTTGGAGAAAAGAATGCCGAGAAGGGCAAACGAGAGGAAAGAGAAGCGAATCATGTTTTGAGGTATTTGTGGATTCGCCCCCCTCTACGCCCCGCGGCTCCGTGCGGTTTCGATTTCCTAAAAAAAAGTGGAAGAAATCGAAATAAATGACTGATTAACAGTCAAATAAAAATTCACCCTTCCTAGGGTCAATTGCCGATTTCGAACCGGGCCGCGTCCCTTGGATGCTCTTCCTCGTTGTGATTCGAGGCGACCACGAGGGTTCGCCCACGGCGCCATTCGCCGAGCAGGTTCGCGTACCAGGCCCGCCCATCCCGGTCCAAATGGGAGACCGGCTCGTCGAGGAAGAGGGCAGCGGCAGCGGTGGTAAAGGCGAGGGACAGCGACAGCCGCTGGCGCATCCCTGAACTCAGGTCGCGCACGCGGGAATCCGGGTGACCCTCGAGGAGGGCAAGGTGAAGGATGCCCTCGGTGTCCATGTCCGGCAGGCAGGCGCGAAAACGGCGGTGGGCCTCGATGTGTTCGCGGACAGTCAGGTCTAGAATCAGCGACTGGTCCGGGGCGCAATAGGCCATGTGTCCGGGCACGTGGTGCCGGGTGAGGTCGAGGTCCCCGCGGTGCCAAGCAACGCGGCCCTCACTCGCGGCATCGAATCCGCACAGCATGCGGAGCAGACTGGATTTTCCACTGCCGTTGGCACCGAGAAGGACCATGGAGCTCCCGGCGGGGATGTTGAGGTCGAGGTTGCGAAGCACCCACTGCCGCCCGTGGCGTTTGCCCAATCCCAAGGCTTCAATTTCGAGGGGGGGATCCGGCTGCATTCAGAAGGGGCCTCGGACGATGCCCTTGTCGGAGGCCCGAATGAAGTCGAGGATGGTCCCCTTGGCGTCGCTGATGGGAAGCTCCATCTCGGCGACTTTGATGGCCTGCGACATGTTGCCGCCGGTGACGTACAGGGTCCGGTAGATGTCTTCTACGGCGCGGACGAACTCATCGGGGAAGCCTCGGCGACGAAGTCCAATCGCGTTGACCCCGATGTAGCTGAGCGGCTCCCGGGCGACCTTGACGAAAGGGGGGATGTTCTTTCGGACGAGCGAGCCGCCCGCGACGAAGGCGTGCTGACCGATGCGGACGAATTGCTGCACGGCAACCACACCCTCAATGATGACCCAGTCCTCGATGGTCACATGGCCTGCGATGTTGGCGCAGTTGGCCAGAACGCAATGGTCACCCACCACGGCATCGTGTGCCACGTGAGTGTACGCCATCAACAAGCAGTGAGACCCGACCCGCGTGGTCATCCGGTCCGTGGTGCCCCGGTTGATGGTGCAACACTCCCGAATGGTGGTGTGGTCGCCGATGACGGCCGTTGTGTTTTCACCAGCAAACTTCAGGTCTTGCGGGACTCCGCCAATCACGGCCCCGGGAAAGATGCGGCAATGACTGCCGATGCGTGAGCCGTTGAGGATGGTGGCGTTGGGGCCGATCCACGTGCCGGGGCCGATGTCGACGTCGGCCTCCACGGTCGAGAACGGGCTGATGGTCACGCCTTCGCCGATGCGGGCGTCCGGATGGACGACAGCCATCTCCGAGATGCCGGTGGAAGCAGTGGTGTTCATGCGGAGGTGGAGCTGGGGACGCGGTCCTGGATGATCTGGGCGAGCATTTCGGCTTGTGAGACCAGCTTGTCCCCCACGAAGGCCTCTCCCGTCATGTGAACCAGGCCGCGCCGGATGGGGCTGGCGAGCTTGAGGCGGAAGAGCACGGTGTCCCCGGGAACGACCTTCTGCTTGAAGCGAACGTTGTCAATCTTCATGAAGTAGGTCGACCATTGCTCAGGGTTGTCTACTCCGCTCAGGGCGAAGATGCCCCCAACTTGGGCCATGGCCTCGATCTGCAGAACGCCGGGCATGACGGGATTGCCTGGGAAATGGCCCTGGAAGAAGGGCTCATTCATGGTCACGTTCTTCAGGCCCACGATGCTGTCGTCTGAGCGGGAGATGATTTTGTCGACCAAAAGGAACGGGTAGCGGTGAGGCAGGAGCCGTTCGATGTCGTGGATGTCGAATACCGGGGCTTCAGTCGGGTCGTAATGGGGCACGCGGTCTGTGGCCTGGCTGAGTTTTTTCAGCTCCTTCGCGAAGGACACGTTGCCGGCGTGGCCCGGGCGGGCGGCCAGGATGTGGCCTCGGATGAAGCAACCGGTCAGCGCGAGGTCCCCGATGATGTCGAGCAGTTTGTGGCGGGCGGGCTCGTTGGCGTACTGAAGCGTTGTGTTGTTGAGGACACCGGTCTTGCCGGAGTCCACGGCGAGGCCCTCCTTGCCGGCGAGGCTCGCGATGGAGGCGATTTCCTCCTCGCTGTAGGTGCGCTCGGCGAGCACGATGGCGTTGTCCAGGTCCCCGCCCTTGATGAGCCCCTGCTCGAGCAGCGCCTTGACCTCCTTGAGAAAGACAAAGGTCCGGCAGCGGCTGATGTCGGAGACGAATTGTCCCAGGTGGCGCATGCTGGCATGCTGGGTGCCGAGGACCGGGCTTCCGTAGTCGACCATCACGGTGAGGCGAAACTCATCTTGGGCCGGGGGCACGGCGAGCATTTCAACGCCGTCCTCCGAGCGGTGGGTGATGGGCTCGGTGAGGGTAATGAAATGCCGGTCGGCTTCCTGCTCTGTGGTGCCGGCCTCTTCGATGTGGGCCACGAAGGGCCAACTGCTGCCATCGAGGATGGGCACCTCTGGGCCGTCCATTTCGATCAGGGCGTTGTCGATGCCGCACCCATGCAACGCGGCGAGGAGGTGCTCCGTGGTGTGGACCCGTGCGCCGTCTTTTTCGAGCGTGGTGCCTCGACGGGTTTCCACCACGAGGTCGCAGTCCGCTGGCACGCGAGGCGCTCCTTCGAGGTCCGTGCGCTGGAAGACATAACCGTGGTCCGGATCGGCCGGGTGCACGGTCAACCGGGTCATTTCACCGGTGTGCAGGCCGATGCCCTCGAGCGAAAAGCTCGCGCCGAGAGTGTGCTGGCGCTCACTGCGAACTGCGGGACCGTGCAGGCCAGAGGAAGAGGAGTCAGACATGGTTCAGGCGTTCTTGTTGTTGAATTCGCGAATGATGCTGCGCAGGGCGACCTGCGTTTTCTGGTGTTCGCGGATGGGCCGGGCCGGATTGCCCTGCAGGACTTGGCCGGGTTCGAGGATACTGGCGGTGACCCCGCTCTTCGCAGCAATTTTGCTGCCGTCGGCGATGCGGATGTGTCCGTTGATGCCGACCTGGCCGCCAATCATGCAACGGGAGCCGATTTCAGTGGACCCTGCGATGCCGGTCTGAGCGGCGATGACGGTGTGGTCTCCGATGCGCACGTTGTGGGCGACCTGGATGAGGTTGTCGAGTTTGACTCCGTGGCCCAACACGGTAGAGCCGAGGGTGGCGCGGTCAATGGTGGTGCCCGCTCCGATCTCGCAAGCGTCGCCGAGGATGACGTTGCCCAGCTGCGGCACCTTTTCGTAGCCGGCATCCGTTGGGGCAAACCCGAAACCATCCGCACCCAGAATGGCGCCGGCCTGAAGGATGCAATCGTTCCCGACCACGGTGTCCGTTCCCAGCACGCAGCGAGGCCCTATCCTGCATCCTGACCCAATCCGGACGTCCCGGCCCACAATGGCGCCGGATTCAATCACGCAACCGGAACCGATGGTCGCACCCGCCCCGATGTGGCAGAGGGCCCCGATGGTGACACCGGCCTCGATGCGGGCCTCTGAATGGACCACGGCACTGGAATCGATGGCCCCTTGAGCAGGGTGTTCCTCCAACGAGGGCGCGAAGGTTTGCATGAGCTTGGCCATGGCCGCATAGGGGTCGTCCACCCGGATGAGGGCAGTTCCCGGCTGCAGCGATCCGCTCAGCTGGAGGGTGTCCGACACGAGCACAGCCGAGGCGCACGTGGTATACAGTTGCGGTTCATAGGCCGGATTGGCGAGGAAGGTCAGCTGGCCAGAGCTGGCGTCCTCGATGCCGGCAAAGCCGGTCAGGGAAATGCCCTGGTCGCCTTCCAGACGTCCGTCCAGCAGGGCCGCCACATCACCGATGTTCACCTCCATGGCTCGAAATTACGCAAGGTCGCTCAGGCAGGCCGGGACCGGGACGCTCCACAGGCGGCACTGAATTCCTCAAACGCGACCGTCTGGTCCACGAGTGGCTCACCTCCCTCAGAGAGCAGAACCATGCGAACCGCTTCGGCATCGTTCTTCTTGTCCATTTTCGCCCAGGTCCACAACTCATCCGCCGGGGGAGCGGAGACCGGACAAGGGAACCGCTCCGCCAGAGCCGCCCGCATGGACAGAATCATGGACACGGCGGGCGCGTCCTCGTTCATCCGGCTGGCACTGATGGCCAGTTCGATGCCCAACCCCCAGGCGACGGCTTCTCCGTGGAGAAGGTCGTGTCCTTCCGAAATGGCCCACGACTCGAGCGCATGGCCGGCCGTATGTCCGAGGTTGAGTTGCTTCCTGATTCCGTTGGTCTCCTCCACATCCTGACGGACGATGCTGTCCTTGATGTCCACCGATTCCCGGATGAGCTCGGCAAAGGCGGCGGAATCGAGGGGGCCATCGAGCGAAGGCAAGGCGTCCATGCGCCGGGGCATGTCCTCCAAAGGATGGGTGAGCAGCAAGTGCTTGACATGCTCTGCCATGCCCGAAAGCAAGTGCCGCGGGGGAAGGGTGTTGAGGAATTCTGGAGACAGGCTGATACCGGTAGGATGGGAAAAGGTGCCAATGCGGTTTTTGGCACCACCCAAGTTGATGCCGGTCTTGCCGCCCGCCGCGGCATCGACCATCGCCAAGAGGGTGGTGGGGATGAGCCAGAAGTTGACGCCACGCAGGTAAGTACTGGCCACGAAGGCGGAGAGATCGGTCACGGTGCCTCCACCCAACCCGATGATGGCGCTGTTCCGGTCGTACCCCGCTTCATCGAGACTGCTCCACAATGCATGGGCATGTTCAATCCGCTTGATCTCCTCACCCGCCTCAGACAGCCGGAGGAAATCTGTATGGGGCGGCAAGAGCGGGGACACCACCGGCAGACAGTGCTTCTCGGTGTTGGGGTCCATGATGACCGCGAGCCGGTTTGGCCGGGTGCGGTCAATCCAATCGAGAACCAGGTGGAGGTGCGGATCTAGTGCGGGCGTGGTCATGCGGACTCAGATGCAGAGAATGAAACAAGCGGACTGGTGTCAGCCCGCTTGTTGGATGTGGTACCACCTGGATTCGAACCAGGGACACATGGATTTTCAATCCATTGCTCTACCACCTGAGCTATGGTACCGTGGAAGGGCCGCAAAGGTAGACAAAGTTCTCTGACCCCAACCGTCGTTTGTGGCCTTGAATCCGAGGTGGCGTCGCTGGAGGCTTCTGACAGCGGAGATTATCCACCCCGCACCTCAAAAATCAATAAGATTCGACGAAACCGTCTTTATCGTAGATGAAAAAAAGAAAAGAGATAAAAACATCGGCATACAGTTTGTAAGCGTCGATGATTTTCGTCAACTCTTCGATTAAATTCACATAGTCCTCTTGCCGGGACACAAAACCGCATTTACCAAATCGCTTGACAATGATGTCCAAGTCCATCAATCTGGTCGCAGCCCTCTTGTGTTGTCTGACCACCGTTTTTGCCCAACAGCAAGTTTCTGTGAATTCTGCTCCCGCCCCGGAAGGCTATGACATTTCCGTGGAGGTGGTCAACGAGAACATCGGCATTCTGGCCGGCGCCCTCGGTGTTGTCGACCTGACAGGATACAGCACCACCCATATTTATGTCACCATGAATGGTCCCGACGACTTCTTGTCTTCGGTCTCGGGTGATCTCACGAATCCGACGTTCGTCAACACCACGACGAACTTTTACCACGCCACTTTGGGCGCAGGGGTTCCGAACGGCATCAACAGCTTGCTCTTCCCGGTGTACCCGGACCTCGCTTACGACTCGTGGGTGACCATTGGTTTGGAAGGCACCCCGAATGCGCTGGCTGGCGAGGCCAACGTGAGCACGGTGCAGTCAACGGACAACCCCTGGTTCACCAACTTCGATCCAGGCGGCGGTCTCCCTGGCGGCAACATTTCCATTGATGATGGCATCGGTGGTGCATGGTACGCCCTGAACGGAGACGCCAACGGTGTGGCTGGAGACGATTTGAAAGTGTTGGCCGGTCAGTTCACCACGACGGGTGAGATTGATGGCCAGATTTACGTCCAGGTCTTTATCGATGGTGACGGTTCCAACGAATTCCGGGACACGTTCTACTTCGGTTCTTCGGCTCCCTCTCCTGGTTGTACGGATGAAACGGCCTGCAACTATGATGCGGAGGCCTCCGAGGACGATGGATCCTGTGAGTACCCGGCAGCGACCAACCTCGACTGTGACGGCAATTGCCTCGCCGACGCAGACGGAGATGGAATCTGTGATGAGGACGAGGTTCCTGGCTGCACGGACGACACGGCTTGCAACTTCGACGCGTCCGCCACGGACGACGATGATTCCTGCACATTCGCTGATGCCGGTTATGACTGTGACGGAAACTGCCTCGCCGACGCGGACGGAGATGGCGTCTGTGACGAGTTCGAGGTGCCCGGTTGTACGGACGATGCGGCCTGCAACTACAGCGCTTCCGCCACGGATGATGATGGTTCCTGTACGTACCCGGATGCTGACAACCTGGACTGTGATGGCAACTGCCTCAACGACGCCGACGGCGATCTCGTCTGTGACGAGGATGAAGTGGGCGGCTGCACGGATACCGGCGCCTGCAACTACAGCGGCTCGGCCACCGATGACGATGGTTCCTGTGAGTACCTCACCTGCGCCGGTTGTACCGACAACGCAGCGTGCAACTATGACGACACCGCCACGATTGACGACGGAAGCTGTACCTACACGGACGGCATCTGCGAGACCTGCGTGGACGGCGAAATCGTCGACAATGATGCGGACGATGATGGCATTTGCGACGCGGACGAAACGGCGGGTTGTACCGATCCCGCGGCCTGCAATGCTGGGGTCTTTACCGACACCGACAACAGCCTGTGCCTCTACCCTGAGGACGTCAATGACGGTGCCACCAACCTGGACTGCGACGGCAACTGCTACAACGATGCCGACGGTGATGGCGTGTGCGACGAGGACGAGATTCCCGGTTGTACCGACGAGAATGCGTGTGACTACAGCGCGTCCGCCACGGACGACGACGGGTCCTGCACCTACCCGAA
>PKDZ01000005.1 GCA_002862785.1 Flavobacteriales bacterium
AAGCGCACCCAATAGGTCACTCCGGCCTCAAGCAGCACATACAACTGGGCGCTCTCCTCATTGTCCTCGCAACTGCCTTGGTTGTCATCGTAGTAGATCGATCCCTCATTGGTGTCGTCGAAGTTGTTCATGTTGCAGTAGTCGTAGATCCACAGCCGCGTGTCGCATCCGGATCCGCAACTCGAGAGGGCGTACATGCCGTTGTCCGCGGGCGTGAACGTCCACCACTCCACATTGCCGGAGGCCTCCACGGTCAGCGGCTCGTCTCCCAGCTCCAGTCCGATGGCCTCGTTGCACGTCCAGCCCGGAGGGCAGTCGATGGCGTGGCTCTGGCCGTAGCCGTAGTTGCCGCTTCCCTGCACCAATTGCTCCCCGTCGAGCCAGACCTGGTAAAACGCGTCCCCCACCAGGCCATCGCCGTACGTATCGTTCATCGTGAAGACCATGCACGGCTCCCAATCCGCGCTGTCGACGCAGAAGGTGAACAGGGTGTCCTCGGCATTGGCCACATTGGCCTCGAGGAGCAAGTCCCCGTCTCCATTGGTCAGCTCCCAGCTCATTTCATAGGGCCAGGCATCGGGTTGGATGACGACGGTGAAGGTGTGTTGGCCCTCGCAATCCTGAGCCAGAATGCTCGCGGAAAACAACAGGGCGAACGCCAGAAGTACGGTGCGCATGATCGGTGTCTTGATGGCAGGTGTTGCAGTCACAACGGGTTGAATCTGGCTGTGGTTGCCTGCACAAGGTAGCCCGATTCCAGCACCTCGATGCGACCCGGACCGTGTGCTATTTTTGCCCCAGAGCAAATCAGGACACCATGGGACACGACCACGACCACCACGACCACTCCGAAGCCGAACAGAACGAGATCGGCGGACCGGTTGTCTTCGCCCTCTTCCTCTTCGCGATCGTCATCATGGCGATGTACTTCCTGAGCTGAGGACGCCTCAGGCTCAGTTTCCGCCTTCCATCCGGCGGCGGCGCTCCTGCAGCTTCTCGAGTGAGCGGCGGCGGAATTCCTCGCGGAGTTCGCCCTCGTCCTGCTCATATCCCCTTCCGATGCCCGTTCCCGGGCCAAAGGGCCGCCAGTCCGGCGACAGGTTGTCTGGATCCCGCTCGGTCAAGGTCATCTCCTGCACCAGATGCGTGGCTCCGGCGTAGACGTCGGTGACCCAGAGGACATAGCGGATGTCCACCATGATGTTCCGGCAGCGGTCCGCATCGAACCGCACATCGCTCATCGTGCTCTCCCAAGTCCGGTCGAAATTGAGACCGACCAAGTCCCCAGTGCCATTGATCGCGGGTGACCCCGAGTTGCCTCCGGTGGTGTGGTTTGACCCGAGGAAACACACCCTCAGGTTGCCCTCAGCATCGGCGTAGGGGCCGTATTCCTCCCGGCGCAATTGGTCCACCAGGCCCTCCGGCAGGTCGAATTCGGCGTCTCCGGGCACATACTTGTCCAGGACACCTCTGGCCGTCGTGAACGGCTTGTAGGTCACGGCGTCCCGGGGCTCGCTCCCCTCCATCCGGCCGAAGGTCAAGCGCAACGTGCTGTTGGCATCGGGCCAGAAGGTGCTGTCGGGGTAAACTTCCTGAAGGCCGCGCAGGTAGCGTCCCATGTCATCGTCGAGGGCCCCCATCCGCTTGCCGTACTCGCCGCGGACCTGCACCCAATAGCTGTCCGACGTCTCCTTGGCCCAGCGCAGGACGGCATCGCCGGATTCCTTCTTTAAAGCCTTGCGGTTCCCCTCACGGAGGAGCGCCATGAACGCCTCGCCGTCATCGAGGATGGACCCCTCGTAGAGGTCCGCCGAAATGGCCCGGGCATCGGCTCCCTCGGTCCACGCCTCGGCGGCCACCGCCGGGGCGAAGCCCTCGGGCATGGCGGCCATGTACAGGGGGAACACCGCGGCGAAGACCTTGCGGTCCACGTCGGCATTGTAGTCCGCATAAAAGCCCTCGGCTTGGGCCAGCACCTCGGCGGCGCGGGCATCGAATGCGCTGTCGGACACCGACTTGTCGGCGGCCATGGTCAGGATGTCTCCCACCCCGTCGGCCCAGCGCAACAGCTCGGGACCATAGTAGAACCACTCGATGAACAGGGACCGCGCCTCGAGATACGGACGCAGGGCATCGAAATCCTTGCCCAAATCTCCCACCACAGTCGTGTACTCGTCCAGTCCGAGACGCACCACTTCACGGGCAAAGGCCAACTGCGCCTGTTGCTTCTCGCTCACGGTACCGAAGTCGATCAGGCCCTCATTCTGGCCAATCCACTTCTTCCAAGCATTGGCAATGCGGCTCTGCTTGGCCGCGTATGCGATGCGCGTGGCATCATCCGCCCGCATGGCCGAATTGATGACCTCGAGGCTGGCCGTGCGCATGCCGATCCGGGTCGGATTGAGCACGTCGATCAAGTGCTCCACCTGAGCTGCCGGGATGTACCGCTCCGTGCGGCCTGGAAATCCGAACACCATGGTGAAGTCACCTTCCTCCACGCCGTGCATGGACACGGGAAGATGGTGGGCGGGGGCGTAGGGCACGTTCTCAGCGCTGGGTTCCGCAGGTGATCCATCCGGAGCGCTGTAAATGCGGAACAGGGAGAAGTCTCCCGTGTGCCGAGGCCACACCCAGTTGTCGGTGTCTCCGCCGTATTTGCCGATGGCACTGGGCGGTGCTCCCACGAGGCGCACGTCGTTGTAGGTCTTGGTGACGATGAGGAATTGCTGGTTTCCATAGAGGAAGTCGCGGACGACGGCCTCGTGTCCGGTGCCTTCCGTCGCCGAAGCCGCGAGGCGCTCACGCAGGGCATTTTCTTCGTCCGGTCCAATGGCCCGGGCGGCCTGCACCGAATCCGTGACGTCCTCAATCCGTACGATGAACATCGCGGTCAACCCCGGATTCATCAGCTCTTCGTCCTTGGACATGGCCCAGAATCCATCCTTGAGAATGTCCCGCTCCATGCTGCTGTGGGACTGAATCTGTCCATATCCGCAATGGTGGTTGGTCAGCAGGAGTCCCTCCCCAGAGATCAGGCTCGCCGTGCATCCGCCTCCGAACTGGACGATGGCGTCCTTCAGGGAGCTGCGGTTGATGCTGTAGATGTCCTCGGCGGTGAGCTTGAGCCCCATGTCCTGCATGTCCCCCTCCACGGCTTGGAGCAGGGCAGGAATCCACATCCCCTCCGTGGCGCGGGTGGAGGTCGGAGACAGGGTGAGAACGAGGGCGAACAGAGCGACCGGCAGGGCCGACAAAAGAGGCTTCGGGTTCATGCCCGGAAAATACGGGTCAAACCCCGTCCATCAGGACCAAGTGTCGACGGCCGCGAGCACCCGGGCCAGGCCCTCCTCCCCGAAATCGAGATGGGTGACCCAGCGCACCTTGTCCGGCCCAAAGGCCGAGCACAGCACGCCGTGGGAAGCGAAGTGCTCCACCATCTCTCCTGCAGTCCGGCCTTGGGGCAGTGACGCAATGACAATGTTGGTCTCCACCGGGGCCACAGACGCGACCGCCCCGTTGGCTTCAAGGCGCTCCCCAATGGCTGCGGCGCGACCGTGGTCTTCCTCCAAGCGATCGAAGTGGTGGTCGATCGCATGCAAACCGGCCGCGGCCAGAATGCCCACCTGGCGCATGCCGCCACCCATCACCTTCCTGGACCGATGGGCCTCCTCGATGAAGGCCCGGCTTCCGAGCAGGACCGATCCTACCGGGGTTCCGAGCCCTTTGGACAGGCACAGGGAAATGCTGTCGAACCGACGCCCGTACCGGGTCCAGTCCTCGCCGGTGGCCCTCAGGGCATTCCACGCCCTCGCCCCATCGAGGTGAAACGGCAACCCGAGGTCCCGACAGGCCGCCGATCCGGCCTCAAGATCGTCTTGTGATTGGACGGCTCCGCCCCCCTTGTTCACGGTGTCCTCGACGCACACCAAGGCGGTCCGCGCAAAATGACTGTCGGCGGGATTCACCTCCGAACGAATGGTATCCGCAGGCATCGCTCCGCGAGGAGCTTGAACGAGGCGGACGCTGGCGCCGCTGTTGCGGGCGATTCCGCCGCCCTCGTAGTTGTAGATGTGGCTCAGCCGGTGGCAGACGACCTCGTCTCCCGGCTGGGTGTGGACGTTGATGGCCATCTGGTTGGCCATGGTCCCCGACGGACAGAACAGCCCGGCCTCGTGGCCGAACCGCTCGGCCAGCGCATCCTGCAGTCGGTTGACCGTGGGGTCTTCCCCGTACACATCATCCCCGGTTGGGGCGGCCATCATGGCGGCGAGCATCGCCTCCGTGGGCCGCGTGACCGTGTCGCTTCTCAGATCGATGGACGACATGACGCTCAATTTCGGATGAGCCGCAGGGCCCGTCCCTCCTCGGTCAATTCCAGCAAATAGGTGCCCATGGCCATCCCTTCCGTGGACAGCATCAGCGGCTCTCCCGCTCCTGTCTCGACATGGACTCCTGAGCGGATGGCCCGGCCGAGGGCATCGCGCAGGGTCCAGGCGTGTTCGACGGTGGCCCCGGAGGACCCCCAACGGATGGCCCAGGCCGCGCCATCTCCTGCGGGGTTGGGAAGTACCTGTGGCCCGACCGGCCCTCCGTCGGCCTCTCCGATTCCCGTGGTGCAATCGTACACCGTCACGAAAATGGCATCTGCATGGCTGCACCCGAACTCATTTGAAGCCTCGACGGTGATGGGATAGGTTCCCGGGCCGAGGTCCGCACCATCCACGATGATGAACTGGTCCACGCTTCCATTGCTCCAGAGATAGTCCAGTCCTGCCGGCGCACTCAGCACGAGCTGGTCGTCTTCACAGATGGTGGTGTCGGGACCGAGCGAGAAAGAGAAAGCGTCATCCTCCGCGGCCAGGCTGAAGGACAATTCGGCCGTGCAACCGTTGCCATCCTCGAGGACCACAGCGTAGTCGCCTTCGGACAGACCCTCCACGATTTCGCCGGTTCCGATGTCTCCGAAGATGCCGGACCAGACAATCTCATAGGGTTGTGTTCCGCCGCTCGCCCCCAAGTAAGCCTCACCGTTGGGCAATTCGGGACATCCCGGCTGGACGAGTTCGATGTCGAGGACGATGGGGTCCGGCTCGGTCAAGGTCACCGAATGGGTCAGGGTGTTGCCGCAGCTGGTCACGATGGCCGCGGAATACGTTCCGGAACCCAATCCGGAAATCTGCTGCCCGGAAGCCGAGAATCCATCTGGCCCCACCCATGCGGCTGAGTAATCTCCTCCCGTCCCTGTGATGTTCAGGACGATCGTGCCGTTCGGGTCCTGCTCTTTTCCCAGCGCACAGGCCAGTCCACCTGTGCTGGACGTGACCTGCGGTCCGTCCTCGACACTCTCGATGAGGATGCCGGCCTGACCACGGGCATTCTGCCACCCATCCACTTGAATGAGGTACGTCTCGCCTTCTTCCAGACAGCCGGACCACATGCCGCTGGCATAGTAGGCCCCCGGTCCGCATCCTCCCGGGAGGTCATCATTGGCCGCCACGAGCGTGTAGGTTTCGAAGTCACTGCAGTCCTCCGCCTTCCACAAGGCGATTTGGGTGTCGAAGTCGGTGGAGTCCGTGCACGCTGTGATCCAGCAATTGCTTTCGGTTGCAGTGAACGTGAGCCAGGCCGAACCGGTGACTCCGCTTTCACACCAGCCTCCATTGATTTGACAGGAATACACTCCCGGGAAATTGGGCGCTCCCGGCTCGCCATACGCGGCCGAACAGCTGTCATTGGATACGAGGACCATCGCACCATCGACTTCGATGTCCGCAGCGCCACATGGTGAATCGTAGGCCGGCCCGGACATCTCGAACGGATCAAAGGTCCACTCGTTGCCCGCGCCTGTCCCTTGCCAAGCGTGGTTCAGAACCCCATCGGCATAGACCTCAAAGTAAGTTCCTCCGTCCCCGTAGCTGTCTGCGTGGTGAAGGGTCAACGCCTCTCCCGGCGTTCCGCACAAGGTGTCCGTGATGAAGGACGCGTTGGAGGCATAGGCTCCTTCCGGCGCTCCGTCGATGCCCTCCCCATCGCATCCGACGCCGAGGGCATTGCCTCCCCAGTACAGCGTGTTGGTGCCACAGGCATCGCCTGCGGGCGTCAGCTCCCAATAGAGTTCGTACCCCCAGGCATCGGTGTGAAGGTGAAGGGCAAACGGCTGTTGCCCATCCGGACAATCCTGTGAGAGCATGGGAACCGCGGCACAGAGGGCCCATGTGGCGGCGACAAGGCGGTTGAGGTTCATGGAGCCAAAATAGGGTTCCCCGCCCGGCTCGGCCTTGATGTAGATTTGCGGCCCCATGCGCGTCCTGCTCTCTCCCGCCAAGACCTTCCGCAAGGAGGCTCCGGCTCCCGCTGCCGGTGCCAGCCAACCTCGGTTTCTCGAGGACGCCACCCGCACGATGGAGGTGCTCCGCACGCTGGAGCCGCATAAGCTCAGTGGCCTGATGGACATCAGCCCCACCCTCGCTGAGGAGACGGCGGCCCGCCACCTCGACTGGGCTCCCCCCTTCCACCCTGGAAACAGCATGCTCGCCGTCCTCGCCTTCCATGGCGAGGTGTACCGGGCCATGGGCGCCGACCGATGGAATGCCACCGATCTCGATTTCGCCCAAGGCTCGCTCCGCATCCTCAGCGGCCTCTACGGTCTGCTGAAGCCCTTGGACCTCATCCAGCCCTACCGCCTTGAAATGGGCCTGCGCTGGTCCCCTGAGGGGAATGGCAATCTCTACGGCCACTGGGGTAACACCTTGGCCGATGCCTTGGACAAGGATGCCGCTGGGGCTCCGATTGTCAACCTCGCCAGTCAGGAATACGCCAAGGCAGTGAAACTGGCCGGTCAGCCGGGCCCCGTGGTCCACTGTCATTTCAAGGAAGAGCGCGACTCCGGATTCAAGATGATCGGCACCTATGCCAAGCATGCCCGCGGACTCATGGCCAAGTTCATCGTTCAGGAGCGGTTGGAGAACATCGACGGGCTCAAGGCGTTCTCCGAAGAAGGCTATCAATTCAATCCTCATCTGTCCAACGACACCGATTGGACATTTACCCGTCCCTCCACCCCATCCTCATGAAACACCCCCTCACCCCCACCCTGCTGATTGCCGCCCTCGCCCTCCTTCCGTTCGGATGGACCGGCTGTGCCGTCAACGGACAGAACACCCCCACCCCCAACATGGAAAACCAGAATGACTCCCTGAGCTACGCCCTTGGCGTGCTGTTCGCCACCAACGTGACCAGCCAAGGCATCAAGGACTACGTACCCGCTCAGGTTGCGCAGGCCTTCGCCGACGTCCAATCCGGCAATGCGGCCATGACCCCCGAGCAGGCCAATGAGCTCGTGCGCACCGTGATGCAGGCTAAGGAAGCCGCCGCGGGTGACGAGAACCTCAAGGCCGGCCAGGACTTCCTCGCGGCCAACAAGTCCGAGGACGGCGTCATCGAGACAGCCAGCGGCCTCCAGTACCGCGTAGACCGGGAAGGTGACGGCGACAGCCCTGACGCCAACGACCGCGTCACCGTCCACTACCACGGCACGCTGATCGACGGCACGGTCTTCGACAGCAGCTATGACCGCGGCCAGCCGGCCACCTTCGGCCTCAACCAGGTCATCTCCGGCTGGACGGAAGGCCTGCAGACCATGAAGAAGGGCGGACAGACCACGTTCTACATCCCCTCCAACCTCGCCTATGGCCCCCGCGCCACGGGTGACGTGATCGGCGCCAACTCGACGCTGGTCTTCAAGGTCGAACTCCTCGAAGTCGAGAACGTGGACTGAAACTCATTGTGAATAACCAGAACAGCGCGCGGGGCCCTTCGGGGCCCCGTGTCATTTATCGGCCTCTGTAACGACAGATTACAAGGGATTATACGCGAGCCCCAACTGTTTGAAAAACAGCGGAAAGACAAATTATAGAGGAAAAATGCAACCTGAACTTGAGGCCTGCAGTAAGGGAATCAAATCCCCGTCTTCATGTCCACCGCGCGCTGTCTCTCCGCATCCCTGCTCCTCCTGCTTCTCGTGTCCCCTTGGAGCTCCGCATCCGCGCAGGGCGATCGATGTGCGACCGAGACCATTCTCGAGGCGCGACTGGCTGAGGACACAGCCTATGCCCGGAGCTTCTTTGCCGTGGAATCCGCCTTGCGTGACATGGCCTCGACTTCCTTCCGCACGAGCACGGAATACACCCTGCCTGTCGTGGTCCACATCCTCCACCTCGGAGAAGCCGTGGGTGTGGAGAACAACCTGTCCGATGCCCAGATTCACGGCGCAATCGACGCCATGAACGCGGATTTTCGCGGCGATTATGGTGGATCGGACATCGACATTGAATTCGAGTTGGCCAGTCGGGATCCAGACGGGAATCCCAGCACGGGAATCGTTCGGGTCAACGCCGTGGAGAGCATTCCCGAATACGGGGATGACGGACTGGTGACGGGAGACAACCTCCACCCATCCTCAGAAAACGAGGTCAAGGCGCTGAGCCACTGGCCCACTGCGGACTACATCAACATCTGGGTGGTTTCGGGCCTCAATGGAGGGATGTCTCCTTTGGGATTCGCCTATCTCCCTCCTGTGAGCGGATTCTATGACGGCATCGTCCTGCATCGCCGGGTGTGCGGCATTGGAGAGGAGTATGATCTCCTCAACAACTACGACCTCAACAAGTCCCTGACCCACGAGATGGGACATTACCTCGGTCTCTATCACACCTTCCGACTGACCAATGGCTGTGCGGAGGAATCCAATTGCAACGCCCAGGGCGACCAAGTTTGTGACACCCCTCCCACAACGGGAAGTGCGGGATGCAGTGCCTTGGACTGCCCGGAGACGATGGTCGAGAACTACATGGATTATGGTTATGACCAATGCGTGCATGCCTTCACGGAAGGGCAGAGAAGCCGCATGCGCTCTGCCCTCCTCGACCATCGGGAAACCCTGCTCGAGAGCCAAGGCACCGTCCCCGTGGTCGCCCAAGACGCCGGTATCGCCTCCATCCAGGGATTGGCGCCGGTCGGCTGCAATGCCACCCATGACGTGGAGGTCTCCTTGCAGAATTTCGGAACCGAGGTCGTGACCGAGGCGACCCTCCATTTCTCACTGGACGGTGGACTTCCGCTGGCCGTTGCTTGGTCCGGCGAACTGGAAGCCGGCATGAGCACGCTCGTTCCGCTTCCCGCACTTGCTGCGGGACAAGGAGCACACACATTGTCCGTCTGGTCGTCCATGACGGTCGATGACTATGCGCAGAATGACACGTTGAACATGGACTTTGACGTGGTGCCAGGCACGTGGTTGTCCATGGAAATCCAGTTTGACTTTCTGCCTCACGGAATCAGCTGGGCCGTAGAGCACAACGACCTGGGCTTGGTCGTGCTCGAAGGCAGCGACTATTTCAATGATGAATATGCCAGCGAGTTCATCGAAATCGAGGGGTGCGCCTCGGACGGGTGCTATACCCTGACCGTAGAGGACCTCTTCGGGAACGGCATGCATTATTCCCCGCCCGGATGGTACTCTCTCTCGGACTCGGATGGCAATATCCTCGGCGAAGGATCGGGCAACTTCGGTGCTGAACAGACCCATGAATTCTGCGTCGAAGGATCCTCGGTCGAACCGTGTGTCGATGTCGATGGCAATGGCGTCTGCGATGAAGACGAGGGCGAACTCCAAGTCACCATTCTCGGCTGCACCGACGCGCTGAGTTGCACGTTCGATGCCGAAGCCAACACCGATGACGGAAGCTGTGACTACCTCGATGCGCTGGGCGATTGTGGGGGTGATTGTGAGGCAGACGATGACGGGGACGGAATCTGCGATTCAGAGGAGGTTCCCGGCTGCACCGACGAGACGGCGTGCAATTATGACGCTGGAGCCACGGAAGAGAATGGCAACTGTGACTATGCTGCTGAAGGCTATGACTGCGACGGCAATCCGCTGGTGAGTTCAGTGGGGAACCTCGAGACGGGGCCAACCCTGTCTGCCTTCCCAAATCCCAGTGTGGATGGCGTCTTCCGCATTGGAGGATTGCCAGGACCGGGACTGCACCTCTTGACCATCCGGGATGTGAACGGACGCATCGTTCGCATGGAACGTGCAGAGGCCATGTCCACCACGGCTGGTTGGACATTGCAACCGGACATGCAGCTGAAGGCCGGGGCCTACTTGGTCCAGGTTGGCGATGCCCGAGCGTCCCAAACGGTCCGCATCCTGGTGCACTGACCCTTTCCCTTGTGGGGCGAAGGCCTCAATCTTCTTCGAGCTCGGCCTGAATCTGCTCTCGCAAAGACAGGAGTCCCGCCGCTCCGCGGAGGAGCAAGGGCCAATGGGTGCTTTCCCAAAAGAGGTGACGTCGGCACTCGCCGTCCGAGCTGACTTCTTCCATGTGCAAACGATGCCGGCCCCAGGTCCCTGTCACGTCAATCACCTGTTGGTCGATTCCGGTTTCCAAAGTCTGGAGGGTCATCACCCCGATGGACACAGGGAGAACCTCTGTTCTCAGCGGTGACGAGAACCGGTCGGATGGACGGCAGGACTGCTCCATTTCGAAGGAGAGGCTCGTCGGAGCAACGAGACAAAGCAACAGATAGGCCGACGAAATCGCCGCGGCGACCAGAAAGAAGAGTCGGACGTGTCCCATGGTTCAACTCGGGCAATCGGGCACCGCCCGGACCTCACCAATCGTAGGGTCCCGGCGCCGCAGGAGAACAACGGCGATGTATTCACTCAGAAGCCCCCAGCCGTAGGAGGTCAACTGGATTCGGGCTGCTCTGGGCACGAGCCATGCCACCCGCAAGGACCCTGTATCAGCCCAACCTTGGATGAACAGGGCCACATGCCAAAGGACAAATGGTACGACTGGCAGGGCGGACACCTGCGCGTTCCATCCGATGCCGAAATGCAGAAAAAGCGAGAGGGGCATCATGGTCAGCACATAGACGAGAAACAGGGTGGGCATCCAATGGATGGGCCGGATGGCACCGGGACAGAATTTCCGAATGTTCACGCGCGCCGTCCCGAAGAACCGCACCTGCTTCTTGAACTGGGCGAAATCCGTCCTCCGCTTGTGGTACACGTAGGCCTCGGGGATGAGGACGCTATGGAGGCCATGCGCCACAAGGCGCATGGAGAATTCGATGTCCTCCCCCTTCACGCTGATTTTGTACCCACCGCTGATCTCCCAAGCCTTTCGGGAAATCCCCATGTTGAAGGAGCGCGGTTGATATTGCCCCACATTTCGGGCGCCACCTCGGATGCCTCCCGTGGTCAAGGCGGACGTCATCGCATGGCTGATGGCTTTCTGCAAGGGCGTGAACGAGGGATGCGCCGCATCGGGTCCCCCATAGACGTCGACTTCCGGGTGGGCGCGCAGGTGCGCTTCCACCACCTCGAAGTAGGTCCGGGGTATGAGGCAGTCGGAATCGAACACCACGAACCACTCACCACGGGCGTGCTCAAAGCCGAAATTCCGAGTGAAGCCCTGGCGCGTGTTCTCCTTCCAGAAGTAGCGCACGTCCAATCGATCCGCAAACCCCTCGACGATGTCTCGGGCGTCGCGCTCACTGCCATCCTCGACAACCAGGACCTCAAAGTCCCGGAAAGTCTGTTCAGCGAGGCTCTCCAAAAGCTCTCGGATTTCCTCAGGGCGGTTGTAGAGGGGGACGATGACGGAAAAGCGCACGCCCGAAAATACAATGGGCAGCGGCCGCCCCGCACCTGTCCATCCTGCTGAGCACTCCCTGTATCTTGGGGCCGTGATCACTCAAGACGCCCCCATCTTCGGCCTGCTTCTCGCGTGCCTGGCCCTCGTGTTTCATACGGCCCGGCTGCCGCAATTCGCGAAGTTCTACCGCATCGTACCGGCCTTGCTCATGGCCTATTTCCTGCCCGCCATCCTCAACTCCACCGGGATCATCGAAGCGGGCGAGGGCAGCAATCTGTACTACGTGGCGAGCCGCTATCTGCTGCCAGCCAGCCTGATCATGTTCTGCCTGTCCATCGACATCAAGGGAATCCTAAACCTCGGCCCCAAGGCGCTCATCATGTTCTTCGCTGCCACGCTGGGCATCGTCGTCGGAGGCCCCGTGGCCCTGTGGCTGGTGAGCCAAATCCGACCCGACGTTCTCGGGGGAGACGCCCCCGATGCCCTTTGGCGCGGCCTTTCGACCATTGCCGGAAGCTGGATCGGCGGTGGCGCCAACCAGACTGCCCTCAAGGAAATTGCACAGGCTCAGGACGACCAATTCAGCGTTATGATCATCGTCGACGTGTTCGTGGCCAACCTCTGGATGCCGTTCCTTTTGATCGGTGCCGGCATCAGTGCCGTCATCGACAAGCGGCTCAAGGCAGACGCTTCCGCCGTCGACGCCCTCAAGCAAAAGGTGGAGGACTACCAACAGAGCATCGCGCGCATCCCCTCGTTCAACGACCTCATGGTCCTCTTCGGAGTCATCTTTCTCATGGTCGGACTCGCCCATTTCGCCGGGGATGGCATCAGCCAGGGCATCGCGAGCGCTTTCGATGACGCCTTAGAACGCAATCCAGATTCTTCCGTGCGCTTCCTGAGCTCGCTGACCAGCCATTTCTTCTGGCTCGTCTTCCTGTCCACCGGATTCGGGGTGGCCTTGAGCTTCACCCCCATGAAGGCCTATGAAGGGGCGGGCGCCAGCAAAATGGCCAGCGTCTTCCTTTACGTCCTGGTCGCCACCATCGGAGCCAAGATGGACATCGGAGAATTGGTTCACTCTTGGGAACGCTATTGGCCCGTAATCGTGATCGGGCTCCTTTGGATGCTGGTCCACGTGGTCATCCTGCTTGCCGTGGCCAAGGTCATTCGTGCACCCTTCTTCTTCGTCGCAGTCGGGAGCCAGGCCAATGTGGGTGGGGCAGCCAGTGCGCCCATCGTCGCGAGCGCTTTCAGCCCTGCACTCGCTCCAGTGGGTGTCTTGCTCGCGGTATTGGGCTATGCTGTCGGAACCGTTGCTGCGGTCGTCTGCATGGAATTCATGCGGTACCTGAGCGGGGGTGGATGACGTAGATCGTCCGCCGCCGGTCGTTTAAATCCTTCTCTCGGACGATCATGTCCTTTCCATGCCGCATTTGGTAAACGCGGTTGACGTCCCGGATGAATTGGGCACGCTTGGCCCGTCTCGATTCGGAAGACAGGTCCCCTCCCTGCCAGATCGAGGAATTGGTTCACTTCCTCTGTGGACATGATGCGAGCTCAGGCGGCTCAGCCCTTGGAGAAGAGGGCCAACCGCAATGAAGTCGAGCATTCGACAGCGGCCATCCGTTTCAGAGGGTCTTGTGCCGAACCGGAAATTACAGGTGTAGACAGCAGAAGGAAGGGCAACGTGATCCGTCGTACTCGACAAAGATGACTCCGACATCAAAAACGATGAGACAGAAATCTGTGATGTGTATCACAACGCATTTTGCAACACACCATAAGCCTCTACCAATTTATTATTCAATCGCTTAACACATACCGTAATTTATTCCTCGATGCTCATCGCTCACCACACCTGCTACGCACATCCACTCCCAGAGAATCATCGGTTCCCCATGGAAAAGTATGTGATGCTCGCCGGCCAACTGGGCCTGGAAGGCATCGGTGATGACCCAGAATGGCACTCCCCGACGCCCATGGCCGAAAAAGATATAATCCGCAGTCATTCATCCTCCTATTACACCAGCCTCCTCAACGGATCGTGGACCCGCGAGGAAGAACGTCGTTCGGGATTCACTTGGTCCCCAGAGTTAATCCGGAGAGAGTCCATCATCATGCAAGGCACATGGTCTTGCGCCCAAGCTGCAAGCCAAGGCGATATCGGACTCAATATCGCCGGAGGTACCCATCACGCTTTTGCCAATCGGGCAGAGGGCTTTTGTCTGCTGAATGACCTGGCCCTGTCTGCCGACCTGTTGCTTTACAACGGCATGGCCAGGCGTGTGCTCATCGTTGACCTAGACGTGCATCAGGGCAACGGCACGGCCGCAATGACCCGCGGCGACGATCGCATTTTCACTTTTAGCATGCACGGTGCGTCCAACTACCCATTCCGCAAGGAAACCAGCACGTTGGATGTACCGCTCCCGAATGGAACCGAGGACCCCCTCTATCTGGCCCTGCTCCAAGACCACATGGACAACATCCTTGACGACTTCAAGCCGAATGTGGTGCTGTACCAGTGCGGGGTGGATGTTCTCGCTTCTGACAAACTGGGCAAGCTGTCCTTGACCTTGGAAGGCTGTTTGGAGCGGGATCGTATCGTGCTCGAATCCTGCCGGAAACGGGACATAGGTGTCGCTTGCGCCATGGGCGGAGGCTATTCGAAGGATGTGAGCGTCATCGTCGAGGCCCACATGCAGACCTTCCGCCTCGCCCGTGAGCTTTGGAGTTGAGCTACCAACGCATCAAAGCCAGTGACCGGCAATGTCGGCCTTGGCCTTGAGATAGGCTGCATTGTCCTGATGCGCACCCACTGCGACCGCAATCCGGTCCACCTCCACCCCTGCGTTCTCCAGCGCCTTCACCTTGTGCGGGTTGTTGGTCAGAAGCCCAACGGACTCGACGCCCAACTGCCTCAAGATGGCCACAGCCGCATCATACTCCCGGGCATCCTCCGCATGTCCCCTTGCCACGTTGGCCTCGAATGTATCTAGGCCTTCATCCTGCAGGTTGTAGGCGCGCAGTTTTTCGACAAGGCCGATGCCCCGCCCTTCCTGACGCAGATAGATCAAGAGACCTCCGTTTTGTTTGAAGTGGTCTAATGCGGCCACGAGCTGGGACCCACAATCACACCGACGGCTAGCGAACACGTCACCCGTCATGCACTCGCTGTGGATGCGGAGCGGCACCCGACCAGGCTTGAGTTTCTCTAGGTTGCGATGCAGGACCACATGTGGGTAACGATCCCCTTCTTCCCCAAAAGCCACCATCACATACTCTCCCCACTTGCTCGGCAAACGACTCTCAACCAACATTTTCATATCCCAAAATTAGAGTCGGTACCTCCTGTCCGATGCATCAAGGAATCAGATAAAAAAAGAAAGGCGCCCCTGACAGAGCGCCTTTCCCAATTTCATTGTGCCTAGAATCACTCCTCGCAAGTCTGTCCGAAGGCACCGAGGATAATCAGCAGGTCACCCACAGCCGTCGCACCGTCCCCATCGATGTCCGTCAGGCAGGAGCTGCCACCGGAGAACTCGCAGGAGCCGTCCTCGCTGTTGGCAGCCGCGTTGTAGTTGTCGGCATCGGAGTATGTGCAGCCAAACACCAGCGGTGTGGCGCAGGAACCGTCATCGGAACCGGCAAACGGGCTGAACTCCGCGCTTAACGGATCGGTGCAACCGGCGCATGCAGCGCACTCTCCAAAGCACACCACGTCCACCGTCATATCCGATCCAGCCACAACCACCTGACGGTTGTATCCGCCTTGACCGTTGTCGGCACCACACTCCGCGGGTACTGACTCTTCACCTGCCCAGTCACCACCATTGATGAACTTATAGTCATGGGTGCCATTGGCAAGCTGCAACGTGTAGGTATACAGGCCCAGTCCTGGGTTGTCCATCGGCGTACCACTGGCATCCCAGCCCTGGAAACCGCCCGCGACGAATGTGCCGCTGACCACTTCCTGATTGCTCATGTCCACTTGCAGGGTCACGAGGTAGGCACAGGAGCCATCATCGATGGTGGCCTCGGAGTCATAGTTCTGGGCACCGGAATCCGTGCAGCCGATTGGGGCGTCGCAGGAGAAACAGGAATTCCAGCACACCACGTCGAGTGTGGCCGCTGCGGATACGTCGAGAGTCCGGTTGACGAACCCATCAATCGTGCTTGTACAAACGTCACCATCCGTGAAGAACTCCTGATCGGTCCAACCGTCCACCGTGAACTTGTATTCCACGGTTCCAGCCGGTACGTCGACCGTCACAGCGTAGATACCGTCACCGTCCGCATCGTCCATTACGATGCAGTCACCGCACCATCCGGTGAAACTGCCATTTAGGTTGACCATACCGTAAGAGCCACCATAGCCCGCCATGTCCACCTGGAAGGTGATGGGGTACTGACAAGATCCGTCGTCTTCCGTTGCTGTGGCGGCGTAGTTGCTGGCCGAGGGGTCTGTGCAACCGAGGATGGCTCCACTGCCCTCACAGTTAGAGCAACTATTCCAGCAGACGACCGGCTCGCTCTGATTTCCGAAGAGCTGGAGGACGCGGTTGGTGAACCCGAAGTTCTCCGTCACACATCCATCGAGTCCCGCGAGATTCTCTTGTGCATCCCACCCATTGACCGTGAACTTGTATTCATAGTAGTCGTAAGTCAGCGGAATGGTCGTCTGATAAACGCCATCGCCGTCCTCGTCCAACATTACATTGCAAGGACCGCACCAACCGTTGAACTCACCGTTGACGTAAACGGAGTCCGTCCCAGCCAAGGCATACTCGCTCATGTTAACACTGAAAGTAACGTCATAGATGCAACTGCCGTCGTTGGCCGTAGCCGTGGCGTCATAGTTGCTGGCCATATCGTCTGTGCAGCCCAAGATGTCATCCTGACCAACACAGGCGAGGCAGGATCCCCAACACACGGTGTCGAGGGCAATCGGATCAGCACCGGCCACATCCAAGTCACGGTTGGTGAAGCCCCCGGACTTTACGACACAGGGCCCCACAGGATTGTCGCCGGGAGCTAGATCTTCTTCGTCTGCCCAGGCATCCACCTGGAACTTGTAGCGGTAGTTCTCTCCTTCAGGAAGGTCGATTGTCGCCGTCCAGATGCCGTCCATGTCGTCGTCAGTCATTTGGTTGCAATCACCGCAGAAATCATTCCACGTTCCGGACACGTTGACGAAGCCGAAGGTTCCGGCATAATTGTTCATGTCTACGCTAAAGGAGACCGCCAAGCTGTCCGAAGGGGTCGGATCACCGCCCCCATCTCCTTCACTTTCACAAGCATCGCAACTGTTGAAGCAGACCACCGGGAGGGTAGCGTCTCCGTCCACGATGTAGGAGCGGTTGGTGAAGCCATCGATGGTGCTCGTGCAGGACTCTCCACCAGCGAATTCTTCCTGAGCTGTCCATGCGTCTAAGGTGAACTTGTATTCCACTGTGTCCGCAGCCAAGTCCACAGTTACCGTGTATACGTTATCTCCATCGGAATCGTTCATCGCGATACAACCTCCGCACCAGCCGGTAAAGGTGCCGTTGAGGTTGACAGTGCCAAATGCGCCCGTGTAATCGGACATATCCACCTGGAAAGTCACAGCATACGTGGTCGGGGGCGCCTCACAGGTGCCATCTGTGCTGCATTGGCCGAAGCAGGTGCTGATAGTGGTGTTCTCAGTCACCGGGGCCAAGATGCGATCGTCGAAGTTGCCCGGGTCGGAGCAAGGCAAACCGGTAAGGATCTCCTTGGCTCCCCAGTCGCCGCCATCGTTGGGGCTGTTCAAGAAGACGTAGTTTCCAGCAGTGCCTGCGGCCACATTGACCGTGACTGTGTACGTCCCGTCTGCATCGTCATCGGACATTGCGTGAGCCATCGCGTCTCCAAAAACGCCACCACCCAAGAACATGCCATTGGGACCAACTGAGATGTTTTCGGTGTTGACGTTGAAGGTCACATCGTACATTTCAGTGGGGTCTCCACCTCCGCTTCCGTCGCAAGCGTCGCAACTGTTGAAGCAGACGGTGGCCAAATCGGTGTCGGCGTCAAACGTCAGCGTGCGATTTGTGAACCCGTCGATTGTGCTTGTGCAGGATCCACCGGGCTGGAATTCTTCTTGTTGAGTCCATCCGTCGAGGGTGAACTTGTACTCAATGGTGCCTTCCTCAAGGGGCAAAGTCACCTCGTAAATGCCGTTGGCATTGTTGTCCGCCATCGGGTTGCATCCGCCGCACCAGCCATTGAAGCTTCCGTTGACGTTGACCACATCGAAGTCGCCGTCAAAGTCGTTCATGTCCACGCGGAACGTTACGTTGTAGGTGTTTCCAGGAGGCGGCGGAGCGGAGCAAGAGGCCTCACATGTTCCAAAGCAGTACTCCTCGGTCATTGGTTCGGTCACGGCCGGGAGGAAGCGATCGTTGAAATTGGCCGGATCACCACAGTCGAGTCCGGCAAGGTCCTCCTTCGTACCCCAGTCCCCGCCGTGGGTCGGGCTATTGAAGAAGACCCAATGGCCGGAGGTTCCCTCGCCGATGGAAATGGTCGTGGACCAATTGTTGTCGCCGTTATCGGTCAGGGCATAGGCATCGGATCCGCCGAGGAATCCGCCGCCTACGTACATGCCATTTGGGCCCACAGTGATGTTATCCGTATTGACGGAGAACGTCACGTCGTGGAAGACGCTGGGCGGTGGTGGGCAACTGCCGTCCGTGGTGCACTCTCCGAAGCAAGTGTTAACCACATGGTCCTCGGTGATATTATCCAGCAGGCGATCATTGAATTGCCCGTCAGCGCAATCTTGGCCGGAAAGATCCTCCTTGCAACTCCAGTCTCCGCAGTTTCCGTTAAGGAACGTATAGTTTCCGGTGAAGGGGGAGATGACTTCCTTCGTTATCGTCCAAATGCCATCTCCGTCGTCATCGGACATGGGGTTGTCACCCGGGAAGCCGAATTCAGCGCCGCCAGCGAGGAACACACCGTCTGTGGAGACTTCCTCATTGGCCATGTTGACGTTGAAGGTGACGTTCACATAATCCAATTCCGAGATGACTCCGGAACCGTCGTCCCAGAAATAAATGTTATCGAGGTAGACATCCCACGGATCACCATTGCTTGAGCCATCGGCATTGAACTGTCCATCAAACTTGATTTGGTTTACGTTGTCCCAAGTCATGCCTTCGAAGCTGGCCTTGGGTAAATCCACGCTGTTCCAAGCCCCTGGGGTCATGGGTACTTCCACCAACCATTCGCCGGTGCCCGTACCCCCATTAATTGGGGCCACCTTCAACATGCGGTCATTGCCAGCAGGTACCCAAACATCCACGTGGAGGTGAGTCATGCCAGACAAATTTGATGCGGTCAGATCCGTGCCCTGAAAGTTGAAGTTGCTGTAGTACAGCACCGTATTTCCTGTTCCCGGGTCAAAGTTCTCGTCGACAGTACCAGACTGCCACCAGTTCGGATTATAGTTCGTTGCGATGTCCGTGTAGGATCCGCTGTAAACAGAAGCCACATCAGCTTCGTCCAACGTGGGATCAGCCGCGTTGTCAGTGGGGCTATTGGGGGAGGAAGCAGCCTCGACCACAATCGTTCCAACCATGCCATTGGCGGCATGCGAACCTATGCTACAGTCATAGTGATAGGTTCCTGGAGTACTAAGTGTGATGGTCCCCATGCAAACGCCGCCGGCAGAGCCGCTGGTGGCACCGAGGGAGAAGGTCTCTGGGTTGTTCCAAGTGTCACCTAGAGTACTCGACACCCCGTTTACGTTGTGAAATCCGGCTTCGTTTTGGAAAGCAATCGTCTCCCCGGCCGTCACGGTCAGGGTGGATGGGATGTAGTAATAATTGCCCGCAAGGACTGTGTGGTCTGCGCCTGTGCAGTCTTGAGCTTGGGCATAGCCAAAAGAGAAGACGGCTGTGCAGAACAACAAAATGGTTCGCATGGTGAATGATTTACGGTAAGGTTCTTCCAAGAGCGAGCAATATAGTCCGGGGAAGGTGTACATCGTACACCAACCTTGTACTCCCGTTCTCCACAATGGGCCGCCCATACTGATTTTCCTCCCGGAAACGCACAGGATTCAAAGGCCCAAAAGCTGGAACGGCCGGGGTCGACGTTTACAAAATTGATTACACGCCTCGACGCATGTCGCCCTCCCGGATGATTAGGTTGAGTGTCCCTGCGACACAAAGGCTAATTCCGGCCAGCACCATCGTCTGGATCACATCTTCTCCAAGGAAGGTTTTGTACGCCCAGTTGATGCCCCCCAACGCCGCGGTGATTTGCGGGATGACAATGAACATGTTGAATACCCCCATGCCCACACCCATTCGCTCCGGCGCAATGGCCCCGGACAGCATGGCATACGGCATGCTGAGGATGCTGCCCCACGCGAGACCGATGAGCACGAAGCTCCACGTCAAGTTGCCTGCCGTCTCCGGCGTCCACCAGGACATCGACAGGAAACCGACCCCGCCAAGAATGAGGCTCACGAGGTGGGTCCACCGGCGATTCAATCCGCGGCGGGATGTCCAAACCGACAACACCAGCGCAAACACCATGCTGCTCAAGCCGTATACGCCCATCGCACTCGAGACGGAATTGGCCGCCTCATTGTACGCCGCGCTCTTTTCGGCATACTCCTCCACCCCTTCCATGGGGAGCGGAGCACCAAAGACAAACTCGGTCAAGGCGGGCGTCGCAAAGGACCACATGGTGAAGAAGGCGAACCAGCTGAAGAATTGCACCGCGCCCAGCTTGGCCATCACTGGCGGCATTTCCCGAATGAACCCGAGGATCTCTCCCAACCCGGCGCCGATGCCGCGGCTCTCCTCTCTCTCCCTCAGGAACGCCTCCATGTCGGCCGGCGGATTCTCCTGTGTCGTGAACACGGTGACCAGGATGCTTGTCAGGAACACGAAGGCCCCGATGGCGAAAGAGACGTAGACGCTGGCGGGAATCTCCCCCACTCCGGCCTCATTGGCCACCCCGAGCTTGGTCACAAACCACGGCAGGTTGGATGCCACCCAGGTGCCGATGCCGATGATGAGGGTCTGAAGGACGAATCCATAGCTCCGTTGCTCCTCCGGCAGTTTGTCCGCCACCAATGCTCGGAACGGCTCCATGCTGATGTTGATGCTGGCGTCCAGGACCCACAGAAAGCCCGCCGCCATCCACAGCGCACTGCTGTACGGCACGAAAAAGAGGGCCAGCGAACTCAGAACAGCCCCAATCAGGAAATACGGACGGCGCCGGCCCCACCTCGGGTGCCAAGTCCGGTCGCTCAGGTGACCAATGATGGGCTGCACGATGAGGCCGGTGAGCGGGGCGGCAATCCACAACAGGGGAATGTCATCCTTCGATGCGCCCAGCGTCTGAAAGATGCGGGACATGTTGCCCCCTTGGAGGGCGAAACCGAACTGAATGCCCAGGAAACCGAAACTCATGTTCCAGATCTCCCAGAAGGAAAGCCGCTTGGTGTTCATGGCGTCACGAAATGCAATGCCCCCGACCACAGGGGCCGAGGGCATCAAATGTAATCAGTGTCCCGAGGACAATCAGGTCATCCTCACTCGCAGCTCGAACTGAACAAGGTGAGGAAAGCGAGCAGGTCGCCGGCTCCAATGTCACCCGAGCCATCCGCATCGAACGCTTCACATTGGGTCGGCGGAGTGAAGTCAAACGTACAGGTTCCATTGTCCCGGTTGGCAACCGTCGAATAGTTGCTGGCCGCATCATAGATACAACCACTGATTACCGGCGTCAGGCAAGCGAAAGCATCCAGCACGTTGGCATCAGGGTTGAATTCGAGATAAGCATCGTCGGTACAACCGCTCAAAATCAAGGTAATGCAAGAGCCGTCATCGACGTCCGCGATGTCGGAGAACTCCAGGTAATCGGAGTCGGTACAGCCCGCGTACTGGCAGGTGCCGTCATCCCGGTTGGCGGAATCATCATAATTGATCGCATCCTCATAGATGCATCCATCGACGTAAGGCGTCACACAGGCCTCGGAATCTTGAACGTTGGCGGCAGCATCGTATTCCAGGAAATCCGGGTCGGTGCATCCCGTCACGAGAAGCGTGCCGCACGAACCATCGTCGTTGTTGGCGAGCGGAGAATACTCGAGGTAAGCCGGATTCGTGCAACCATTGAACACGCAGGAACCATCGTCCTCGGTCAGCTCGTCGCCGTAGTTGCCTGCCTGGGAATACGTGCATCCGACACAGGAGTCGTAATCACACGCTACACCTTGAACATTCGCCGCAGCATCGTAATTGCAGGCCGTGGGATCAAGACAGCCATAAATAACCGCCGATTCACCCTCACCGGGCTCTTCCGGCGGGTCGGCCTCTCCTCCACCTCCGCTTTCCGACCCTACCTCGGCCGAATCGTCGGTGACTTCGGTCGTGGACACAGTCCTTTCGGCTCCGCCGACAATGGCGTACGTCAAACCGGCCTGCATGGAGAAGGCCTGACCAATGGGCATGGTGAACCGCGCGATGCGCACGGCGTTCATGCAGCCGGGGCGCCCTTGGAGCTCCTCACAGTGGTTCGAGGGAATGCCCCCTTCTGCACCAGCCAGTGCCCAGGACAGGGTGTCCCCCTCACTCGCGAGGGCCTCGCTGTCGAATTCGGCCTGCCCATCCAAGGTGGTCGGATCGAATCCCGTCGGGACCAGGGTCGGTCCGTCGAGCGCATTGCCCCCAATGGTAAACCAGCTGTCGTTGAAACAGTCGTCATTCGTGTAGGTGATGCCGTCCACTTCCACGGACAACGTCCCCAATTCGGGCGGCGTCCATCCCCCGCACGTGGCGGACTGATACACCTGATCCCATGGCGACACCCGGAGGCGAATGGAAGATCCCTTCACTCCGACCACGGCTTTGAGCTGAAGGGCTTCGGGGGGAAGTAGGGCGTAGACATCATTGGTGTACAAGCCGATGGCCCCGTCGTCGTCGTTGAATTCAATGTCGATTGGCGCAATGGCGAGGATGCCGGAGTAGACACAGAGATCATCATCGCTGCTGACGGCGTCAGGGTTGTAGTTCGTTGCCGTCGGGTCGGAACAATCCGCACACGACTGGAATTCACACAGGGATTCATCCGTGAGCACGGCGTCGGGATCATAGTTGCACGCCCCGGGATTGCCACAGCCCACGCAGCTCAAGTAGTCGCAATTCTGCTCATCTGGAGCCGCTTCCGAATCATAATTGCACGCCTGGGGATCACTGCAGCTGTCGTCTGCGGCACTCAGGTCGAGGCAGTTGCCATCCTCATCGGCTGCCGTCAGGTCGGGATTGACGTCATCACAATCAATCGGGTCGTAGACATAAGCCTCTCCGAATTCGGAGCAGTTGATGTTGAAGGGCGATCCGATGACGTCGGTGGTGTCCGCGCTTCGGTAGCCGTCATTGTCGACATCCCGGTAGCAGGTTTCGGCCCCATCACAATCTCCGTCGATGCCGTCTCCGACGATGTCATAGGGGTTGCCGGGATAGGCGATGGCGCTGTTGTCATTGCAGTCGCCACCGACCTCGGCGTACCCTTCCTGGGGTCCGCACAACTCGGCCGGTGTGGTGCCATAACCGTCCCCGTCCTCGTCGAGATAGTAGGTGGTCAGATACAAGCAGCCAACTCCGTCTTCCTCATTGCCCTCGGCACCGATGGCGCCATCGAACACGATGAAGTTGTCGTTGTCCCCGTCAGGGAAAATTTGCACCTGAAGGTTGCCAGAGACCTCACCCGTGGTGGTGAACTGACCAAGCAGCACGCGTCCCTCAGCATCCGGAACACCGTTGGCGTCTCCATTGAGGACATACCAGGCACCCCCGATTTCGTCGTCAATGGTCACGTTGCCACCGGGCAAACCTCCGCCGGGGTCGAAGTTGGTGAACCAGGCATTGTCGCTCGACTGCACGGTGGCCACGTTGGCTTCACCCAGACCAGCATCCGGAACGCCCTCAATGCCGATGGTCACCCAACTGTCATAGGCCAGGTCAGGATACACACTGAAGAGCAAATCGTTGATGCCATTGGGCACTCCCGCGCCCAGCGCGGCTTGGTAGAAATCCGTCGTCGTGTTGATGGAGGTAGGATTGATCGACGTACCGGACACCGAGGTGACGAAATCGTTGGGGTTCGTCGTCTGGAAATAAAGCCGGGTCGTGGTGTAGCCCGTCAGGTCGACCGTGCCCAGCGTACCGACGAGGGGGCCGATGTCCGAGGCGACCACCTCGGCGATGATCTGGTAATCACTGGGAACGTAGTTGGGGTTGTAGTTGCAGGCTGCCGTATCCGAACAATTCTGGGCAGAGACGGAAGCCATGGACAGCACGAGACCGAGGGCCAGGCAAAGACCCGAAATCGGAACGCGCAAAGAGGGCAGTTGTGAAGGAAGGTTCATAGGAAAGAGGTGAAGTGACAATTCCATGGACACCATTAAGATAGCCGTTGGCGGGCCTTCCGGAAGGATGACGTTTGTCAACGGGACGTATAATCAGAGCCCCTCCCCCAGTTCGTTCGACGAAACAAAAAATCCGGCCGCTCAAAGGCGACCGGATTTGTCAAAGTCAATTGGGCAAACGAATCAGTCCGCGCAGGCCTGACCGTAAATCGAGAGGAAAACCAGCAGGTCGGCCGAGCCAATCAGTCCGTTTCCATCGGTGTCGAAGGCACAGTTGCCCCCACCTGAACAGTCAAACTCACAGGATCCATCATCGAGGTTGGCCTCCGCATCATAGTTGGTCGCGTCGCCATAGGTGCACCCCTGCGTTCCCGTGATGAGGAACTGGCAGGTGCCATCGTCCACGGTTGCATCGGCATTGTAGTTCTCCGCATCGGCATCCGTGCAGCCAGGGATGATGCACGAACCATCGTCATCCGTGGCAGCGGGATTGTAGTTCGAGGCCGAGGCATTGGTGCAGCCTGGAACTTCATCCTCATCGCACACGCCATCTCCATCGGCATCATTGATGCAGTTGCCGTCGCAGTCGAGCGTGTTGTTCGGGTAGTTCGGCGGGTACTCACAGAGGTCGTTGTCCACGATGACGGCCTGGGGGTTGTAGTTGCAGGCCTCGGCCTCACCACATCCCGCACAGCTCAGTAAGTCACATGAGCCGTCGTCGAAATCGGCGAGCGGATCGTAGTTGCAGGCGCCTTGGTCGGTACAACCCGGCGTCACCACCGGGAAGGTCAGGGACTGACCCACGGCCTGCTTGTTGCTGCCATCAGCTGCTCGGTACTGGATGTTGATCGTCAGGTCGACGATGCCGTCCGTGGTGAATTGACCAACGAGCACGCGGCCGTCGGCATCAGGGAAAGCGGTCGGCTCGAGATCGGGCAGGATGTACCAGGTCCCTCCCACCACGTTGTCGATGATCAGGTCTCCTCCGCCCTCGAAGGGAAGGAAGTCCACACCGATGAAATCCACAGAACCGGTGTTGTCGTCCGAACCGATGGTGACCCAGGAGTCATACTCCAAGTCGGGGAACGTCGGAAACAGAAGTGGATTGGACGCCGTGGAAAGCGGGCCTCCGAGCGGGTCTTGGTAGAAGGAACCGGAGCTCACAATGCTGAGGGCCGTGTCAAGGAGGCCGTAGACCGCCACAAGCTGGGCAGCAGGATCCATGAAGTTGGCGTAGACCCGGTAGGTATCGAATCCAGGGCCCGTGGTGTTCTCCCCGACGAGCTCGAAGGAGAGGCCGGTGTAATCCGTGACCTCATAGCCAATGGACAAAGCCGTCTCCTGGAAGACATTCAATTGGGCGTCCCGCCATTGGATGTTGCAGGTCATATTCCATTCTCCGGTCGTGGTCAGCTGTGCAATCAGCACGCGTCCCAGGGCGTCCGGTTGACCCTGCACCTGATCCGGGGTTGCGAAAACACTACCGCCCACTCCATCATTCACCATGAAGTCACCTCCAGTATTGAACAGGATGTCCGCCGAATTCCATGCGGCACCGCCCACAACACCGACGGCGCTCGGGTAATCCGAGTCCTCCTGGCCAATCGTAATCCAAGAGTCGTAGGCGAGATTGGGGAACGTGGGGTAAAGGAGCGGGTTGATGCCCACGGGTGTCAAGGCACCCAGAGCGTCCTGATAGAATCCTGCCGAAGACGTGATGGCCATGGCGAACGGCGCCTCAGCATAGAGGGCCTGCGCGATGTCCGTGGCATCGTCAAAGTTGGCGTAGACCCGGTAGGTCGTCCCCACATCGGAGGTGCCAACCACTTCGTAGGTCAGACCGGTAAAATCAGCTTGAGCCGTCAGCCCTGTCAGCAGGACGGCAAGGGCCGCTGCACAACGGCGAAAATTTGGAAAGTTGAGCATGGTACGTACAAGATACACCGTATCACCCCCAACCGTTGCTGCGGTCCGGATGATTTTTGTCAGTGGGGTCTTACAGCGCCTCGAGGAGCGATCGTGTCCCCGGTGTCCATTCACCCTCCGCGCCATCCGCCAACAGCTGGCGAGCCAGCACCTTGCCAAGCTCGACACCCCATTGGTCATAACTGAACACATTCCAGAGGAGCCCCTCGAGGAAAATCTTGTGCTCGTAGGCGGCAATGAGCGCGCCCAAGGAACGGGCATCCAGGTCCTCGGCCAGACAAAAGGTCGAGGGGCGGCCTCCGGCGAAGGTCCGGTGGGGCGCCACCCTGTCAATGACCTCGGGAGCATGTCCCGCTTGGGTCATCTCAGTCCGAACGTCGTCCTCGGACCGTCCCACGCAGAAGGCCTCAGCCTGGGCAATGGCGTTGGCCAACAACAACCGGTGCATGTGGTCATCGGTGCCTTGCGGCCGTCTGGATGCGATGAACTCGACGGGATGAAGTTCCGTGCCCTGATGAAGCAGCTGGTGGAAGGCGTGTTGCCCATTGGTCCCTGGCTCCCCCCAGACCACGGGGTGGGTGGCCCATCGGACCGGCCGGCCATCCCGTCCCACGGCCTTGCCGTTGGATTCCATCTCCGCCTGCTGAAGGTAAGCGGGCACCCGATGGAGGGCTTGTGCATAGGGCAGCACCACCCGGCTGGTCAAACCGAGTGCATTGACATTCCAGATTTCAATCAGCGCCATGTGCAACGGCACACTGGTGTCCGCGTCCGCGGTCTGGAAGTGGCGGTCCATGGCCCGAGCCCCGTCGAGAAGGGCTCGGAAAGCGTCACCACCGGATCCAAGCGCAATGGCCAGTCCCACCGGACCCCACAGGGAGAATCGACCTCCGACCCAATTCCCAAAGCCGAAGACTCGGCTCTCTTCAATGCCCATGCCGGCCGCCCCCGCCACATTGGAGGTGACGGCTGCCAGATGGGCTCCAGCTTGGTCTCCCAGCTCATTGCGAAGCCAACCGAGCGCCCGCTCGGCATTGGCCATGGTTTCTTGTGTGGTGAAGGTTTTCGAGACGATGACGACCAGCGTCGAACCGGCTTTGCACCCCTGCAAGGCCTGATCGAGATGGAACGGATCCACGTTGCTCACGAAACGAACGTCGAGCGGGGCACCCTCCTTGGCCCGCTGCGGAGCCAGGGCCTCGTGTACCATCACCGGTCCAAGGTCGGAACCCCCGATGCCGATGTTGATGACGTGGGTGAACCGACCGCCGGCCACCGTGGTATACCGGCCCTCCCGGACCGCATCTGCAAAGTCGAGGAAGGCTTCCCGGGTGGACAGGACGTCCTCCATCACCGGCTTACCGTCCACAGCAAACGCGTCTTCCGCCCTTCCGCGCAAGGCCATGTGCAATACGGCGCGGCCCTCGGTCTCGTTGATTGGGTGACCAGCAAACTGGGCGTCCCTCGCCCCTTGCCAATCGGCCGCCTGCGCCAATCCGAGGAGGCCATCCCAAGCCGCCAGGTCAATCAGCTGTTTGGTGAAATCGAACCGCCAGCCGAGCCCATCGGGCGACAGGACCCAACGGTCCACCCGGCCCGACTCCTGTTGGAGGTCAACGAGCCCTCTTGCCTTGAGGCGGGCAGCATGGCCCTTGAGGTCGACTCGGCGCGCCGCAGCATCAAAATCGAATGGCGCCCAACCGGGAATGCCCTTGCCTTCTCCCATGGCGCTCAGGCCTTGTTGCGGTCAAGGCAGTTCAGGTCTGCGAAGGCCTGGGTCAGCCGCTCCACGAAGAACTGCTCTCCCTGGCGCAGCCAGACGCGCGGATCGTACTTCTTCTTGTTGGGTTGGTCCGCTCCCTCCGGATTCCCAATCTGACTCTGGAGGTAGGCCGCGTTGTCCGTCACGTACTCGCGCACGCCGCTGAGGAAGGCCCACTGCATGTCGGTGTCGATGTTCATCTTGACGGCACCGTAGGAAATCGCCTCACGGATCTCGTCGACACTGCTGCCAGAGCCGCCGTGGAAGACAAAGTTCACCGGGCGGGGCCCTGTGCCGTGCTTCGCGGCGATGTGCTCCTGACTGTTCTTCAGGATCACCGGGGTCAGCTCCACGTTGCCCGGCTTGTAGACGCCATGCACGTTTCCAAAAGCCGCGGCCACGGTGAATTGATCGCTGACCGCGCCCAGCTTCTCGTAGGCATAGGCCACCTCTTCCGGCTGGGTGTACAAATGGGCGGCATCGATGTCGGTGTTGTCCACGCCATCCTCCTCACCCCCGGTCACACCGAGTTCAATCTCGAGGTACATGCCGAGCGGGGCCATGCGCTCGAGATAGCTCACGCAGGTCTCGATGTTCTCTTCGATGGGCTCCTCGCTGAGGTCGATCATGTGGGAAGAAAACAGTGGTTGACCCGTGGCCTTGTGGAAGGCCTCTCCCCGATCCAGTAGTCCGTCAATCCAAGGGAGGAGCTTCCGAGCGCAATGGTCCGTGTGGAGCACGACAGGCACCCCATAGGCTGCGGCCAATTCATGCACATGGTGGGCAGCGGACACGCTACCGAGCACCTGAGCTTGCTGGTTGTCCATTTTCAGCGACTTGCCGGCATAGAAAGCGGCGCCCCCATTGGACAACTGGACGATGACGGGAGACCCCACAGCGGCCGCCGTTTCCAATGTGGCATTGAGGGAATTGGTGCCGATGATGTTGACGGCAGGGAGGGCGTACCCCCGGTCCTGTGCGTCATCGAAGAGGGCGGCGACTTCTTCGCCGTGCAGAACGCCGGAGCGGAATCGGGACATGGTGCTGTTTCGTTGGGTTTGCAGGGCGCGAAGGTACACGTCACCCCTCGCCAACCCGGGCATTCACGTCCCCTTTTTCAAGGGTTGTGCCCGCATCCTCAGGGCCGAGAATCCACTGCCCCTTGTTCCAAGGCACGAATGAACTGTTTTTCACTGAAGGTCAGCCACTTGCTCGCATCCGCCGCCATGACCGACCAAGCCGAACCGGGGTACAGGCGCATCACCTCCGCATACGCTTTCATCGCTCCCGTGGTGTCCGCGAGCTGCGTTTCGCGAATGAACCCGACCCTGAACAGGGCCTCGGGCATCAATTCCGCATCTGCGTCCCCTTCGACGATGTCCAACCATTGGGCTTCGGCGGCCGGGGCATCACCGCGCCCCAACAGCAGTTCGGCGCGTTTGACCAGCATCCGGTTGGCCACGGAATCTCCATGGTGGGCATTGGCATACAGCGCGTAGTCGCGAAGAAGAAGAGAAATGTCGTTCTCCATCGCCTCATTGGCAACACGCTGGTCCGACCATGCCTCCAACTGTGGGAAGACGCGTTGTTCCGTCTCCCGAATCCGGTCGAGCAGCTCGGTGTCTTCGCCTCCCTCCGAGCAGGAGACGAGCAGTAACCAGGGCGCGAGGCACAGGGCCCAGTGTCGCCAGGTCATCGCCGGTTCCGTTTTCCGGGAAACCGCATAGGATAGTCAGACGGTACCTTGCCCGCTCCGATTTCCTTCAACTTGTTCTGCAAAAGAGCCTTTTTCAGGACGGGCGCATAATCTGGAATCATCACGCCATCGAGGTGGTCGTTCTCGTGTTGGACGATGCGCGCGGCAATGCCGCTCAGAGCCTCCTCCCGGAGCACCCAGTCCTGGTCGTAGTACTCCACCTTGACGCCCACCGGCCGCTCCACCGGCTCGCGGATGCCCGGGATGGACAGACACCCCTCCTCCATGACGTCGCATTCGTCCGACTCATCGAACAGCACAGGGTTGATCATCACCCGCTTGAAATCCTTGCATCCGGCATCACCACCGTCCCCTTCCCCAAATGGAGAACCATCCACGACGAAGAGGCGAAGCGACTGGCCGATCTGCGGAGCAGCGAGGCCAACGCCCTCGGCCTTGTACATGGTCTCCCACATGTTATCGATGAGCTCACGGAGCCCTTCCATGTTCTGTTCCACATCCTCGGCCTCCTTCCGGAGAACGGGATCACCATAGGCGACGACCGGCAATACCATGGTGCAAATTTGCGCCTTGCGCGCCATTCCGCCGTCTACCTTTGCACCATGCCGGAGCAACCCAGACCCCTCGACACGATTGAGGATGCCATTGAAGACATCCGCCAGGGCAAAGTGGTCATCGTCGTGGACGACGAGGACCGTGAAAACGAGGGCGACTTCGTGGCCGCTGCACGGTCAGCTACACCGGAGATGATCAACTTCATGGCGGTCGAGGGCCGAGGACTCATTTGCGCCCCCCTCATCGAAGACCGGTGCGACGAGCTTGACCTCGAGCTGATGGTCAACCGCAACAACGCGGCCTTCGAGACGCCGTTCACCGTGAGCGTCGATCTGGTCGGCCATGGCTGCACGACCGGCATCAGCGCCATGGACCGCGCCAAGACCATCCAGGCACTGATTGACCCCGCCACCCGACCGGAGGATCTGGGCCGGCCGGGCCACATCTTCCCCTTGCGGGCGCGCCGCGGCGGCGTGCTGAGACGAGCGGGACACACCGAAGCCGCCATTGACCTGGCGCGCCTCGCCGGGCTTGAACCCGCTGGTGTCATCGTGGAGATCATGAATCCCGACGGCACGATGGCCCGCCTGCCCGAGCTGTTGGAGATGGCCGACCGCTTCGGCTTGCGCATCATCTCCATCGAAGACCTCATCGCCTACCGACTGGCCCATGACACCCTGATCGAGCGGACGGGAACGCGGGAAATCGACACGGCCTACGGACGGTTTACGATGACGACATACCGCCAAACTACGGGCGACGGCGAGCACTTTGCCCTGACCCGAGGAAGCTGGACCGAAGACGAGGCCATTTCCGTCCGGGTGCACGCCGGACAACCCCGCTTCGATCTGCTCCATGCTCCCGCATTTGGCCGAGGGGAGGCGCTGGATCTCGCCCTGCGCAAGCTCGGCGGCATGGAGCGCTGTGCCTTCGTTTACCTCGAAAACGGAGACCACCCCTGGAGCGCCATCCACGCCTTGCCGGAAGGGCCACAGGCTGTGGACCCCTCCACCCACGACATCGGAGAGGCGGAACTCAAGCGCAGACAGGGCCGCACTTATGGACTCGGCGCCCAAATCCTTCGCGACCTGGGACTGCGGAACCTGAAGCTGATCAGCGACACGGCCAAGGTCACCAAAGGCATGAGCCTGTATGGATTGAACATTCAGGAAGTGTTGCCCCTCAGGAACTCCTGAACCGCGTCTTCGAACCTTGGACACGAAAAAACCCGGCGGAAGGGCCGGGTTTTTCTTGGAGGCAGAAGCCGTTTACTTCTTGTGCTTCGCGTAGCGGGTGCGGAACTTGTCGATTCGACCCGCCGTGTCCACCAGCGTGTTCTTACCGGTGTAGAAGGGGTGACTGGCGGAGCTCACCTCCACCTTGATGACGGGGTACTCGTTGCCGTCCTCCCATTGCTCGGACTCCTTGCTCTCGGCGCAGCTCTTGCCGAGGAAACGCCAATCCGCGGTCAAATCCTTGAAAATGACGGTGCGGTAATTGTCGGGATGGATGCCTTCTTTCATGGCGAATCAATTGGGTCGGCAAAAATAGACCGGGAAATTTTCCCATCCAACCCTCACAAACGGGCTGCGTTTGAGAGAGGAATCGCAAGCCATCAACACCGTCGGATGGAAAACATTGGCCACTGGAATCACATTCACCATCCCCTATCCCGGTAAATTTGTTCTGGTTTTAAGTGAGAAGGTCAGCTTCGGCTGACTGAGCATCAAGTGATAATTTGGTTAAGTAGTCCCGCGGTGAAACGTCACCGCGGGATTTTTTTGTCCCCGTCCACAACACCTTGTCGACAGTGGCGCACGACCAACCCGGACACGCCCTGTCCCCTGAGGCACCTTGCACCATGAGGCGTTTCCACCTCTCCATGCTTACGGCCGGCCTCGCCATGACCGTCCTAAGTCTCATCATTCCCGGTGGTGTGGTGATTGAGTTCGGTTTGGACAGCGCTCCTGCGTCCGGCACAGCCACGCCGTTGACCATCAGCATTCAAAAGGGCGGCCTGGACTATTTCGGCCGCATTCTCCTCGCCATTCCGGAGGACTGCACGCTGTCCCCAAAAAAACTGCATGGCGGCAGTTTTGCTCTCGACGAGGAAGAGGGGCGTGCCGTCGTGAGCTGGTTGAAGCTACCGGAAGCCGATCGCTTCGACCTTCAGTTTGACCTCAAAGTGGCCCCGGACGCTCCAGCGGGCACACGGGAGATGAGGTCCGAGTTCAGCTTCATCCGCAACCAGGACCGGGCATCCGTCACACCCCCTCCCTTCCTGTTCGAAGTGGCCAATCCGACTGGCACGGGCGGCGACCTGGCCTCGGCTTCACAAGAAGCGTCCCTCGATGCCTCAGGGTCTGCTACCCCAACGGCCCATCGAACCTGGACCGAGGTGGGCATGGACCTCATCGTGCGCATTGAGGTGGATGGCCATGACGGAGGCTTCATGAAACTCGAGGAATCTCTTCCCTCCGGCTGCGACCTGACGGTGCTCGATGCCGGTTCAGGAACCGTTCAGACCCAACCCGATGGCTTCAGTGTGGTGTGGTTTGACGGAATTGGCGCGGGGTCAGTCGTTTATCAATTGCGTCAGTGCGCATTATCCGCAGTCCAAAACTTATCGGGCTCATTATCTGCCGTTCACGACAGCAAATCGGTCACGATTGACGTTCTTTCTCTTGGTTTGGTGTCGGAATCCGGAGCACAAGAGCCTGAAGTGGCCTCTAAAATGCCGGATATTTCCTTCGAAGTGCAGGTTGCCGCCACGAAAAAGGCTGTGGTTACCGATTATTTCAAAGAGAAGTTCAATTTTCGCCTCCCGACCACTGAGGAGGAGAGTGAAGACTGGTGGAAATACAGCACCGGAAACCACGAGGAGTATGCTGAAGCCCGGGCCATGCGGAACCAGATTCGCGAGAATCACCAGTTCTTGGGCCCCTTCGTCATCGCGAGAAGGAATGGCCGTCGGATCAGTGTCCAAGAGGCACTGACCACGACAGGACAGCAGTGGAAGCCCTGACCTGAACGAACGATTATGAACCGCGAACAAACCAATCCCAACAGTACCGGCGGAGCCGGCTGGGCCTCCTCGATGCGGGGGTTCCGGAGTTGGTTGGAACTGGAACGCGGGCTGAGTTCGAACTCCGTGGAGGCCTACCTCAGGGACGTGCAGCGTCTCTCCTTTTTTGCCCAGAATCTGTCCTCCTCGGCCTTCACGCCGGGGGAATTCGCTCCGGAACACGTGGACGGATTCATCGCCCAATTGTTCGAGGAGGGACTCAGCCGCAACAGTCAGAGTCGCATCCTCAGCGGCGTCCGGAATTTCTGCAAATATCTCTTGCTTGAAGGCGTTCTGGAACGCGATCCGCTCGAACTCGTGGACTCTCCCCGTCCCGAGCGGAAGTTGCCCGATGTCCTGAGCGTCGAAGAGATTCAAGCCATCATCGAGGCCATTGATCTCTCCCGCAAGGAGGGCATTCGGAACCGGGCCATCCTGGAAACGATGTACAGCTGTGGCCTCCGGGTCTCGGAGGTCGTGGGCCTGCGAAAGAGCTGCATCGATGAGGTAGAAGGCATGGTCAAGGTCCTCGGCAAAGGCAAGAAGGAGCGCGTCATCCCCATTGGTGAGCTCGCCCTGGACACGATTGCCCGCTACATTGAGGAGTACCGGAACTTCTTGGACATTGAGCCGGGCTATGAGGACACCCTGTTCCTCGGTCGTCGCGGACGGGAACTGACCCGCCAGATGGTGTTCACCATGTTGCGCCGGACGACCCATGAGGCCGGCATCCGCAAGCAGGTCAGCCCCCACACCTTCCGCCACTCCTTCGCCACTCACCTCATGGAGAGTGGAGCCGACATCCGGGTGGTTCAGGAGATGCTGGGACACAGCTCAGTGTCGACCACCGAGATCTACACGCACCTCGACCAGCGTTACCTGCGCGAGCAGATGGAGAAGTTCCATCCCCGCAACGTGAAGGCTTGACCCTTCGCTCCTCCTTTTTCCTTGTCTGTTTGTCCTTGGCGCTCTCATGGTCAAGGAAATCGGCCGACCAAACGGAATTCCAGCGCGAAACCCACCTCTACGCTCAGCGCGAGTCTGGGCCACTCCACCTCGATCTGCGCATCCCGGATACTGCGACCTCATCGCCCGGCGTGGTCTTCGTTCACGGGGGCGGGTTTCAGATGGGGACGCGCGACTCCGCACCCGTGACCCAGTTTCTCGATGCCTTGGCCGACGCCGGAATTCCCAGCGCGAGCATTTCCTACCGCCTGACCATGAAGGGACGCGGATTCGGCTGTGATGTCCCCATTGCAGACAAGCGCCGCGCAGTCGCCCTCGCCGGCGAGGATCTTGAAGACGCCCTGACTTGGCTCGAAGGACAGCCGGACCGAAAGGGCTGGCCCTCCTCTTGGGTCGCCGCTGGAAGCAGTGCCGGTGCGGAAACCGCCCTGTGGTCTGGCTATGTCCACGCCCCCGACCGGTGGGCCGGTGTCCTGAGTTTTTCAGGCGCCCTCGACGCCTCGACCCACCCGCTTTCCTCTGCCCCGCCCCTGCTCGCCGTTCACGGGCAATGCGACGCGCAGGTGCCCATCGGCGCAGACCTTCACCATTTCTGTCCGGAGGACAGTCCGGGCGCTTGGGCGCTCATCGGCGGGCCGGCTTGGGCCGACTCCTTGCGCCGTGTTGCGGTGCCGGCGTCGACTTGGGTTCAATGTGGGGGGAGCCACCAAATGTGCACCACTGCGCTGTCCAACCCGATGGTGGTCGACCGCGTCATTCAATGGCTGCTACAAGACGGTGACGACGAACGGGACGTCTTGGTCGACGCCGCGGGGAACCCGCTTCAAGCGGGCCGTTCATCCTGCCCCCAGCCCTGCAATTGAATCGATCCGGCAGGAACCCGGTTCCGATTCCAAATCCGGCACCCTTCCGTCAGCATCGCCCGCGAATCCCCCGACGCCATGGAGGCCATCCACGCTTCGGACTGATCTTGGCCCAGCCACCCCCACACCGCATCCACCAGGACGCAGGCCTCGGCAACTTCCACCGGGCGGGCCAGCGTCTGCTTGCTGAGTTTCTGTCCAGCGGCATTGGTCAGAATCGGCAGGTGACCATACCGGGCGCACGGAATGGGGTCGGCCACTTTGGACAAGGCCTCCCAGACGCGCATCTGACGGGGTGTGCTGTCCAACAAGTCCGCGCCGCGGATGACATGGGTGACCTCTTGACTCCGATCGTCCACGACCACCGCCAATTGATACGCCCAATACCCGTCGGCCCTCAACAAAGGGAAGTCCCCCAGCGTTCCTGCCTGAAATGACTGCTCGCCGAGGAATTCATCGTGCCACCCCATGGCCTCTTCCTCCAATCTGAACCTCTGCATTCGGCCTTCGACACCCGCGGCCAGCCCATCCCGGCAGGTGCCGGGGTACACCGCGTGCTCGGACCAATCCTTGCGCGAACACCCACAGGGATAGCAGAATCCCCCCGAGGTGAGATCGGCGAGTGCGGCGCGATAAACTTCGTCTCGGGTGGATTGGAACCAGACGTCGCGGTCCCATTCGAATCCGAAGCCCTCCAGCGTGCGCAGGATGTCATCGGCCGCCCCGGCCACTTCCCTCGGTGGGTCGAGGTCCTCCATTCGAACCAGCCACTCCCCGCTGTGGTGCCGCGCATCACAAAAGGAGGCCACCGCCGCCAGGAGGCTGCCAACGTGCAGCCGTCCCGTGGGAGACGGCGCAAAGCGGCCGACATGGCCACTGCCCGACATCAGCGGACCAGCTTGCGGTACTTGATCCGTTTCGGACCGCTGTCGCCGAGGCGCTCCTTGCGGTTGGCCTCATACTCGGAGTAGGTCCCTTCGAACCACACGACCTGACTGTCGCCCTCGAAGGCGAGGATGTGCGTGCAGATTCGATCGAGGAACCAGCGGTCGTGGGAAATGACCACGGCGCAGCCCGCGAAGCTCATGATGCCCTCCTCGAGGGCCCGTAGGGTGCCGACGTCGATGTCGTTCGTCGGCTCGTCCAGCAGAAGAACATTGGCCTCCGTCTTCAGGGTCATGGCCAAATGGAGGCGGTTGCGCTCTCCACCGGAGAGGATGCCGCATTTCTTCTGCTGATCGGACCCGGCGAAGTTGAACTTCGAGACGTAGGCCCGCGAATTGACCAAACTGCCTCCAATGTCGAGCTGCTCATTGCCCCCCGACACCACTTCCCAGACCGACTTCTCAGGGTCAATTTCCTTGTGACGCTGGTCGACATAGCCGACTTCGACGGTCTCCCCGAAGGTCACCGTGCCGCCATCGGGCTGCTCCTCTCCCATCATCATGCGGAACAGGGTCGTCTTGCCCGCTCCGTTCGGACCGATGATGCCCACGATGCCGGCGGGCGGGAGCGAGAAGCTGAGGTTTTCGATGAGCAGCTTGTCGCCAAACGCCTTCTGCAGGCCCTCGACCTCGATGACCTTGTTTCCGAGGCGCGGTCCATTGGGGATCGGAATCTCCAGGCGCGCCTCCTTCTCCTTGGTTCCCTCGGCGAGCATCGCCTCGTAGTTGTTGAGGCGGGCCTTGTTCTTGGCACGACGGCCTTTGGGGTTCTGACGCACCCAGTCCAGCTCACGCTCCAACTCCTTCCGGCGCTTGGACTCGTGCTTTTCTTCTTGGGCGAGGCGCGTGGTCTTCTGGTCCAGCCATTCGGCATAGTTGCCCTTCCACGGGATGCCCTCCCCGCGGTCCAACTCGAGAATCCAGCCGGCCACATTGTCGAGGAAGTACCGGTCGTGCGTCACGCACAGGACCGTTCCCTTATAGCGCTCGAGGTGCTGCTCGAGCCAATCGATGGTCTCGGCGTCGAGGTGGTTGGTCGGCTCGTCCAGCAGCAGCACGTCCGGAGCCTGGAGCAAGAGGCGACAGAGGGCGACCCGGCGGCGCTCACCTCCTGACAACTCACCGATCTTCTGGTCGTCCGGCGGGCAGCGCAAGGCGTCCATGGCAATGCTCAACTTCGTGTCGAGCTCCCAAGCGTCGAGGGCATCGATGCGGTCCTGCACGCTGGCCTGGCGGTCCATCAAGGCTTGCATCTTGTCTGGATCGTTCAGGATCTCCTCATCCATGAACTTGGCGTTGATCTCCTCGTATTCCTTGAGGACCGCCACGATTTCCTGCGTGCCCTCCTCCACAACCTCGCGAACGGTCTTGTTCTCGTCCAATGTCGGCTCCTGCGGCAGGTAGCCGACCGTGTAGCCATCGGCCCAGACGACCTCGCCCTGATAGGCCTCGTCCAGCCCGGCGATGATCTTCATGACCGTCGACTTACCCGAGCCGTTCGTTCCGATGATGCCAATCTTGGCACCATAGTAGAAGGACAGGTAAATGTCCTTAAGGATGTGCTTACCGGTCGGGGTCGTCTTGTTGACCTTGACCATCGAAAAGATGACCTTCTTGTCGTCGCTCATGGGTGTCGTGAATGGGACCGGGAAGGTACTCAGGCCTTTCTCAGGGTCAATTCAGTGATTTCAGGGGGCATGCCAATGCGGCCTGGAAAGCCGAGCATGCCGAAACCGCGGTTGACGTGCAGGTGTTGGTTGCCTTCGGTGTAGAGTCCACCCCAACGTTTGTAGCGCAGTCGGCTCGGCGAGAATTTGATGCCGAGGGCGGGCAACTCCAGGCCCATCTGCATGCCGTGGGTGTGTCCGGACAAGGTCAATTCCACCGGCGCCTGGCCATTCATGACCTTGTCCTCCCAATGCGTGGGGTCGTGGCTGAGAAGGACCGTGGTCAACGCCGCATCCGTCCCATTCAGGGCTTGGTCAAGGTCACCGGATTGACGGAACCCCCTCCCCCAGTTCTGGACCCCGGCCAGCAGCAGCTTTTCGCCATGGATGTCCAACACTCGGTGCTCGTCGAGCAGCAAGTCGAAGCCCATCTCCTCATGGATGTCCCGGATCCGGGAGCGGACGGCTTCCCGCTCTTCATCCGTCCTGCGCGCGTAATCCGCGTAGTCGTGGTTGCCCAGGATGCTGAATTTCCCAAAGCGCCCCTCCAACGCCTTAAAACGTCCGACCCAAGGCTCGGCCTCATCGCTGTGGTCATTGACGAGGTCTCCGGTGAAGCAGAGGATGTCGGGATTCAAGGACTGAATCATGTCCAGCCCGGGCTGGACGGCCTCGAACTGGTCCATGAAACTGCCCAAGTGGGCATCGGAGATCTGAACGATGCGCAGACCGTCGAGTCGATCCGGCAGGCCCGTCATCGGCACCTCATGCCGGCGAATGTGATAGCCGTGGCGTCCGCGGGTCATGCCGTTGGCAAATGCGGCAAACAGCAATCCCGCCGCGGCCTGCCCTGTTACTGTGATGAACGATCGCCGAGGGACATCCGCCCGGTGGTCGGACCCGGTGACAGCCCATTGGCCCCAGTATCGGATGCCCTCCAACATTTCCACGCCACAGAGGAACAGCTTGGGCACCACCAGCGAAATGAGCACGGCATGGGTCAACAAGAGCCAACCGATGCTGAACTCCCGCCAGTGTGGCCATCGAATGAAGTAGACCAACGTCCAGACGTACTGGACGAGGGTGACGATGCGCCACCCCCACCGAATCTGCTCGAAGCGGGCGTTTCCTGCCCACATCCGGTTCACGTTGCGCCAGGCACCCCATTCAATGAGGCTGATGATGCCCAGAAGAATGGCAGAGGTCAGCAGAATCCGGGCAATCGAGGGCATGGTGCGAAAATAACCACCGAACGCCTCCGCGGTTCCCGATTGGCTCCGGTTAGGAAACGGCCTCAGCGGTGCTCCCGACGCAAGGCCTCGCGTGCCTCTTGAACGGCGAAGCCTCCCTCATGGAATGTAGAGCCCAATCCAGAGCCAGGATGCAGGTGAAGCCAGTGGGTGACCGCCCCCGAGGCTGCCACCGCATCGAGGTCGTGCGATGCGAGCACCACGATTGTGCCAGACGTCCGACAGTGGTGGAGCTGGCTCAGGATGTCTTCCTTTCCGACCACATCCAGGAAGGCCGTGGGTTCGTCGAGCACCATCACCTCCCTGCCTTGCAGGGCGGCCCGGGCCACCATGACCCGCTGGGCCATTCCATCACTTAGATGGTCCAACCTGCGGTCCGCCCAGACGGCGATTCCAGCCCGTTTCATGCCGTCCTCCACAGAAGATCGGTCGACGGGAAGGCCCGCCGCCCTCAAGGCCAGCTCCATCGTAGCCCGGACGGTGATCCCCGCATGGCGAGGCGGTGTCGAGGTCACGAGGGACATCCTCGCCGCCCGGTCTCGCGGTCGCAATTCGGCCACCTGGTCCTCACCGAGCCACACCTCTCCTTGGGCGGGTGGCAACAGGGACATGATGGTCTGGAGCAGGGTGGATTTTCCAGCGCCATTGCGGCCGACCACCACCAGGAAGTCTCCCGGGCTGAGGGCCGCGTTGATCCGCATGCCCTTGAGGTCGGGCCTGGCCAACTCCAGATGGTGAAGGGTCAACCCCTCCCGGCTGGTCGGTTCCGTCTTCATCGGGCGGTGGATTCAGAGCGGCGCAGCAGAAGCCACAAGACGACGGGAGCCCCCACCATGCTGAGGACGGCATTCAGTGGAATCGCGGTGAACCGGACGGTCCAATCCGCAAACAGGGCCAGCACCATGCCCATCAGCAGGACCGGGGCAATCAGGGACCCTGCGCCGTGCTGCCGATACAGGATGCGGACGAGATGAGGCGTGGCCAGCCCGAGAAAGGCCACGGGACCGCACCACGCCGTGACCAAGGCGGCCAGGGCTCCGGTCATGGCGAGGATGCCGTACGTCAGACCGCGCTCATTGACCCCCATGGAGCGGGCCGTGAGGGAGCCCAGCATCCACATGTCAAAGTCATGCCGGTGACGGATGGACCACAACGCCGCGATCAGGAGCACGGCGGCGAGGACCAGAACGCCGGACCAGGACGCATGGCCGAAGGACCCCATTCCCCAGACCACGAAAGCCTGCAGGGCACCCGCCTCGGCGCCCGCCTGAAGGACGGTCACCAGGGCGCCGGTGAGGTAGCCAATCATCAGGCCGAAGATCAACAAGGCCGAGCGGGAGCGGAACCAGCCGATGACGGCCCCGAGAAGCAGCATCACTGCCCACGACCCGACCAGCGCGCCGGCCACTGTACCCACGACACCGAGGCCAGCGCCCATCGCCACGCCCCCGAGCGACACGAGGGCCACACCCAAGGTCGCCCCGGAGGTGACCCCGAGGACGCTGGGCCCGGCGAGGGGATTCTTGAAGTAGGTCTGCATCAGCAAACCGGCCAACGCCAGGGCGCCGCCCGACAGCACCGCCATGCACAACCTCGGCAAGCGCAAATCCCAGAGGATGGTGCCAGCCACCCCCTGTCGGTCAAACAAGGCCGTCCATTGCTCGTCCGGAGAGAGACCGGCCGGACCTGAGAAAAGGCCCACCGCGAACAGCATGGCGCCCAGAACGCCGAGGACTGCGGAGATGGTGCGCTTCCTCATGGTGTCGTGGGCTGGAAGTAGACGAAATCGCGGCGGCCACTGGACGGATGGAGCAGATGAACCAAATCGGCCAGCATCTCGTGGGGCTCCAGGATTGCCTGACCGAAATAGTCGACTTCGGCGGTGTTGCAGTGGAACAACACCTGGCCTTCCACATCGAACCAAGGAGCCTCGTTCCTGGCATCCGAAACAGTCCATCCTTCGGGGGCATGGACCACTTTTCCGAAGGCATCACATTCCGCGGCAAACAAGGCACACTGCTCGGCTTCCACCTCGTAATTCGGCCCCACTCGGTTCAATCCCAGCGCTTCGGCCCGCTTGGGGTCGAAGGCGTATTCGCCCCCCGCATCGGCAATGAGCCGCGCCACGAGTCCATCCCCCGCCGGCGCGGTCCATTTGCCGCCTTTCGAACTCCCGGTGAAGACAATGGGCCTCCCCTCCTTCTCCGCCGCGCTCATCGCGGTGGCTCTAGCTTGGAGATAGGCCGACTCCACCCGGTGGAAGACGGCATCCGCCTCTTTCATGCGGCCCGTCAACCATCCGAAGACCTTGACAAACTCCGCCCTCCCGAGTGGATGGGCCTCTGCGTATTCCGCCATGGCCATCACGGGGATCCCCGTGCGCTGGGTCAACCCCTTCATCGGGTCTCCGAAGGGATAGGACGTCAAGACATCTGCCCCACTGATGAGCAGCACCTCTTCATCCAGTCCGGCATCCCCGCCCAGGTCGACCGGATTGGTGCCTGAATCCGCTTCGATCCGGCTCAGGTACCCGCTCGCCACCCAATGGTCCGCGGCCTCGACGGCACGGACAAATGGCACGTGCGTCGTGGACCAGGTCGCCAGTTCGAGGTCAGCGGAAACGGGGAGACCGATGCAGTCGGTGCACGGCGCGGGAACCGGGCCCTGCACCCATCGGGTGGTGTCTCCGTCATGCGCCAGCCACAGGATGGTCCCCTGAGCCTCGAAGCCGAACCCTCTCGCCCACCGGACGGTCGATGAATCCATGGCGGGGTCGAGGGCGCGTTCTGAAATCGGAGTCGGCTCCTGTTCTGCGGCAGGTTGGCCGCAACCCGACAGTCCTATGGCCATCCCCGCCAGCAGGGCAATCGCGATCGGGAACAGAATGCGGGAGGTCCTCATGATGCCAACGCCGGGCGGAGTGAAACCCGGGGCGCCCTTCAAAAGTACACGGGGACGCGAGGCCGTACCTTGGGAACGACCCGCAATGACCGGACATGCCTGTATCTCCTGAAGAAATCGAACTGCAGCGCAGGGTGGACGCAATGAAGCTGAAGCTATCCGAACTCGACCATCGGCTCCAGCAAGCGCGACAAGGTGGCGGTCCCAAGCGGATGGCCAAAGAGCACGCCAAGGGCAAGCTCACCGCCCAGGAACGGCTCGATTTACTCCTCGACGAAGGCGCGCCCCGCCTGGAAATTGGAGGGTTGGCTGGCGACGGCATGTACGCTGAGCATGGAGGCTGTCCCGGAGGCGGCTGTGCGCTGGTCATCGGCCATGTGTCCGGGGTCCGATGCATCGTGATTGCCAACGACGCCACCGTCAAGGCCGGCGCCTGGTTCCCCATCACTGGCAAGAAGCACCTTCGGGCCCAGGAGCTCGCTTTCGAACTCCACTTGCCCATCCTCTACCTCGTGGACAGCGCAGGGGTCTACCTGCCGATGCAGGATGAAATCTTCCCCGACAAGGAGCATTTCGGCCGCATCTTCCGGAACAACGCCAAGCTCAGTGCCGCGGGCATTCCCCAGCTCGCCGCCGTCATGGGCAGCTGTGTCGCGGGCGGCGCCTACCTGCCCATCATGAGCGACGAGAGCATCATTGTGCGGGGCACGGGAAGCATTTTCCTTGCGGGTCCCTATTTGGTGCGCGCCGCCATTGGAGAGGAGGTTGACGCCGAGACCTTGGGCGGAGCCGACATGCACGGCAGCATCTCTGGCGTGGTCGACCATGTCGTCGACAACGACCGTGACGCCATCGCCCTCCTGCGTGAATTGACCGCCCACAGGGCAGACCGCCCCGTGGTTCGGGCCTACGGCAGGGACACCCCAGAAGCCCCCGAACTCGATGAAGAGCAGCTGCTCGGCGTTCTCCCTGAATCGCGTCGGGAGCCCTACGACGCCCGCACGCTGTTTCGCGGCCTGCTCGACGGCGGTGAGTTCACGGAATTCAAGAAGGACTTCGGCAAGACCCTCCTCTGTGCCACGGGCAAAATCGATGGATGGAAGGTCGGCGTGGTCGCCAACCAGCGCATGCTTGTGAAAAGCGCCAAATCCGGCACCCAGTTCGGCGGGGTCATCTACTCCGACAGTGCGGACAAAGCCGCCCGGTTCATCATGAACTGCAACCAAAAGGGCTTGCCCCTCGTGTTCCTTCAGGACGTCACCGGCTTCATGGTCGGGTCCAAGAGCGAGCAGGGCGGCATCATCAAGGACGGAGCGAAGCTGGTCAATGCGATGGCCAATTCCTCCGTCCCGAAGTTCACCGTCGTCGTCGGCAACAGCTATGGCGCGGGGAATTATGCCCTGTGCGGCAAGGCCTATGACCCCAAGCTCATGGTCGCCTGGCCGACCGCTGAACTCGCCGTGATGGGCGGCGCCCAAGCTGCTGGGGTGCTGCTCCAGATTGAGGTCGCCCGGCGCAAGAAGGCCGGTGAAGACATTTCTTCCGAACAAGAAGTGGCCTTGCGGGCCGACATTGAGAAGCGATACGCCGAACAGGTTTCGCCCTACTACGCTGCCGCCCGACTGTGGGTCGACGCCATCATCGATCCCCGTGAGACGCGAACGTGGATTTCAGAAGGCCTCGCCGCCCTCGACGGGGCACCCGCCGAACCGCCATTCCGTACCGGGGTCATCCAGACCTGAACGTCAGGCTCGCTCGCGGCCGGCGAGCTCCTTCCACATCATGCCGAGCATGGCCACCTCGGCCTCGGCATTGCCCCCTTGACGGGCTTCCGCCCCCTGTTTGAGGATCAACATGGCCTCGAGCAGGTCTCCCTCGTCCTCCACCCATTCGGGAAGGGCTTCAATGAGGGTCAGGGCCTCGACCATCACGGGCATTCCCATCTCTACGCACCGGGTAGCCAGCATTTTGAGGTGGCCCTCTCCTGTGCCTCCGCACTCCCAGAGGCAGGCCAGCAGTTCAGGCAGCTGCTCCGCGTTGTCCAAGTCCAGTGCCGCCTCCAACAGCGCCTCGCCCGCTCCTTCGAGCTTGAGGCTCCGCAGCACGGCGTCCACTTCCCTGCGAACAGCGCCTTCGTCCGTTTCCCGACGCAAGCGAACCAACTCCGCCACGGTGGACACCTCCCCTTCCTGCTTGACCCGCTTGAGGGCGGCGTCTCGCATTTCGGCAACAGGGGAATGCAGTGCGCCATGCAGTTCAACCAAGGCCTTGGACCGCTCTTTTTCCATGCCGCAAAGGTAGCGGGCTCAGCCGCGATGGGCAGACAGGATGGCCTTCAATTCGCCCAGCATCATGGCTGTGGCACCCCAAATGAACGGCATGTGGGGAAAGGCAAAGCCCGGGGCCTCGATGGTGAAACCCGATGCCCCTCCAACCCGCACCCGTTGAGTGAGTCGGTGCCCCTCGTCCAACAGGTCGTCGATGCGGAGCCGGTGTACCGCCGCCACCTCCGTGCGGTCGAAATCGAAGACATTCGCCAGCCGCACGGCGGCGACATGGGGCCGGACGATGAACCGGCTGGGCACTACGTGAACTTCGGTCAAGGCCACCGGTGTCGTGAGCGGCTGCACTTCGATTGACAACCCCAACTCCTCCCTCCACTCGCGCAAGGCGCACTGGAGCAGGCTCTCACCTTGCTCCAAGGCGCCGCCTGGTAGAGCCATCTGTCCACCGTGGACCCCGCCGCCGGGAGCCCGCTCAATCAAGGCGACACAGCCGTCCTGTTCGACCCCGATGAGGACGGCCGCCTCTCGAAAATCTTCTCCCGACCGTCCCCTTGCTCGGGCTTCCGCCGCGGACGTCCGCCCATAGGGCATGAACGGAACGTGAGCGTCAGCACCTGGCAAAGGGCATCCGGCCCGTTGCCAGGCATCAAGCAGGGAATCAGACTCTGGATGGGGACTGCTCATGGGGTCACTAATTTCGCCACGCCGTGTTGCAATTGGGCTCAGAATTGTGGTTTCCTCCCCCGGAGCACTTCGGGGAGGACGGATTGGTCGCATTCGGAGGGGATCTCAGCCCCGCCCGACTTCTGCTGGCCTATGAGCGGGGCATTTTTCCCTGGTCCGCCCCAGAGGACCCCCTGTTGTGGTGGTGTCCCGATCCGCGAGCAGTCATCAAACCTGAAGAGGTCAAGGTGTCCAAAAGCATGCGCAACGTGCTCAATCAATCCCGGTTCACCGTCACGTTCGATGAAGATTTCCGAGGGGTCATGCAAGGGTGTGCAAACCGCCCCGAGGAAGGCACCTGGATCACGGAGGATTTCATCGAAGCCTATCTGACACTTCACGAATTGGGATTTGCCCATAGCGTGGAAACCTGGGACGGGGAGGGAGAACTGGTCGGCGGACTCTACGGGGTCTCTCTCGGCAGTTGCTTTTTCGGAGAAAGCATGTTTGCCCGTGCCTCCAATGCGAGCAAAGTCGCGTTCATCACCCTCGCCCGGGAGCTTCAAACATGGGGCTTCGATTGCATCGACTGCCAGATCATGAATCCTCATCTCGAATCCCTCGGGGCCGACCACCTTCCCCGAGAGGAATTCCTGACCATGCTGGAGGGCTTCCTGCAAAAGGACACCCGCCGTGGGAGGTGGTCCCGTTCCAACCCTTCGGCAGAATGACAACTCCCATGGCCACTCAAACACGGGTCAGTCGATTGACCATCCGTCTCATCTGGCGGTGGCATCATGCCCTCGGCTGGAAGATTGAAGGCCCTTTTCCCAATGCCATGGAATCCCGGCTTCTGCTTTTGGGGCCAGGACTGCTTGAAGACAGCATTTGGGCTCGGTTCATCCTGATGCGCATCCGGTTCCTCGGTGTGTTCTGGCACCCCCAACTGTCCCCTGACGGGCGACATCACATCTTGGCCTGCTCCGATGCGCATCCTCTCCCGGACATTCTCGATTGGGCCGGGCAACATGGCGTTCAAATCCAGCTCGTGCAGATCCACCGCCGACACCGCAGGCTGCGCTGCAACACCCCCATCCGGACTGATCGCCACCCCCGCAGGTTGAGAGATTATATCGAACGAATCTTCAGCCATGCCGTGCGTGAAGCCAATGTGAACCCACCGTCATCCAGGCGTTGACAAGTTGTCCATATCTGAGTCCGGAAAAAGTCGTTGGGCCGTGCCTGTTCTCCTACATTGCAATGATGGCGGACGGACTGCCATTGACCTCACCGAAGCCGATTCACACCCCATGGACAAGCACGACCTTATGATTCTGGACATCGTTCAGCAACACAAGCGCGAACAGCAGGAACACATTCGACTCGCCACGCTCGAGCGAAATTTCTGGAAGCGCATTGAAGGTGATGTCACATTGAGTGTTGGACAAGCCCGCATCGGGGAGAGAATCACGCGGCTCTATCTGGACGGTCTCATCCAGAACAAGAATGGCTACATGTTGACCAAGAAAGGTCGTGAAGCCCTGAACATGGAGACGGAGAAACTGGCCAACGTAGCCTAACCTCTTCTCTCAACAACGAAAAAGGCCACCCATAAGGTGGCCTTTTTCGTTGAGTACGGCTGAATTCAGTTCTCTTCGAGAATTTCAAGCTTGGGATATTTCTCTCGCCAGAAGTCCAGTTTACTTGGATCCCGCACCGTAATCACGGTTCGTCCATCGAGCCTCACTTTGATGTTGGGCTGTAGTTCCTTGACTTTTTTCTTTTTCGCCATATCGCTTGCTTCACCTAGACAACAGTCCAGTAATGAATTGGTTGCGCAATGAAAGCATTGCGTGCTCGCCGACCAAGGCGAGAGAAATCAATTGTGAAACTTTCAAACCCGGTTGTCCACAGGGTTTCCCGCCAAAACCGGGACGTTCAGGCCATGTTTGTGCGTCCAGACCGGAATCCGAAGCCGGCGATGTAGGCATAGCACAAGGCGGGAAGGAGCAGCGCCAATCCGAAACCAGAGGAATCCACCAGAGCGCCGAAAGCTGGTGGAATGACCGCCCCGCCCACAATGGCCGTGCAGAGGATGCCGCTTCCTTGTGGCTTGGCGTCTCCCAACTGTTCGATACCCAGGGTGAAAATGGTGGGGAACATGATGGAGTTGCAGAGCCCCACCCCGAGGAGAAGCATCAACGCGGTCAAACCGGTCGTGGACGCGCTGCTGATCACCATGGCCACAGCGAGGGTGGCGAAAATTCCGAGCATGAGGCCGGGCCGGACTTTCTGCATCAGGGCCGCCCCGATGAACCGGCCGACCATGGCGCCGCCCCAATAAAAGGTCAGCAAGACACCCAGTTTTCCCTTGGGATCCATGTCGGCCACGGACTGGCCCTTGATGGCTGCGGCCAGCCCCGCCATCCGCTCGAGCAGTGGACTGGACTGCATCAGCTCATGGACGTTGAGGTTGAGGCCGTAATTGACCATGTAACTCCCGAGGGCCACCTCGGCCCCCACATAGACGAAAATTCCCAGCGCTCCAGCCCGCAAGCGACCATTGGAGAAGACGTCGGCTAGGGAGCGATCAGAATTTCCTTGGTCCTCCAGAATGCGGGGCAAGGCAATTCTCCAGATGATGCCGGCGAGAAGCAGGAAGGCCAATGCCAGCAACACAAACGGCACCTGGACCGCACCGGCCTCGGCACTCCGATAGGCCTCCAGAGCGTCCGGGGCCATTGCGGCCTGTTCTGCCCCACTCTTTACTGAATCCGACAAGAGATAGGTCGCGCTGATGATCGGGGCGATGGTGGTGCCCAAAGAGTTGAAAGCCTGAGCGAGGTTGAGGCGGCTCGACGCCCCCTCTTCCGGTCCGAGTACGGAGATGTAAGGGTTCGCCGCCACCTGGAGGACCGTGATGCCCGATGCCACCACGAAGAGGGCGAGAAGGAACAGGGCAAAGACCCGCGTCGACGCAGCCGGATAGAAAATGAGGCAGCCGATGGCCGCCAGCGACAAGCCGATCAGGATGCCATTCTTGTATCCCAGGCGCTTGATGAGGCGCCCACCTGGAATGGAAATGATGCCGTAGGCGGTGAACCAAGCAAACTGAACCAGACCAGCCTGGAGGTAGGTCAGTTCGAATACGTCCTTGAGTCGGGGGATCAAGGCGTCCACCAAGACGGTGATGAATCCCCACATGAAAAAGAGGGACGTCACCGTGATGAACGCCCCTCGGAATCGTTGTCCGTTGGTCATGGTGCCCAAAGTACACCGCAGGAGGCGGACATGTCCCCTGCCCCGCGAGCGATTAACGCATCAGTTCGAACGTGCCGAGCATCTCCTCGGCGTCCGTCCGGGCCCCTTTCCAATTGAGGCGGTAGTTGTACATGCCCGCAGGCGCGTAGTGGTCTCCCCCGTTCACGTTGCCAATCCAGACTTCGTCGGGGTCCTCACTGTGGAAAACGAGCTCCCCCCAGCGATTGAAGATGTCCAACTCATACCGCGTCACATCGGAAATGACCACTTGGAAAGCGTCGTTGATCCCGTCGTTGTTGGGCGTGAAGGCATTGGGAATGTAGATGAGCACCGGGCCCTCCACCAAGGTATAAGCGCTGTCCGTGCAGCCGATGGCATTGGTCACGGTGAGCTGGGCGTAGTAGTCCCCGAGGCCATCGTATTCATGAATCGGATTGGCCTCCTCGCTGGTGGCCCCGTCGCCAAAGTTCCAGTCGAAGTCGCAGGTCGGACAGGCCGGCTCCGGCGTCGCGATGAACTCAATGCGCGTATCGCTGAGGTAGCTGGTGTAGAAGTCGCTGTAGACGTATTGCACCTCGACATTGACAGTTTCGGTCAGCGTCTCTCCGCAGATGTCGGTCACCTCTACCGGGTAGCTGAAGGAATTGCTCGGGGAGACATATTGGTCCTCGCCAAAGGCGGGGATGCTCGGCCAGCTGAAGACGAATCCGCCCTCTCCGCCCGTGGCCACTGCACTCAGGGACAAGGACTCGCCCCGACAGATGACGGTGTCATTCGGGACCGCAAGGGTCATGGGCACATTGGGAATGACCAACGTGGCCGCCGTCTCGTCCTCACCTCCACACCCGTCCTGCACTTCGACGAAGATGGGCGTGGTCACAAAGCTCTGCACGGTAATCTGGGGATCGAATCCTCCGTAGGGAATGCCGCCCACGGACCACTCGTAGGTGTATTCGCCGGCTCCGGACTCAATGTCCACTGCGATGACCGTGTTGTCGATGCAGGAGGCATTGATCGTGTCCGGCAGGTCCACCAGGAGCGGCGGGTTGTCGATGACGATCGTGGTGCTGGCACTGCCGGAGGATTGGCAGTTGTCCGTGACCTCCACGGCGAACGTGGTCGGCAGACCATCCGAGTATTGGAGGGTCGCTGCGTCGCCCACCGGGTTGAAGTTCTGCGTCCACTCGTAGGTGTAGACCCCACTGCCGCCGTCGATGCCGGGCGACAGGGAGAAGGTCTCTGTACAGGGGCCGATGAGGGTGTCCGGCAAGGTCACCTCGAGCGGCGGGCTCACGACGATGACCTCCGTGGTGGCAGTCACGAATTGACCACAACCGTCGAACACCTCCAAGGTGATGGACATGTCCTGATCCGTGGTCCAGTTGAGCGTCTCGGAGCCTCCAAGGAAGGAGAAGCCCTCCAGCCACCCCCAGTTGTAGAAGGGCTGGCCACCCGACCAATCCGGCGTGATGCTGAACGGCACATTGCAGCTCACCTCGTACTCGTCCTCGAGCTCCACGATCAACTCCGGCACGTCGATGCTCACATTGATCATGGACGTTGCCGTCAGCCCACAGGCGTCCTCGACCGTGACGTGCACCTCGGTGGCGTTGTTCCACGTGCTCACGAAAAGGCTGTTGCCGAATCCAAAAGCCGGCAGGCCATCCTGGAACTCCCAGGAATACTCATACGGCGGATTGCCTCCATCCCCTTCGGCGAAGACTTCCGCAAATCCATTGCAATCGAGCACGAGGTCACCGCCGAGGATCTCCACGGTCAGCTCCGGGTACTCCTCGACCACGATGTTGAACAAACCATCATCACTGGGCATGCCGCAAGTGTCACTCACGACCACGATGCACTCGAACGCACCCGCTGCATCGGGGATGTAGTTGATTTGGTTGGTGTCCAGTCCCGGATTGCAGTCCCAGTCAAAAGTGTAGTTGCCATATCCTCCGCTGACCACCGGCTCCAGGGTCACGGAGTCTCCAACGCACAATTCGGTATCCCATCCGTCGACCACGAGCGGGTCTGGTTCATCGAGGATGTCAAATTCAAAGTAGCTCGTGAGGCCTCCCCCATTGCAAGCGGCGAGGTTGAGGATTTCCATGACCACCGTCTCGGTGCCCTCGACAATCCCGTCCTCGAAGGCATCGAGCGGAAACTCCTGCACGGTCACGAACGGCGGGAAGAAGACGGTGTCCGGCAACTCGGTGAAATCCACCCCGTTGGTGGCCGTGCTGGCCGAGTAATCGATGATGACCATCTCTTCGATGTCGATGATGGTCTCGATGGGACGCGTGAACGTCAGGACAGCCTCACCGCAATCCTCGAAGATGACCGGATTGTCGGTCACGAGGTCTGCGCCCACATTGATGTTGAGGTCGACTTCCACCACGGAGTTGGACTCAAAGGAACCGGATTCCAGCACCACGATGGACTCGAGAGCCGTGTCCGAACCGTCGGCGATGGCCAATCGGATATGGTAGGTCTCCCCGCATTCCACCTCGCTCTCGGCCGTAAGCTTGACGGTGTATCCGTTCTGGCAAAGGACCTCATTGGCCGGGTTGTCGACGTAGTAGGCCGAGTTGGTCACGTTGTTGACCGAGCTGATCGTGATGGCCAACTGCGGGTCGGAGCCTGGTACCTCGGCGAGGTTGATGGCATTGTCGGCGTAGGGACCGTTGATGCCCGGACCGCTCAGGAAGAAGCCGAAGATGTCGTTGTATTGGCTGTTGATCCACGCCAAGTATTCGTCGGATCCGAAGACATAGTTGAATCGAATGGTGTCCCCGGTCGCCACGAAGTCGAACTCGATGGCGCAGACGTCATTGACGCTGTTTACGCTGAAATTCTGCCCGATCAGCGGCGGCACGCTATTGGCGATGGTCAACAGGTCGGGGTCGCCCGACACCTCCAAGTTGTCGTCGATGAAGTCGTCGACGCACCCATCGTCCACGTTCGCCGGATTGTTGGCGACCTCCGTGCTCAGAATCAGGCCCGCTTCGATGGGGAATTCCGACGGATCAAAACCCGTGATGTGCCCTATTTGGGTGGGGCTGCCCGTGAAGACAACGTTGGTCGCCTCCACGCCTGTGCCGAGCAGAACATCATTGACGTATTCATCCGGAGTGAGGGTGCTGTTCACCTCCACTTGTGCGGAAGCCAAAAATCCGACTCCACAGAGCACGGCAACAACGATGGAACGGAAGAAAAGGTCTCGGTTCACGGTCAGGATCATGGTCGGCGCAAATTACCGGAAATAGGACGACGAAAAAGGCGAAAGGTTGCGCCCCCTTCGCCTTGATTTCGTGGAAAAAACAGGAAGTGACCTGAATCAGCGGACCTCAAACTCCGCCAATTCCTCTTTCAACCGCTTCCGTGCGTGAAAGATGCGGCTCTTGACCGTGCCCATTGGAATGTCCAGTTCCTCCGCAATCTCGTCATAGTGGAATCCATCGAGGAACATGGTGAACGGCTTCCGGAAGTCGTACTTGAGCCGGTCAATCGCCGTCTGAATGTCATCGATGTTGATCAACGTGGTGACCGAGTCGTGATGATAGTCCTGACTTGCATTCAGGAAATACTGATTCTCAGTCTGGTCGACAATGGTGTTCTGGAACCGCTTCTTTTTGTAGTTGTTGATGAAGATGTTCCGCATGATGGTGTAGAGCCATCCTTTGATGTTCGTTCCCTCCTTGAAATTGTTCTTGTAGCGAAGGGCCTTGACGAACGTCTCCTGCACCAAATCGTTGGCGTCGTCCCGATCGCGGGTGAAGCCCATGGCGAATCCGGACAGGAAATCCTGATGACTTGTCAGCAGGTTGTTGAATTCAATCGTCGACATCTTGTTCAGCGTTGTGGCGCAAAGATTGAACAAAACTTCGAGCCCACCAAGGGTTTGTTCAACTTTTTCGTGACAACAATGAACAAAATGACGGGTAGGCGCGAAAACACAGGGCTTTGTTCAGCCCTTTCCGTCATTCGTAAAACAATCAAAGGTTGAGCAATGCCCCCAGGAGGGACTGACCATCGCCGTAACAAGCGATGCGCTCGGAGGGGCTTTCGACCCCGTTGAACACCCGGCCCGCATAGTGGAAATGGAGCGCGGTGGTGGAGGATTCCCTGAGGACCCGATTGAAATAGTCCTTCACCCCATTCTCTGCAGGATACGTGGTACAGTACGCCACACAGTTGAGGTTGGGGAATTGAGCGTCCAGCTGGGTGAGGTCCTCGAGCGGGACAGATTGTCCAAGGAACAGGCTCTTGTAACCGGCACTCCGCAGCAGGTAATGCACCATCAGCAAGCTGATGTCGTGAATCTCCCGCTCGGGCAGGAACAAGGCGAACACCGTTCCCGTGTAAGACGGGTCGACGGAGGGCAATTCATCCACTGCACGGAAAAGCCGCTGGCGAATCAGGTTGCTCACGAAATGCTCGTGTGCCGGGCAAATGGCGTTGGCTAGCCACAGCATGCCGATTTGTCCCATGAAAGGAAGGTAGAGGCGCAACAGCAGGTTACTAAACCCGGATTGCTCTTCGAAGGTCTTGGAGACGCTGCGGAACAACTGCTCGTCAAAGTTGAGCATGCTGATCTTCAACATACCGAGCCAGTGGTCTTCGCGATCGGAGACGGTCTCCAAGGCCCGGAGTGCCTTTCCCATTTCGCTCTCGCCCATGGCGGCGATGCGCGAAATCTTGTGGCCGTTCTGGTTGAGCAGGCTGACATTGAGCAACAGCTTCAAATCCTCGCTCGTGTAGTACCGGATGTTGGTCGATGTGCGCCTTGGATTCAGCAGGCCATAGCGCTGTTCCCACGCCCGGATGGTGTGGGCTTTGATCCCGGTGAAATGCTCGAGATCCTTGATGGAAAATTCCTGCACGAGTGCGTTCACATTCGAATCAACACCCAGTCCTTCCGGATGTTTCCCAAAGATCGCTCCGGACGTAAATTCGGCAGGCCCCCAGAGCCGATGCCCATGCCCAAAATTCACCTGTTCGACGACAACGCCTGCCGTCGCCTCTACCCTTTTCACCTCGTGGGGGGTGTTGAACGAATCCGGCATGGTGCCTTCACACAACGCGAGCGGTGGGACCGGGTCGAACAGGAGTTGATGGACCGGGGGGCGACCGGTGAACTGCACGTGAACTCCCGTTGGATTCCGGACGCGGATACCGCCTCTGACCTGATGTCGGCTGGACCCCATCCAATGGAGCATGAGGGCACTCCATTGACGCTGGGATTCACTCCATCGGGTGAGGGATCCCCATCCATTCCAGCACCCCGTGTCCCGAGGATGCTCGACCACGCCAACGACTTGTTCTCGGGCCTGGAGGAACAGATTGACCAGGACCTCAATGAGATGATGTCGAGCTGGCAGCTGAAGGCCATTCAGGTCGACACGCCAACGCAGGTCTACGGAACAGCGGATCGAGTTCTGGTCGCCGGGAATGCCGTGGTCCGAGCGGCCACCCTGGACACCTCGGGCGGGGCCATTGTCATCGGCCCCGGTGCAAGAATCGAACCCGGCAGTCACCTTGAAGGGCCGGTCGTCGTCCACGAAGGGGCCGTGGTCCGAACCGGAGCCCACATCCGGGGGGCCACCATCATCGGCCCGCACTGCAAGGTTGGCGGCGAGATTTCCAACGTGAACTTCCAAGGTTGGGCCAACAAGGCGCACGGCGGTTTCCTGGGCAACAGCGTTATCGGCCACTGGTGCAACCTCGGGGCCGGAACCATCTCAAGCAATCTCAAAAACACCTACGGCTCCGTGCGGCAATGGTCTCTTGCCACCGGACGGATGGAAGACTCTGGACTGCAGTTCTGTGGCGTCCTGATGGGGGACCACAGCAAATGCGGCATCGGCACCACCCTGAACACGGGCACCATCCTCGGTCCGGCCTGCGTGGTTTTCGATGCGGGCTTTCCCCCGAAACACCTCGCTGCGTTCTCCTGGCATGATGCCCGGTCCGGGAAGACGGTCCTGCACGACCTCGACCGCATGCTGGCCACGGCCGAAACGGTGATGGCCCGTCGAAACGTGACCCTTTCGGCCGCGTCGCGAGACAATCTGTCAGCCCTGTATGACCAAGCCGTGGGTCAGGGGGCCTCAAACTGACATTGTGTCCCCGCCGACCGTCCTGGAGGCGTTCCGGCCCGATTTGTGACCTTCACCGACCCGATGCCTGAACAGAATCCCCTGCACCACCTTCTTTCCGATGAGGCCGACGACCAGCTGAGCATTCCCCTGCTGAGTTCGGAGGACGAGGCCGCGATGGAACGCGAATCCACACCGGAGGACCTGCCCATCTTGCCGCTCCGGAACACGGTTCTGTTTCCGGGCGTGGTCCTCCCCATCAATGTCGGGCGCGACCAGAGCCTCAAGTTGCTCAAAGAGGCCAACAAGGGAGGACACGACATCGGTGTCATGACCCAACGGGATGGTGAGGTGGAAAATCCAGCCTCCGCCGACCTCCATGACGTGGGCACCGTGGCCCGCATCGTCAAGATGCTGCGGATGCCGGACGGTTCGAACACGGTCATCATCCAAGGCAAGCGCCGCTGCCGCATGGGTGACGTCGTGAGCGAAGAGCCCTACCTGCGGGCCAAAGTCACCCCCTTCCCGGACGCTTCGGAAGATTGGTCGGACACCGAGAAAGAGGCCCTCCAGCAAAGCCTGCAGGAGATGAGCATGGAGGTGATCCAGCACAGCCCCAACCTTCCGTCGGAGGCGGCCATCGCCATCAAGAACATCGACTCCTTGCGTTTTCTCGTCCACTTCATCGCCGCCAACATGAACGCGGAGAAGGAGCAGAAACAGGGTCTTCTGGAGGTCGACGGCCTGAAGGAACGGGTCGAAAAGGTGATGGTGCTCCTCGGCGAGGAACTGCAGGTGCTCGAACTCAAGAACGACATCCAGAGTCGCGTCAAGACCGACATCGAGAAGCAGCAGCGCGAGTTCTTCCTGCACCAGCAGATGAAGCAGATCCAAGAGGAGCTCGGGTCCGACCCCCACAAGGAGGACATCGCCGGCAAGAAAGCCCGGGCCGAACTCAAAGATTGGCCCGAGAAGGTGGCGGAGACCTTTGCCAAGGAAATCGGCAAGCTGGAGCGGATGAACACCCAGAGCGCCGAGTACAGTGTGCAATCCAACTATTTGGATCTCCTGCTCGACCTGCCTTGGAACATCACCTCGGAAGACAACTTCGACCTCGCCCACGCCCAGGAGATCTTGGATGAGGATCATTATGGGTTGGAGAAGGTCAAGGAGCGCATCATCGAGCACCTCGCGGTGCTCAAATTGAAGGGCGACATGAAGTCCCCCATCATCTGCCTGTACGGGCCTCCGGGGGTGGGCAAGACGTCACTCGGCAAGTCCATCGCCAAGGCCTTGGGCCGTGAATACGTTAGGATGTCCCTCGGCGGAATGCGGGATGAAGCCGAAATCCGCGGTCACCGCAAGACTTACATCGGCGCCATGCCCGGTCGGATCATCCAGAACCTGAAGAAATCAGGCGCCTCCAACCCGCTCTTTGTCCTCGACGAAATCGACAAGCTGAGCCGGGACTTGCATGGCGACCCCTCTTCCGCCATGCTCGAAGTGCTCGATCCGGAGCAGAACAGCGCCTTTTACGACAATTACCTCGAATTGGACTATGACCTCTCCAAGGTCATGTTCCTCGCCACCTCCAACAGCCTCGCCACCATCCAACCCGCTCTCCGGGACCGCATGGAGATCATCGAGGTCTCCGGCTACACCGTCGAGGAGAAGGTGCAGATCGCCAAACGTCACCTCATCGGCAAACACGTCGACGAGACCGGCATCACGGCCGTCCAGATCGACATCCCGGATGCCACCCTCGAGAAGATTTGCGCGGAGTACACCAACGAAAGTGGCGTCCGCGGGTTGGACAAGCGCATCGCCAAGGTGGTTCGCCATCGGGCCGTGCAGGTTGCCATGGACGTGAAGCACGAGGTCGCCATCCAACCCGAGGAACTCACCGACATCCTCGGCCCCTCGCACGAGAAGGAGCGCTACGAAGGCAATGATGTGGCCGGGGTGGTCACGGGCCTCGCCTGGACGCCGGCCGGCGGCGACATCCTGTTCATCGAGACCAGCATCGTCAGGGGAAAAGGCAAACTCACCCTGACGGGCAACCTGGGCGACGTGATGAAGGAAAGCGCCGTCATCGCCCTGCAATACCTCAAGGCCCACGCGGCGGACCTGGACCTCGACCCAAAGGTGTTTGACACGTACGACGTCCATGTTCATGTGCCGGCTGGCGCCATCCCGAAGGACGGTCCCTCGGCGGGCATCACCATGCTCACAGCCCTCGCCTCCGTCTTCACGCAGCGAAAGGTGCGGAAGTTTTTGGCCATGACCGGTGAAATCACCCTTCGCGGTCAGGTCCTGCCGGTCGGCGGCATCAAGGAAAAGCTCTTGGCCGCGCGCCGCGCCGGCATCAAGGAAATCGTCTTGTGTGAAACCAACCGCAAGCACGTCGAGGACATCCAGGCACGATACCTCAAGGGCCTGCGTTTCCACTACGTGCAGAACATGACCGACGTGATTGACCGCGCCTTGCTCAAGGAAGTGGTCGACAACCCCCTCAAGGTGACCGCCGAATGAGGCGCACAGCAGCCTCCGTCCTTGCGATGCTCCTGATGGTTCTTTCTGGCGGCCTTCTGGCGCAGGATGGTGCATCGAGACCGGGGTTGCTCGACCTGCCCCTGTCCGCACGACTCGCGGGTTCCGCCGAGAGCATGGGGGCGCCCCTGACCTCTACACTCGGCGATGTCCTGGGCCAGCCCGCCCTGCTCGATTCGACCCATGCAGGACAGCTCCACCTTGGGTACATGGACTTCTTCTCAGGCGCCGCGCAGGCGGCGGTGCTGTACGCACGACAACCGGAAAAGCGGAAGTGGGTCTGGCACACCGGATTCCGAAACCTGGGCTTCGGCACCTTCACCGGCCGTGATCCGGTCGGGGTCGAAACCGGCAGCTTCACAGCCTCCGATGTCGCGTGGGTCAGTGGCGCCGCCCTGCCCCTCGACACCAACCTGACGCTCGGCACATCCCTCTGGCTGGGTCAAAGCCTTCTGGCGGACCGCCGGTCCAACTTCGCCCAGGTCGAGGTCGGCCTCACTTATCTCCGCCAAAATCGGCAGCTGAGGCTTGCCGCCCTGTGGCGTCCATGGGGCGGGATGACCAACGTGGGCGGCTCGGGCTCATCGGACCGCTTTGAAGGTGAACTGAGCGTCTCCCTCGCCAAGGGATTCGAGAATGCCCCCTTCACCTTGCTGGCCACCTACGATGAGATGCAGTCCTGGGATCTCGCTCCCGAGGGACTGTATGACGACACCATCGATCCTTTGACCGGGGACACCATTCCCAACGGAACTTGGGCCTTTGGCGACCGTCTGCTGCGCCATCTGGCCATTGGCACCGAGCTCGATCTGGGCAGCGGACTCCGCTTCCGCTTCGGCTATCACCACCGCAGGAGACAGGAATTGCGGCTGGCGGCTGCCCCCGGCACGGCCGGATTCGCATGGGGATTGGATTTCACCGTCAGAAGGTTCCAACTTGCGGTCGCCAGAAACACGTACCACACTGCCGGTGCGTCAACCCACCTGGCCATCCGGACCCGACTCACAGACCGTTGACCCCATGACCCGAATCCGCATCGCCATCGACGGACTGAGCGCCTCCGGAAAAAGCACCCTGGCACAGGGGCTCGCCAAGGCGTTGAACTACCTCTACATCGACTCCGGCGCCATGTATCGTGCCGTGGCGCTGTTCGCCTTGCGGGAGAAGCTGGTCGACCGGGAGGGTCGCCTCGACGAGGCCGGTCTGGTCGCCTCCTTGGACCGCGTGTTCCTGACGTTTCGATTCAACCCCGCGAGTGGCCGGGGAGAAATCTGCCTCAATGGACGAAATGTGGAGAAGGAAATCCGGACGCATGAAGTGTCCCGTTGCGTGAGCCTCATCGCCAAGGTGGGGGCCGTCCGGGACAAATTGGTCAAATCCCAGCAGCAGATGGCCGCGGCCGGCGGGGTCGTCATGGATGGTCGCGACATCGGAACTGTCGTGTTGCCCGACGCCGAAGTCAAGTTCTTCATGACCGCCAGTGCCGAGGCCCGGGCGGGTCGTCGTTATGCCGAACTGTTGAGGCGCGGCCGCACGGTTTCGCTCGAGGACGTCCGCGCGAACTTGGCGGAACGGGACCACATCGACAGCACCCGTGAGCAAGGGCCGCTCAAGCAAGCCGAGGATGCCGTGGTCATCGACAACAGCGACCTGTCCATCGAACAGCAGTTCGAGCACATGATGTCCCTCGTCCAGGAGCGTCTGAATGGGTAAGGCCATTCGCCCCTTGATTCTGTCGCTGATCGGGCTCTGGTTTGCTGGCTGCCTCGCAACCAGCGCACCGCCAACCGCTCTCGAGCCCATCCGCCCGGCCTTCCTCGCAGGAGACACCGCGTTGGCCCGTGCCCAACTCGATAGCCTGTCGATGGAGGAGCGCATCGCCCAGCTGATGATGGTGCCTCTCTACTCCAAGCCCGGAGAACCGGAAAGTGCAGCCTCCGTGGCCACCCTCATCACCGAACTCGGGGTCGGCGGCGTGATCGCGATGCAAGGGAACAAGGCCAACACGGCCCGAAACCTGCACCATCTGGACAGCCTGGCCCGACAGAGAAGCGGCGTCGGCCTCCTCACCGCGATGGATGCAGAATGGGGTTCCGGCATGCGGTTGCCCGACGGCATCCGGTTCCCCAAGGCCATGGCCCTCGGTGCCATTGAAGATGTCGACCTCATCCGCCAAGCTGGCCGGGTGGCGGGATATGAATTGCGGGCGCTCGGTGTGGACATGGACTTCGCCCCGGTGGTGGATGTGAACAGCAATCCGGACAACCCCGTCATCGGCAATCGGTCTTTCGGCTCTGATCCCGATGCGGTGGGCACACGCGGCTTGGCCTGGGCCGAAGGACTCCGTGCCGCCGGGGTCATGGCGTGCGCCAAGCATTTTCCTGGACACGGCGATGCGGACCTGGATTCCCACTTGGCCCTGCCCCGCATCCTGTCGGACAGCGCCACGTTGTCTCAAATCGAACTCCCCCCCTTCCGCCATCTCATCCACGGGGGCGTCGAAGGGGTGATGACCGCCCACCTCGAGGTCCCGGCCCTCGACAGTGTGACCGGGCTTCCCACCTCGCTGTCCCCTCTCGTCATCGGCAACCTGTTGCTCGATTCCCTCGGATTCGAAGGTCTCGTGTTCACCGACGCCCTCACCATGGCGGGGGTGGCGGAACCGGTCCCACCGGGCACCCGCGAAATCGAGGCGCTGCGGGCCGGCAATGACATCCTGCTGTTCCCCTCCTCTCCCGCCTTGGTCGTCGACAGCATCATGGCCGCCCTGTCCTCGGGACGGCTCGACACAGCCCGGGTGGAGGAAGCCTGCCTCAAGGTCCTGCTCGCCAAGCAGTGGGGCGAGAGTACTGTGCCCCTGCTGGGCCAGCTCCACCTCGCCACCCTGCAGCGCACGCTCCGTGAACACATGTTGACCCGCCTCGGGCCGGTCCACACCAGTCGATCCGACGCGGATGTCGTGCTCGTGATCGTAGGCAACCGGGGAGAAGCCCTTGAAGACCGGTTGCGGCTGGCTGTGCCGGACCTGGAGGTCATCCGTCAAGGCAAGGGCGCCCTCACCCCCATCGACGTCGCAGGCCTGGTCCGTCGCGTGGACGGAGCCGACCGCATCCTTCTCGCCTTCCTCGACGAAAGCAACCGGCCCTCGCGGCGTTTCGGAATTCCCTCGGGCGGGGAATCCTTGGTGAACGGCCTGGCCGGACTCGGTGCGGATCTGGACATCGCCCTCTTCACGAGTCCCTATGCCCTCCAGCACCTTCCCGCCGTGGACGGTGCGGGTTGGCTCATCGCGTTCCACGAGGATGACATGACCCAGGAAGCTGCCGGCGCCGCGTGGTGCCTGGAGGGGGCGGCCCTTGGTCGATTGCCCGTGGATGTGGACTCGTGGACGGCCGGCATGGGCCTCCCGACCCCCGCGCGACGCCTTCCCCACGCCTCGGCTTCGGCAGGCTCTAAGATGGGCGAGCGTCTCGACAGCTTGGCCAACGAGGCCATTGGCATGGAGGCCACGCCAGGCCTTCGGCTTCTCGTGGTTCAAGGAGACTCCATTCGATACGACCGTGCACTCGGCACCCTGGGCGATTCGGCGGCCAGCCCAGTGACCCGGGAGACCCTGTACGATCTGGCCTCCATCACAAAGGTGGCCACGTCCACCCTGCTCACCATGATGACCGTGGAGCGCGGGATGCTCGACCTCGACGCTCCGCTGTCCACCCTCCTCCCCGACCGGGAAGGCATCGTCCTCGACGAGGAATTGGGGCGCCGGACCCTGCGTGATCTCCTCGCCCACCGTTCAGGGATGCCGGCGTGGATCCCGTTCTACCTCGACCTCGTCGCCCATGACGATACGACGGCCTCCGCCCTGACCGATACGGTCCAATCCGGCTGGATGGAAGTTCGTCCTGGTCGGTGGATGGACCCCTCCTGGTGCGACACCATCCACCACCGCATCCGGACCACCACTCCCCGCGAGCCTGGACGATATCGGTACAGCGATCTCGGCTACTACCTGCTCCAGGAAGTGCTCGAATCCCTCTGGAATGCTCCACTTGACCGGCTGGCCGACAGCCTCATCCACGCTCCGCTCGGATTGCAGCGCATGGGGCACCGACCGCTGGAGTGGAGTCACCGGGCCGATCTCGCCCCTACCGAACTCGACACCCTTTTCCGCCAAGACTGGATTCGGGGCTCGGTGCACGATCCCGGAGCGGCCATGATGGGCGGTGTCGCCGGGCATGCTGGTCTGTTCTCGGATGCCCATGACCTCGCGGTCCTCCTCGAGGCGATGCGACGTGGTGGGGAATGGAATGGAGTCCGCCTCGTCCGTCCTGAAACGGTGCAGGACTTCACTGCGCGGGCTTTTCCCGAGGAGGACAACCGGCGCGCCATCGGCTGGGACAAGCCCGGACTCGAAGAGGACAGCGGCGCCAGCGGCAACGCCGGAAGCTGGTCGAGCTTCGGACACAGTGGGTTCACCGGTACATTGGCTTGGACCGATCCCGAGGGTGGTTGGACTGCCATCTTCCTCAGCAACCGGATTTGTCCAGATGCCGAGAACCGCACCCTGATTGACGAGGACATCCGCACCAAGGCCCTCTGGATCATCGAAGAGGAACTCGGCCTCCCCCATCGCTTTGACCCTCCTGCACCCGCCGACCCGGGGAGCGTTTCCCCGCGTTAACTTCGTCCCATGCGCGTAGGAATGGTGTGTTACCCCACCTTCGGGGGAAGCGGCGTGGTCGCCACTGAGCTCGGCAAGGCCCTCGCAGCGCAGGGCCACGAGGTGCATTTCATCACCTATGATCAGCCGGTCCGGCTCGGGAGCTTCCGACCCAATGTCTACTACCACGAGGTTCGCATCTCGAAGTATCCCCTCTTCGACTACCCGCCTTACGAACTCGTGCTCGCCTCCAAGATGGTCGAGGTGGCCCGCCAGCAGAAGCTCGACCTGCTCCACGTGCACTATGCGATTCCCCACGCATCGAGCGCCTACACGGCCAAGCAGATTTTGAAGGACGGAGGCATCCACCTGCCGGTCATCACGACCCTGCACGGCACGGACATCACCCTGCTGGGAAAGGACCCCAGCTTCGAGCCGGTCATCAGCTTTGCCATCAACCAGAGCGACGCGGTGACGGCGGTGAGCTCCAGCCTGCAAAGCGACACTTACAAGCTTTTCGGCATCAACCGCGACATCGAGGTCATCCCGAACTTCATCTGTCCAAGCCATTTTGCCGACCTCGGCTCGGAGCATGCCCGTTCCGATTTCGCCGCAGAAGGAGAATCCTTGGTCTGTCATGTCTCCAACTTCCGCTCGGTCAAACGGGTGGAGGATGTCGTCCGGGCCTTCGCTCTGCTCGTGGCGCAACGACCCGCCCGGCTTCTGATGGTGGGCGATGGTCCCGACCGACCGGCCGCCGAAAGGCTGGCCCGCGAACTCGGCGTCGCAGACCGTGTCACCTTCCTCGGCAAGCTCAAGAATCCCCTCGAGGCCCTCGCCCTCGCCGACCTGTTCCTCCTGCCTTCCGAGAGCGAGAGCTTCGGTCTGGCTGCCTTGGAAGCCATGGCCTGCGGCGTGCCTGTCGTGGCGACGGAAGCCGGTGGACTCCCCGAGGTAATCCGACACGGGGTGAGTGGCATGTTGGCCCCGGTTGGAGACGTGGAACGCATGGCGGACCACGCGGCCTTCCTGCTCGCTCCCGAGAACCACGACCAGTTCCGGAAACAGGCGCTGGAACGGGCCTCCTCCTTCCACATCGACGCCGTCCTGCCCCTCTACCTCACCGCCTACGAGCGAATTCTGACCCCGCACCCCACCACCTGATGGGCACGAACACTCGACGCAAGGACGGCCGCATCGGCGACCGCATCACCTTTGACCACAGCGAGGACGCCTTGCGCGTCGACATCCGCCAACACATTCCCGCGGCCCAAATGTCCCTGTTGTCCATTTGGATGGTGGCCTGGTGTGCGCTTGAAGCGGCCGTGGTGTACTTCTGGTCCCAGGACCCCAACGAGGGCAACGCGTGGCTCGGATACGCCATCTACAGTGCGTTCTGGGGCTTCTTCGCCTTCCGCATCGGCAAGGTCTTGCTGTGGCGGATGCGGGGACACGAGGTGCTCGTCATCGACCGCAAGGGCTTGAGCATCGCCATGGCCTTCGGAGAGCGGGGGCTTCCGGATTTCTTTGCCCACGGCACCTACTCCCTGCCGAAGAGAGTCAAGGAGAATCCACAACAGATTTTGCGGACGTTCGAAAACGCGTTCTGGTCGCTGGGCGGAGAGACCCTGCAGTTCTCCAGTGGAAAGCGGACAATGGTGCTGGGCAAACAACTGAGCGACCGCGACGCGGACACCCTGCTCAAGATGGTGCAATCGGCCATCCGGCGGTTGTCCGTCGATTGACTTCGGCCCCGGAAATTTACCCCTTCAGAGCGCGGATGGCGGCCGCGTATCCCTCCAGTCCCAGACCACAGATGACGCCTTTGCACACAGGGCTCAACAGGCTGGTGTGCCGGAATTCCTCTCGGGCGTGGACATTGGTGATGTGGACTTCCATCACGGGTGCAGTGATGGCGGCGACCGCATCCCGCAGGGCCACTGAGGTATGGGTATAGCCCCCAGCGTTTAAGACGATGCCATCCGAGGCGAAGCCGATGTCGTGCAGGTGGTTGATGAGCTCCCCCTCCACATTGGACTGAAAATGATGCAGCTCCAATTCCGGGAAGGTGGTGCGAAGGGTCTCGATGTAGGACTCGAAAGACGCGTGCCCATACTTCTCGGGCTCCCGCTGGCCGAGCAGATTCAGATTGGGTCCGTTGACGATGTGCAGGGCCATGGTGCGATTCAATCCAGTGCAATTTCGTCGTGGGCGTCGACAAAGAGGATGTTGCCGATGCCGTGGTGGGCTTCGAACAGTTTCACGCCTTCCCGGCGGATGTCGGCGTCATTGAACCCGATGAAAGTCAGGTCCGCAAACTTGCTGCGCTCGTCGATCAGCGCCTCCTTCTGGTCACCGGGCATTTCCTCGACCATCTCGATGTTTTGCTCGCTGACGGGAATCCGGCCGGCCTGAATTTGATCGCGCAGGGCCTGCTCCTTCTTGGTCCGGTCCCCGTCCCGATAAATGGAGAAGACCTCGATGTGGGACTCTCGCCAATCCGGGTGCCCCTGGAGCACGTAGGCCATGAGGATCATGAGGCTGGCGTTGGCGCTGTCTTCTGGAGTGATCCAAATGTGGATGGTCCGCTTCTCACCGAACCCCCGGAAGCTGGACCGCAGCAGGCAGAGGTCGAGCTGCGATCCGCGGAGCAGGTCGTAGTTGGCCACGAGTTCCTTGGCGCTCTTGGGCTGTTCGTCGATGTACTCGAGCAGGATGGCGTTGTTGCCCTGACCACTGATGCCCGGGAGCTGCACGCACTGGGCGATGGCCGAGGTGTAGGACGGCGACACGATGGTCGACATGCTCACGCGGCTCTTGACCGCCTTGCCAAGGTCGGCAAGCCCCTGTTTGGCCCGGATGGAGCTGCGGAACGTGCGGGCGTCCAGACGGCCCTCAATGAGGTGCACATACGTTCCGAACCCCTGTCGATGGGCCAGCCAGCGCACCATGTCAAAGGCGCCCGGGCGACGGAACGTGTCTTGGCTCACCCCGAGCACCATGGGACGCCAGTCCTTGCGGTCGAGGTCGGCGCGGTCCCGGCGTTGGAGCGTCAGTTGCAGGTAGCGGCTCAATTGGAACAACATGCCCCGGAACAGCGCGACCATGCCACTGCCACCCCGACGCGAGAGCCCCACATAGATAATGGCCATGATCACGATGCTCCCCACCGCGTAGCTGAAGTTCATGAGGAACATCAGGTAGAAGCAGGTGAACGCCCCGATGAGACTGAGGAACCAATGCGACCGGAACGTGGGCCGATAGCTCGGACTCGCGGCGAAGTGCTCAAACAGGCTGACCAGACAAATGGCGCCGTAGGTCACCATGAAGAACATCGAGATGATCTCGGCCACGGCATTGATGTCCCCGAGGGAGACAAAGACGAAGCCGATGGCGCAGGTCACAATGGAGGCGATGACCGGCTCGTTGTCGGACTTGCGGCCCCGCTTGAGCCGGAGGCCAATGGCCTTGGGGAAAATGCGGTCGAGCGCCAGTGCCTGCAGGGTGCGCGGCGCAATGATGACACTGCCGAGGGCACTGGAGACAGCCGCGGCGGCGAGGCCCATCGGGATGAGGGGAGGCCAGATGGCGATCGCCTCCATGTACAGCTCGTCGGAGGCCAACTGCTCGGGGCTGGCGCTGACCCAGAACTTCAGGGCCACGAGGATGTACACGACAATGCCGGCCACCGTGGCCCACAAGGTGCCCCGCGGAATGGCGGTCGCCGGGTCTTTCAAATCCCCGCTCAGCCCGAGGCCAGCCGCAATGCCCGTGAAGGCCGGGAAGATGAAAGTGAAGACCTCGATGAAGGTGTACCGATCGATGACCCTGCCGTCCGCCGTGGTGAAGCTCGCGTCGATGGTCCTCAGAATGTCCAACTCTGCTTGCGGCTCACCCGTCCCGAAGAAAAAACTGATCAGGGCCAAGACCAACACGGCCACCACGCCATACAGGGCCTTGACCCCCACCTGTGCCCCCTTGGTCAGCATCAGCAGGGTCAACAGCGCCATGAAGCCGTAGTTAATCTGCCAAGGCTGCAACGCGATGCCCTGCGTGGCCTCGAGCCAAGCGGTCAGGCCCCGCGTCGAGACGGTGAAGGCGATGATGTAGAAGGCCACGCTGATGGCCTGGCTGAGGAAAAGTGCGATGCCGATGGCCCCGCCGATGGACAGGCCAAACGACCGGCTGATCATGTAGTACGCCCCGCCCCCTTCGACCTTTTGATTGGTCGCGATTTCCGCCACAGCGAGGGCGGTCGGGATCGTCACGAGGTGACCGAGCAGGATGATGGCCAGCGTGGACAGCAGGCCCACGTGGGCCACTGCAAAACCGAACCGGAGGAACAGGATGGCCCCCAGAATGGTCGAAATCGCCGTCATGAAGACGGCAAACGTCCCCAGTCCCTTGTCCTGCATTCCTCGAATGTAGGCCCTTCCCCCGCTTTGCCGCCGCCCCCCGGGAATGCGCTATCGACACGGTTGTCCACGAAGCCCAAGGCAACCTATTCGCTCACTCACAAACCGAGAGCATGCACGAGCCAATCGAATGTCTCAAGCATGCAATCAAACTCCATCATTGGGTATGGATTCAGCGATGCGAACCCTATTGAGGAAACTTGACGAAATGCATCAAGCGCCCTTGCACTGGAAATAGCCAAGAAAAAACTGATTGAATCCGAAGAAATCAGTCGGAGATCTCGAAGGTCTCGAGGATCCAGATGTCCTTGGTGATGGACTGGTTGTTCTTGAAGTAGTAGACGCCGTGCTTGGCGACGGTCTTGCGGTAGACGTTGACCTCGTTGCCGACACGAACGGTTCGCTCGATAATCAGGGCGTTGCCCTCCTCGTAGCTGCGCTCCTCGACCCCCTTCCGGACGCCCTCTTTGGCTTTGACCTCTTTGTAGTCATCGGCTTCGAGGGGCTCTCCGCTGTAGAGCTCATTGACCTTGCGCCGGGCGGTGGCGGACCGGAGCTGGGCTTCGCCGGCCGCAGCGCGCTTGGCTTGGTCGTCGGTCCTCTGGGTGTCCTTGATTTCAATCCAGTTGTCGATGCGTCGTGCCTCCTCGCCCTCGCCCACCCGGTCGTGGTTGCGGACCCGGCGCTGAATGTCCTCGTAGTTCATCATCCGGGCATCCACGGAGGCCTGGCGAACGTCGCGGTTGAAGTCCTCGTAGGCGCGAAGCAGGCGGTCGAGGCTGTCGACGAACGTGTCGTACCGTTTGGTCCGGTCGAGCAGCATTTCCCGGTTGTGCTCGGTCTTGCGGCCGATGGTGATGAACCGGTCACGCCGGAGGGCATTGGCCCGGGTGACCTGATCGATTTCAATCTCCTGCTGGGCTTCAACGCGAAGCACCAGGTCGGCCATTCGGTCGTTGCGGACCAAAGCGTCATCGTACTCATCCTCGGCCTGGCGGGCCGTTCGCTCTTGGATGTCCATCCATTGAGAGCCTCGACGGGCATGGCTGTTGCCGGTCCACAAGGCGTTCTGTTCCTGATTCCGCTCGGCCATGAGTTCGACGGACTGGGCCCTCGCTCGGATTTCCGCGTCCAATGCGTTGCGGTAGTAGGCTTCTGCGTCGTCTTCGGAAGCACGCTGAAGCGCCAGGATGTAGTTTCTGCTACGGTCCCGGCTCGCCTCCGTGGCGGCCCGGGCCTCATCGCGTCGGCGGGCACCTTCGGCCTCGGCGGCCTCCCGCTCCTCGGCGAGCATAGCCGCCTGTTCATCTGCCAGAAGGGCCGCCTCTTCTGCGGCCCGTGCGGCATCGGCGGCATCGGCTTCGAGCAAGGCGTCCGTGTCCACCTCGAGCTCGCCCTCGATTTCCCCTTCCTCCATGAGGGAGGCGAGACGGCGGAGGCGGTTGCGAGGGTAGCGCTCGGTGGGCTTCATCTCCTGGGCAGCCTCATAGGCGGCCTTAGCCGTTGTCCAGTCTTCGGCATCAAAGGCAGAATCGCCCTCCCGGATCTTGTCCTCGTATGCGCGGTCCAGCTCGGAATCACCCCGGTCTCGATCCCGAGCGCTGTCTTCTTCGTCGGGCTGGGTGAGGTCGACAATGCGGGCGTCGGCTTCGGCGGCTCGGTCGACAGGGTAATCCTCCTGCGGCATGAGGTTGGCCGCATCGAGGTAGAAGCCCTTGGCCTCGGCGTAGTTCTGCTTGTCGAAACTCTTGTCCGCCCGCGTGATGAGCCGGTCGTATTCCTTCTGGCGCGCTTCAGCTTCTCGCTCGGCGGCCAGTTCTGCGGCCCGCGAAGCCCGATCATCGGGTGCTGACGTCGACTCTTCCTCCTCCTCCTCAACGGCGACGTCTTCCTCGGGCTCGGCCGAGGGGATTTCGGCCAGCAACTCTCGGGGCTCGGACTCGTCCGGCTTGATCTCAATGGCTCCCTCCAAGGCCGTGCGGGCCGCCTCCCACGACTTGCGCTTCAGCTGAATCTTGCCTTCGCGGAGCAACCGCTCATATTCGGCATTCGCCGCAGCCGCTTCCTCGGCCTCCGCCTGCATTTCCGAGGCCTCTTCCAACATCGCTTCCGCCCGGGCATCGCCTGGAACCTCTTCCAATGCGCGCTCGAGCCAATTGACACTCTGCTCGTACCGGCCACGGCCGAATTCGACTTCGGCCTTCCGCATGTGCTCCTCGTAGGCCCGGTTGGTCCCGCCTCCGCCCGAGTCCGCCGAACCGGCCGAATCTTCGGCATCCTCCAGCTCCGACTCGATGAGGTTCTGCATCCGACGGGTGTAGTTCATGTCCCAGTCCAACTTCTCCTTGGACTCATTGAAGGCCACTTTGCCGATGGGCTCTTCGAGCAAGGACGCGTCAAAACCGTTTGGCACCTCGAACAGGCTCATGTCCACATTGAGGAAAAAGGGACGCTCGCGGAAGGCTTCAGGGATGGTGGACGTGTTGACCTCCACATTGCGCACACTCAGGTCCTCGTAGGTGAACACCAGCATATAGTCGGCGCCGTGGTCGAGGCTGACTGTGTAACGGCCATTGGACAGGGTACGGACCGCATCATACGACTGGCCGTTCTGCAACACGGACACCTCGACACCAGACAACTTCTGGTTGGAGTCCTTGTCGCGGACAGTGCCGTCCACCTCGATGCTTCCTTGCGAGAAGGCCGTGAGGGCGAAAACGCTGAGGCACAGCGCGCTCAGCATCCTTCCCATCCGAAGTGTCGGTTTCATCCCGTTCATCCTTGCTTGTGCCCACATGGCAACATCCTCGAAATAAGGCATTTCCGTCGAACCTTCGACGCGCTTCACCTTTACCTTACGCAAAAGTATGCCCACAGGATACTGGGAAACCGAACATTTGCTCCGACCGGCTGACATTACGGTCGTCGGCGCTGGGATCGTGGGCATGTCCACCGCGCTGCATGTGAAGCGCGCTCGGCCCGATGACAGGGTCCGCCTGTTGGAGCGCTCTCCGCTCTCCTCCGGTGGCACCACGCGCAATGCAGGCTTCGCCTGTTTTGGAAGTGCCGGGGAATGGTTGGACGACCTGGACACGGTCGGGCCACATGCCTTGCAAGAATTGATCGGCATGCGGGCGAACGGTCTGGCCGAACTGATTGGACTGCTCGGCGCCGAGGCACTGGGCCTCCGCTGGACCGGAGGCTGGGAATTGCTGAGCTCGTCCGAAGCAGACACCCGGCTTATGGATCGCATCCACGCGGACTGGAAGACCCTCCAAGACCTTGCCGGTGACCCGTTGCACGCCGCATTGGGTGACCTCCACCCTGCTGCCAAGGCCGGACCCGCACTGCAGTGGGACCGCGATCGGGCGGAGGCCCTGGGTGCCGCCCATGCCATTCACCTTCCCTGGGAGGGGATGATTCACACAGGGAAGATGGTCGCGGCCTTCCACCGTGCACTGGATCAAGCGGGCGTCCAGCGGCTGCATGGCGTCGACGTGAAGGGGGTGTCCCCTTCCCCGAATGGGTGGGCGTTGGACACGAATGTGGGCCGGCTCGACAGCCACCGGATTGGCCTCTGCACCAACGGACTCGCAGCCAAGCTGGTCAGCGGCCTTGAAGTCAGACCGGTACCCAACCGAGTGATGGTGCTCCGCGTGGCGCCCGGCACTTTGCCCGAGGGCACCTACCACATTGACCGTGGCTACCTCTACATGCGGACGCTGGACCACCAGCATGTTCTCTTTGGTGGCGGACGCCATTGGGGGGTCGAACTCCCTCTTCCCCCGGCACGGGATGAAGCCGCTGAGGCGCAATGGGACGACCGATTGCTCGCCGCTTCGGGACACTGGGTGCCATCGGAAGAGGTGACGCATCGATGGACGGGCTGGCTCGGTGTGGGACCGGACCGCCGCCCCCTCATCGGGGAGAGTCAGCCTGGACTGCACCATGCCGTGCGCATGGGAGGCATGGGGGTGGCCATCGGCGCCCGTGTCGGCCGCGATCTGGCCTCGACCCTGCTGGAAGCGTAACCTGAACCGCCTTCCCCCCGTATGGAGCGTGAACACCACATCATGTTCTCCATGTTCTCCACCCTCCCCACGGACTGCCAGCGCACCCTGCGTGCCACTCTGGCCTTGCTGCTCGCCAGCGCCTCTTTCCTCGGCAATCGCGCCTTCGGGCAGGCCGCCACGACCGGACAATCGGCCGCAATTCATGCGGGCTGGCAAGCCGGACCGACGACACTCCACTCGGAGCGGACCACGGCCTACGGTGCCCATCACCTCGGCAACACCGGCTTCGGACAGGCCGTGACCGTGCAGGCCCGTTGGAATGGACCGTGGGAAATTGAATTCCAAGGAGCCCGGAGTCAAATCATCACCGACGACGGCTACATCAACGGACTGCAGACTGAGGTCCAGTCCGCCGCTGTGATGTTCAACTATTCGCTCGCCGCGAATGAAACCCAGAAGGCCACCACCCGGAACGCGCGCATCACGCGGGGATTCCAGCCCTTCATCGGCTTGGGCATTGCCCATGTGGACCACCTCATGAAGCAGGATCTCGAGGACGCCCTCGGCCGCACGTACCACCTGTGGTCCGATGGCACCCTGCGGGACATCGATCAGGCGGGCGACCACGATGGCAACGCCACCATCCTCCGCCGGGATTACACCTATGAGAGTGACCTCGCCGAGATCGAGGGCACGCAGGGAACGGGACGCAGTCTCGCCATTCCCGCGCAGATCGGGGTCCGCATGGACATCAGCCCGCGCGTCCGCATGCGGATGGGCGTGGCCGGATGGCTGGGTCTCTCCGACGCGATTGACCATCAGGAATCCGGACAGATTCTGTCCGGAGACGCGTTGGCCAGCGGATTCTTCGGGCTGGGCATCCGGTTGGGCAAGCTGGGCAAGAAGGTGGCGCCGCCGCCGGTGGTTCCGGGATTGACCTCAGTCGATGCCGCCCTGCTCGCCGAAATGGACACGGACGAAGACGGCGTGGACAACCTGCGGGACCGCTGCCCCGGCAGCCCGGCGGGTGTCGAGGTCAATGCCGACGGATGCCCTGTCGATTCCGACGGAGACGGCTATGCCGATTACCGCGATGATGAACCCCATTCCCGTCACACCCGGGTCGACGGTCGCGGTGTGGTGATTGATCCTCTGAAGTCCCTGACGGCCGACTGGGACACCGTTCGCGGTCAAGTGGCTTCCGACCTCACGGATTGGAGCGGCTACACGCTGCGCGTTCCGAAGCCGGAGGAAGGATGGACCAATGCGGAACAGCAGACCCTGCTCGCCTTCACCCACTTGAAAGAGACGTCTGAGGCCATCGAGGTCCAGGTCGGAGACGACCCGTCTGAAGTGGACGAAGCCGCCTTGGCGCTCACCGAGCAGGGCTTGGAACCGGAAATCATCGAGCCCGTCGAACCCGTTTTGACGGAAAATGAAGACGCTGTGGTTGTTGCCGCAGTTGCCGCCAGCACCACCGAGCACTACCGGGTCCAACTCGGCGCGTTCCGGGCTCCGGCCGAAGAAGAACTCGACATGCTGTTTGCGGGCATCGATGTGGTGCGGTTCCGAGGAGAGGACGGCCTGACCCGTGTGGTCAGCCGGGCCTTCACAAACCGCGCGGAAGCCGACCAGCACAAGGCCGACATGGAAGCCCGCGGGTTCATCGGAGCTTTCCTGACGACCTATGCCGATGGTGCTCCCTCTCTGCAGAATGCCACGGAAACCAACAACGAAGTGGACACCCCGCAGTTCGATGCCGACAAGGTGAACTTCCGCATTCAGCTGGGCGCGTTGAAGGACCAGGTCTCCACCGAAGCCCTCAATGCCTTCCTCGCCGTGGGTGAGGTCGAGCACCGCGCCGCACCGGGATGGCACCGCTACTTCCAGGGACAGTACGGATCCGTTGAGGAGGCTCGGATCGCCCTGCCGCAGATGCAGGCCGCCGGATTCCCGGATGCCTTTGTGGTCGGCGAAGTGGCCGGGCGCATCGTGCCGGTGGCCGAGGCCCTGATCCTACTCGAAGACTGATTTAAGGCCCTCATTCGGCCGCGGCGGCCGCCCCGTCCTCGCCATTCACGGCCTGGGCGAGGGCGGCCGCAACGCGCATGCCGTCCATGGCCGCCGACAGGATTCCGCCAGCGTATCCAGCGCCTTCCCCGCAGGGATAGAGTCCGTCTGCGCCTGGCATTGTGCACGCCTTCGGGTCCCGGACCATCCGCACCGGACTCGAAGTCCGGCTTTCGGGAGCCACGACGACGGCCTCTTCGTGAAGGTATCCTGGCATCTTCCGCTCGAAGTCCAGGATGCCGGCGATGAGCCGGTCCACCACAAAGCCGGGGAGCACCTTGGTGAGGTCCACTGACTTCAGACCCGCGAGGTAACTGCAATTCGGGAGGTCCTTGGACACCCGGCGCCGGACGAAATCCGTCAGCCGCTGGGCCGGCGCCACTTGACCGCCTCCCCCCGCCTGGTGGCAGGCCTGTTCAACCGCCCGCTGGAACGCGACGCCCCCGAGAGGGCCGTCATGTCCCGCGGCATCGAGGTCTTCGGCCTCGATGGTGGTGACGATTCCGCTGTTGGCCCAGGCATTGTTCCGCTTGGAAGGACTCCATCCATTGGTCACGATTTCCCCGTCCTCTGTCGCACAGGGGGCAATGACACCACCCGGGCACATGCAGAAAGAGAAGACGCCCCCGCCTTCGACCTGGGTCACCAGCGAGTAGGCCGCGGGCGGCAAATCCCGGGAGGCGGCCGCCTCCTCGCCGGCAAGGCGATACTGCCGTCGGTCCACCCAAGTCTGCGGATGCTCAATGCGGACCCCGAGGGCAAATGGCTTCCGCTCGATGGCGAGATCCGCCTCCGCCATCCATTGGAAGACATCCCGCGCTCCATGGCCCGTGGCGAGCACAACGGCTTGTCCGGAAACCTCTCCGTCCGACGTCCGAACCCCCGTGACCTGGCCCTCCCGGGCGCGCAGGACGCCGTCCACCCGGACCCCGAAACGCACCTCGCCCCCGCAGGACTCGATGCGGTGCCGCATGGCCTCGATGATGCCAGGAAGCTTGTTGGTTCCGATGTGAGGATGGGTGTCCACGAGGATGTCCGGATCGGCCCCGTGTTCCACAAACCAGCCGAGTGCCTTGTGCCAATCCCCCCGTTTTTTGGCCCGCGTGTAAAGTTTGCCGTCCGAATAGGTGCCCGCGCCTCCTTCCCCGAAACAGTAGTTGGATTCCGGATCCACCCGGCCCTCCCGAATGAGGGCGACCAGATCCCGACGGCGCTCCCGGACGGGCTTGCCCCGTTCGATCACCACGGGCTTCAAGCCAAACTCAATCAGGCGCAGCGCACAGAACAAGCCGGCCGGACCGGCTCCAACGACGATCACTTCCGGGGCATCCTCCACCGGCCGCCAGGCGCCTCGGACCTTCGGGACCGTGCTCAGGCCGAGGCCCACTCTGAGCTCCACGGTGGCAGGATGGCGGCGGGCGTCGAGGCTCCGACGCAGGACGACCCACTCCCCCGGATCGTCCACTTGCTTCCTAAGGGCCCGCTCGATCGCCTCGCGTTCCCGCGCCTGGCCCGGAGGCAGGCGGAGCACGACCTCTTCGCGAGGGCCGTTCGGCTCATCAGATGCGGAACCATTGTTCATTTCCAACGGCAAATTACGTCTCGGCTCCTGCGGGGGCACCTCGGTGCGGAGGTAGATTTGGACCATGTCGACCCCCGACATTCCCACGCTGCAGATTGAAGACCGCGGCCTCGACACTGACCAGATGGTCAGGCTGCTCGACCACCTTTTGCTCCCTCGGCTCATCGAGGAGAAGATGCTCAGTCTGCTGAGGCAAGGGCGCATCAGCAAATGGTTCAGCGGCATGGGCCAGGAGGCCATCTCCGTGGGGTGCACGGCCGCCCTCGAGGCGGATGAATTCATCCTCCCGATGCACCGCAACCTCGGCGTGTTCACCACCCGAGGCATCGAACTCGCCCAGCTGTTCGCTCAATTCCAGGGCAAGGCCTCAGGCTTTACCCAAGGACACGACCGCAGCTTCCACTTTGGGAGCATGCCGCATCACATTGTCGGCATGATCAGCCATCTCGGGCCACAGCTCGGCATCGCGGATGGCATCGCCCTCGCCGCCAAGCTCGGCCAGACCGGCAAGGCCACCTTGGTCTTTACCGGAGACGGCGCCACAAGTGAAGGCGATTTCCACGAGGCCCTCAATGTCGCGGCCGTCTGGGAACTGCCTGTGCTGTTCTGCATCGAAAGCAACCACTGGGGCTTGTCCACCCCCAGCAGCCAGCAGTTCCGCTGTGCCCATTTCACCGACAAAGCGGCCGGCTATGGCATCCCAGAGGAGGACGCCATCCGCGTCAACGGCAACGACGTACTGGCAGTTTACGAGGCCGTCTCGAAGGCAGCCGCGTCCGTTCGGGAACGCCCGCGTCCCATCCTGCTGGAGTTCGAGACATTCCGGCGACGGGGTCACGAAGAGGCCAGTGGCACCAAGTATTACCCAGAAGGCCTGATTGAGGCTTGGGAGCAGAATGATCCCCTTGACCGGTATGTCGATTTTCTGATGGAGCAGGGCCACCTCGACGCCGACCAACTCGAGGCCATGAAGGCCGCCCACAAGACGACCATCGCCGAAGCCCTTCGGACAGCTGAGGCTGAGCCTGAGGTTGAGGCCGATCGTGACGCGGAGCTCGAGCGCCTGTTCCGGCAGGAAACGGTCGTGTTGCGGGCACCGGGAACCGACACCAAGGAAATGCGCTTCATCGACGCCGTGTCTGACGGATTGGGACTCGCCATGGAACGGCACCCCAACCTGGTCCTCATGGGGCAGGACATCGGTGACTATGGTGGTGTCTTCAAGGTGACCGATGGGTTCGTCGACCGCTTCGGACGCGGACGCGTGCGGAACACTCCGCTGTGCGAGAGCGCCATCGTCGGCACCGCCCTCGGACTGTCCATTGCCGGGTCCAAGGCCATGGTCGAGATGCAATTCGCCGACTTCGTGACCTGCGGATTCAACCAGATCGTCAACAATCTGGCCAAGCTCCATTGGCGCTGGGGACAGAACGCGGATGTGGTCGTGCGCATGCCGACTGGAGCGGGGGTCGCAGCCGGTCCATTCCACAGTCAATCCAACGAGGCGTGGTTCTTCCATGTTCCCGGTCTCATGATCGCTTACCCGGCCTTCCCCGAAGACGCCAAAGGCCTCCTTGCCCGGGCCATCGACACGCCGAACCCCGTTCTTTTCTTCGAGCACAAAGCCCTGTATCGCAGCCTCACGGCGGATGTCCCCACCAACGATTACAGCCAAGATTTCGGTCGATGCCGCCTGGTCGGCGAGACTCGCGACGCCGTCATTGTGACCTACGGAATGGGCGTGCATTGGGGCCTCGAGGAAGCCCAACGCCGGCGCGAAGCCGACGGGACGGAAATCGGAGTGCTCGACCTCAGGACCCTCGCTCCCCTCGACTGGGATGGAGTCTATGCCGCGGCCCGGCAGGCAGGGCGCATCCTTGTGCTGCACGAAGACAACCTCACTGGAGGCATCGGCGCCGAGCTCACCGCGCGCATTCAGTCGGAATGCTTCGAGCAACTGGACGCCCCGGTCCGACGGGTGGCCTCAATGGACACGCCCATCCCCTTTGCCCCGACGCTGGAGGCGGCCTATCTGGGAAATGCCGAATTGCAGGAAGCCTTGGACGCCCTGCTCAGTTACTGAGTCAATTGTCCACACCTTGCCCACAACCGGCTGGGTCTCAATTCTCTCCGCCTAACTTTACGGCGTGCCAGAAGCGAGCGAAATCCAACGGGCGGTCCGCATCATGTTGATTGATGTCATAGAACAGTGCGCTCGCCATGTTGATTCCTGTCCGCAGGCCCGGCACCGCTTCGAGCGCATCGCCTCGGCGGCCCATGACTGCTTGGTGGAGTTCGAATCCATCGCCGCCAAAGCCTCAGAATCAGGACTGACGCAACGCGGCCTCTACACCAAAGCTCAGGACCGGGTTTTGGATTGGCTGCTCGAACTGCAACACATCCGACTGGATTACCCGCTTGAACGCACCTTGGGTACCGTATCAGATTGGTCCGGGCCCGAATGGGCGAACCGCTTCGGTCAGACCGACGTCGCCTGAGATCGCTGGATTAGCGGCGGCGCAGCACTTGGTGCGGATTGTTGATGGCGTTCTCGATGGTCTTGATGTCCGCCTTCAGCATGCCCTTCTTGTCCAAACGTTTGGCTTGCGCGATGAGGGCACGGGCTTCCTTGGTACGTCGCTTGGAGCTCTGGATCGCTGCGAGGTTGAGCATGACCGCCGCCTTCTCCTCATCCCGCCTCATGCCGATGTCGAGGGCGTGTCTGAAGGCCTTTTCCGCTTCCGACAAGCTAGACTCCAGCAAGAGGTTGCCCTTGAGGAACCAGTACTGGCCACGGCTTCCCTTCCAGAGATGCTTCGGATTGATGCCGTCGAGGATGGCGCGGGCCTTGTCCAGCTTTTGCTGCTGGATGCGGAAGGCGACCAGGATCATTCGGATGCTGCGGAGGGCGGTGACTCCGATGATCAACCCGAGGAGGGTCATGCCGATTCCGCTCCCGATGTAGCCCGTGGAGTAGAGCTGCACGGCATAAGCCAAGGCCCCTCCTGCGAGGGCAAACTTCAGAATCCGGGTGTCAAAGGGGATGGTCATGGGCAAAAGGACGGCGTTGGCATTCGTGCGGGCCGACCGCGCGAAACTAACGAGTCCGAGGGAGAGATGAACTAAATTTGCCTGCAGCCCAGCGCATCCAACGCCCATCATGAACCTCCTTCGCTTCCGCGTGATCATCGACATCGAAGAGGACGTCTTCCGGGACATCCTCATCGGCCGGACCGCCTCGCTTGAGGACTTCCACCGGGGCATTCTGGCCGCCTTTGATTTCGGCGAGGGGGAAATGGCCTCGTTCTTCCAGTCGGACGAGCACTGGGGCCGGGGCCGGGAGGTGCCCCTGATGGACATGGGCATGAATGACATGGGCAACCCCTACCCCTCCATGCGCACCACCGCCATCGAAGAGATTGCCTCTGCGGCGAACGACCGCATGGTCTACGTCTACGACTTCCTCCGCATGTGGTGCTTCTACGTCGAGGTGATTGGCGTCGAAGAAGGCGACATTCCAGAATTCCCCTTGCTCGCACAAGAATTCGGCAAGGCCCCGGACCAGTTCAGCAAGGAGGTCGACCTGGGCATGGACCTCGACGAACCCGAAGAGGAGGACAAGGGGCCGCTCAAGACGGGGGACCCCGAACTGGATGCCTATCTCGCCGGGGACGAGGACGAGGAAGATTCCGGACCAAGTTTCACCTCCTTGGACGACCTCGACGACGCCGCCTATTGAGCTGGATGGCCGCCAATCCGAGGAGGGCGGAGGCCCCGTTGCTCATCACCATAGTGGGCCCCACGGCCATCGGCAAGACGAGCCTCGCCATCCGCATCGCCCAGGAGGTTGGAGCGGAAATCCTGTCCTCGGACAGCCGCCAGTTCTATCGGGAAATCCCCATCGGTACGGCCCAGCCGACCGCCGCCGAACGCGCCGCCGCCCCCCATCACTTCATTGATTTCCTGTCCGTCACGGACGACTACAGCAGTGGCCGCTTCGAATCCGATGCGGTGGCCTGGCTCCACAACCACTTCGAGGCGCGTCGTTCCGCTGGACTGCCCGAGGTGGCCGTCATGGCTGGAGGCAGTGGACTGTACGTGCAGTCGGTCCATTCGGGTCTGGATGACATTCCCGCCGACCCCTCCATCCGCGCCGACTTGAATGCCCGGCACGAATCAGAAGGACTGGCTCCCCTTCTGGCCGAGCTCGAGCGCCTCGATCCGGTGCACCATGCCACTGTCGACCGGGCCAATCCTCATCGGGTGATTCGGGCGCTGGAAGTGTGCCGTTGCACAGGCCGTCCCTACAGCGAGTTGCGGCGCTCTCAAGCAGAACAGAAAACGGTCCATTCAGGTGGCTGGGCCCGACACGATCGGCGTCCCTGGGACACGCTGACCCTCGGCATCGGCGCCCCACGCCAGATGCTGCACGACCGCATTGACCATCGGACCCACCTCATGATGGACCAGGGTTGGCTCGCCGAGGCCAAAGCCGTCCTGCCCCACCGCGAATGCAATGCGCTGAAAACCGTGGGGTACCCCCAACTGTTTGATGTGCTCGAAGGCCACATGGACATCGACACTGCCATCCGCAAGATCCAAGAAGCCACGCGCCAATTCGCCCGGCGCCAGCTCACCTGGTTCCACCGCCAGCCCGACGTCCAATGGGTGGATGCCCGCCGTCCGGACGACGGTGTGGCCCTCGTCCGTCACTTCCTCCGCCATGGCCTCCTCTGAATCCCCAGCGGGACTGCCGCCCAAGCCGGCGCGTCAACGCGGCGTGGCCTTTGATGCCCAGTCTGCGGAAGACCTCGGTTTCGATGAAATCCGGGAGCGTCTGTCCGATCTCTGCAAGACGGAAAGTGCCCAACGTCGGGCCCGCGACCTGGCGCCGAGCACCCACCGTCCGACCGTGACGGAGGCCCTTGACTCGACCGACGAATTGCGGCGGATCCGGGTTGAAGGACACAGTTTTCCCGCGTTGGTCTTCGAGGAAATCAAGGGGGAGATCAAGCTCCTCGAGGTCTCCGGCTCGGCCCTCACCGAGTCTGGGTTCATGCGCGTGTTGCAGTGCACCCGGCTCGTCAACGACATCATCGGCGCGTTGAACGGCCGCGAACGGGCCTTCCCTAGACTGTGCGGCATGCTGGGCACGGTGCAGGAAAACACGGAGATCGTCAAGGAGATCGAAGCCGTCTTCGACCCGAAAGGTGGCGTGCGCAACAACGCCTCCGCTGAACTTGGGCGCATCCGAATCGACATGCAGACTGCCCGGCGCCAGGTCAACCGGCTGTTCGACAAAGCCATGCGCAGCTGCGCCAAGCAAGGCTGGCTGGCCGATACGGAAGAGGGCTACCTCAATGGCCGTCGGGTTCTGGCCATCGCCAGCACCCACAAGCGCAAGGTCAGGGGCACGGCCCTCGGCACCTCCAAGACCGGGTCGGTGACCTTCATCGAACCCTCTGAATGCCAGCAGGTCAATCACGAGCTGGAGATGCTCCGGGACGACGAGCGCAAAGAAATCGTGCGCATCCTGCGGGCCCTGACCCAACGCATCCGGAAGCACACGCCGCTCATCAAGGCCCAACAGCGGCTGCTGGTCAAGCTCGACTTTCTGCAGGCCAAGGTGAAGCTCGCCCTGGACATGGACGGGGTCCGCCCCCACATTGTCAAGGAGTTGCGCATTGAACTGCTCAAGGCCCACCACCCCTTGCTCCTGCTGGCCCACCGCAGCAAGGGCCTGCCCACCCAATCGCAGAACCTGACCCTCCATCCGGCTCGGCGAATGCTCGTCATCAGCGGACCCAATGCCGGGGGAAAATCCATTGCCCTGAAAATGGTGGGCCTCATCCAGGCCATGGTTCAAAGCGGGTTGCTCGTCCCGGTCCACCCGAACAGCGCCATGGGCCTCTTCAAGCAGATTCTAACCGACATCGGAGACAACCAGAGCATTGAGAATCAGCTGTCCACGTACAGCTATCGCCTCAAACGGATGAAAGGCTTTCTCGATGGGGCCGGCCGGAATACCCTCCTGCTGCTCGACGAATTCGGCACGGGAAGTGACCCGGAGCTCGGAGGTGCGCTGGCCGAGGTCTTCTTCGAGGAGCTTTATGCCAAGGGCGTCTACGGGGTCATCACCACCCACTACGCCAACATCAAGACCCGCGCGACCGACATGCCCGAGGCGGTCAACGGCAGCATGTTGTTCGATGGGGAGACCCTGTCCCCCACCTACCAGCTCGACCTGGGTCAGCCCGGCAGCTCCTTCACCTTCGAAGTCGCCGAGCTGAATGGGATTGATCCGGGGCTGATCCGGCGGGCCAAGAGCAAGTTGGATCCGCGCAAGGTGAAGCTCGACGGCCTCATCGCCGGGCTGCAAAAGGAAAAGTCACGCCATGCGCGCATGGTCGACCGTCAGCTGAAAGCCGAACACGATGCAGAGGAAGCCCGGCGGGAATACGAGCGCAAGGCATCCCGGTTGGACGAACGGCAGGATGCCGTCCAGCAAGTCGGCCAGGAACAGAACGCCGCCCTGTTGCGCGGCCGGAAGTTGCTCCAGTTCATCGATCGCTTCAAGCCGGGACAAGCCAACAAGGGGCTCCTCGAGGACATCCGAAAATACCTGTCGGTCGAGGCCACGAAGAAGGCTGAAAAAGCGGAGGCCGCGGCGAGGAAGAAAGCCGCAAAGGACAGCCGCCGCAAGTCAGCGCGGACCAAGCAGAACCTCGACCGCATACGCGTGGGGAGTACGGTTCGCCTCAAGGAGGGCCGCCAGCGAGGTGAGGTGCTGGAATTGAAGGGAAAGCGGGCCACCGTGGCCTTCGGCGAATTCAGGACCCGGGTGGAATTGGCCGACCTCGTCTGGGTCCGCTGAGCCTCAGTCGAGGAGGACCCGACGCGTCAACTGGGCACCATCGGGAAGGGACACCGTCACTAGCATCCAACCGCGCGGCAAGTTCGACACATCCAAGACAGCAGCCCCGCCCCACCACGATTCGATGCCAATCACGCGTCCCACCGCATCCCGCAAGGTCACGAGGGCGGCATCGGACCATCCGCCGGCCGCCAACCGGAGATGCAACCGGTCGCTCGCGGGGTTGGGCATGAGCCGAAACTCGCGCTCCAATTGCATTTGGGCTACATCGGCAATTTCCTCGCAGGCTTGGTCCGGCCCACAGGGCACGGTCGCTTCCAAATCGGGGTAGGCCCCGTGCAGGACGGTCTGTCCCGTGTTTTCCGGATCGAGCCAAAGCTCGAGCTTCTCGTCCGCCGGGTTCGGGTTGTCGTCCCAATGAAACGACATCTTTCCGTAGTAATCGGGCTGATTCGGGCCCGTGCCCGCTCCTGCACCACCGTTGGTGCAGGCGGACAATCCAGCCGACAGGGTGCCGATAGACAACCCCTCCTCGTTGAACAGATGGGAACCGGAAGACCCGCCCTCGGTCACACCGTGTTCGGTGACCGTCTCCACCCAATAGACCCGCCAATGGGAACCAAAGTCTCCCAAGCTGATGCTGGAGGTGTTCTGCGTGTAGGTGCTGATTTTCTTGACGTCTCCGGAGGGGTGGTGGATGCCGACGCCCTCACCGGACCCCGAGCCGCTCGCGTCCCACCCGGCGAAATACACTGGCCAACTGGTCGGGATGGCATCCTCCACCTCGACGAGAAGAAAGTCGGAGCCCTGGAAGTTGCTGCCTTGGATGTCGTCGGAATCCGCGAGCCGGATGACCCCGGTCCGGCGGCGGTTGAGCAGCCCATTGCCTTCGCCACATTCGGGACGCTCGTAGTTGTAGTAGACCTTGAGCAGGGCGAAATCATCGTCGTCCGCATTGCTCGCGCAGTGCAAGGCCGTGAGCATGTATTGGCGGCAATCCAGGGCCGTCGTGTTGACCATGGCACCCGAGCACAGATAGGACCCGCCGTTTTCGATGATGGAGAGGCGCACGGTGGCATCGCGCTGGCACTCCCAACCCTGGATTTCCGGACAAGCCACATCCACCTCGCACGGCTGGCTGCCGCCCCGCGCCCCATCGACATCGCGGAACAGGGCTGCGGCCCCTTCCATGTGCAGGCGCACCGCCTCAGACAGGCCGGCCGGCACCTGCAGGCGCAGCACGGCCCATTCCCCTGGTACATCGCCGGTCGCCATCCGACCGTGATCGTCGTTGTCGCGGAAGTCATAAGGCCCCTCCTGCCACGTGCCATCCTCATCGGTCACCCAGAGCTCCGCTCCAGCCGGCAAATGGAAATCATCAAAGTGCAGCGCCACGCCTTGGGCGTTGCCCACGTGCACTGCCATGACATGCTCGGTGACCCCTCCCTCAGGAGACAGGTCCACAGCCCCCGTTTGGACAATGCCGTACAGGTGCTTTCCCCCTTCGGCGGCTTCCTTGTCCGCCCGCAACCAAGCGGCCTCGACATCGAGGGCCGGCAACTCCACCACACTTCCCGTCAAGCCCAACAGCGAGGCGGGACACGGACGGAAATCGGTTTGCGCTGCGAGGGACAAAGACGCGAACAGAAAACAGACGGCCGACAGGCCGAAGGGAAGGACGGTTCTCATGGAAATGCAGGTTTTCCCGGGAGAGGGAAGGACTGGCAAGTTAAGGTCTGACCTCCTCCCATTTTTTGGGAATTGGAGGGGGGATCCCCGGGCGCGTGGGGGAAGCCTCCCCCTATCTTTCGGGCATGACCCAGTCCCTTCGACTCTCCCGCATGCTCACCTTTCTGGTTCTTGCCGTCCTGACGGCATGTCCCCTTGTCGGGCAGGCACAGGAGACGGTTCAAGAGCAAGGCGAGAAGTTCAACACCCTGCTCTACTACATGAACCGCATGTACGTCGACAGCGTGGACTTGGATGGATTGGTGGAAACCGCCATCCGCGGCATGCTCGAAGAGCTCGACCCGCACTCTGTCTACATCCCCGCCGAAGATCTCCAGCAGGCCGATGAGCCGCTCAACGGAAAGTTCGAAGGCATTGGTGTGCGCTTCAACATCATGAAGGACACCATCATGGTGGTCTCCACCATCGCAGGTGGCCCCAGCGAGAAGCTGGGCATCATGTCGGGTGACCGCATCGTGGAGGTGGATGGCGAGACGGTCGCTGGAATTGGCATCCGCAACAAGGGCGTGATGGACCGGCTCAAAGGCCCCAAAGGCACGCATGTCGACGTGGGCGTCCGCCGCGGGAAGGCCAAGGAGCTCATTCACTTCGACATCGAGCGCGACAAGATTCCGATTTACTCCGTGGACGCCAGCTACATGGTGGACGACCGCATCGGATACATCAAGGTCAACCGGTTCTCGAAGGAGACCATGGGGGAATTGCACGATGCCTTGGACCAATTGAAAGGAGACGGCATGAAGGATCTCGTCCTGGATCTTCAGGGCAATGGGGGCGGCATGCTCAACACGGCCATCGCCATGGGTGACGAGTTCCTGGCCGATGACCGCCTCATCGTCTACACCGACGGACGTTCATTCCCTCGAGAAGACCGCCTCTCCGATACGGAAGGGCGCTTCGAGAAAGGCCGGCTTGTGGTCCTCGTGGACGAATCGAGCGCCAGCGCCAGTGAAATCGTCAGCGGCGCGGTTCAGGACTGGGACCGTGGACTCATCGTCGGCCGCCGCACCTTCGGCAAGGGACTGGTCCAACGTCCCGTCCGCCTGCCCGATGGCAGCGCGGTCCGACTGACGGTCCAGCAATACTTCACTCCCTCAGGACGCTGTATCCAAAAGCCCTATGACGAGGGCGTGGACGCCTACCGCAGGGAGAAGTACGAGCGCTTCGAAAAAGGGGAACTGATGTCCCTCGACAGTTTGGACTTGCCGGACAGCCTGCGGTACGAAACGCTCCAGCTCGGGCGGACTGTCTACGGCGGTGGCGGCATCCTCCCCGACGTCTTCGTCCCAATCGACACGAGCCTGAACAGCACCTACTTCACGGACCTGCTCCGGAAAGGACTGTTCAACCGGTCCGTCCTCGAGTATGTGGACGCCAACCGGACCCGCCTTGAACAGCAGTATGCCGACCGAGACGCCTTCGTGTCGGACACGTCTCTGGAGCAGGAGCTTCTCGATGGGCTCGTGGCCCTCGGTGAATCCGAAGAGGTGGCCTTCGTGGAGGAGGATTGGAATACCAGCCTGCCCGCCATCGAGTTGCGACTGAAGGCCATTCTCGCCCGGACCCTGTTCGACACGACGGCCTTCTACGAGGTCTTCAACCCCATCAATCCCATCTACAATCGGGGCCTCGAGGTTCTTCGGGACGGGACCTACAAGGCGAGTGGCGTCACCCACCGGTAATCCACGCCCTCTTGCGGAACAACCCGGCTCCCGGAGGCCATTCGACCCCACTCCTGAATTAATTTTGCCCCATACGACCCAGACCCATGAACATCGCACGTTCCCTTTCCCTGTTTGCCCTTCCCCTCCTGCTCGTCGCCTGCGCTGGCGGTGCTGAAGAAGGAGATTCCGTGGGCTACACCGAAATGTCCGAGACCGAGGCCGCTGCCCAAAAGGAAGCCGCCGAAGCCGACAAGAAAATGGACCCCGCCCGCGACGCCGCCAAGGCGGAGGCCGCGGCACCGGCCGGCCCCACCACTTCCATGACCTTCGCTGAGAACAGCTGGGACTTCGGCACCATCGACGAAGGGGATGTCGTGACCCACGTGTTCACGTTCACCAACACCGGTAGTGAACCCCTCATCCTCGACCGCTGCAAGGGGTCCTGCGGATGCACGGTGCCTCAGTGCCCGAAGGAGCCGATCGCACCGGGTGCCGAAGGAGAGATTGAAGTCAAATTCAACTCCAAGGGCAAGAAGAACAAGCAGACTAAGACGGTCACCATCAACGCCAACACCGTGCCCGAGCAGACGCGGATCACCATTTCCGCCAACGTGACCCCCGCTCCCGCGGACGGCGCTGGAAAGTGAGTCCGCTTCGAATTCCATGAAAAAAGGCCCTCTTCGGAGGGCCTTTTTCGTTGGGATTCATGGACTTGATGTCCTCACTGGAGCAAGCGGTCGATGGCATCCGCCAACTTGCGATCGCGCTCGGTCACGACGTGGCCGGCATCGTGGGTATTCAGCTCAATGCGGACGTAGCTGTACTCGTTGTGGAAGACTGGGTGATGGCCCTGCTGCTCGGCGAGGAATGCGACCCGCGTCATGAAGGTGAAGGCCTCTCCGAAATCCTTGAATCGGAACTCCCTGACGAGGCGATTGTCCTTTTCCATCCACATGGCGACGTGCTTTCTGCGGTGAAGGTAGCGCCGGGGGTGGGAATTCGCCCGGCGGCCCCAACTTCGCGTCCATGGATCCGCGACCGCATTCTCCCCGGCCCATTGCCTTCGCCCCGCCCTTCATCGACGAGGCGGCCATCCAAGCCGTGGAACGCGTTCTCCGGTCCGGCTGGATCACCACGGGGCCGGAAACGGCGGCTTTCGAGGAGGAACTGGCGGCATTCTGCGGCGTCCCCAAGGTCGTCTGCGGTGGCTCTTGGACCGGCCTCGCCGGGGTCATCCTCGACTGGTTCGGTGTGGGACCCGGTGACGAGGTCATCCTCCCGTCCTACACGTATTGCGCCACGGCCAACGTCGTCCTCCACCGCGGGGCGGAACCCGTCCTCGTCGACCTCCCGGATCCGGAGAACGAGGACGGGTTCAACCTGATCTGGGCCGCCATCGAGCCGCATCTGACTCCCCGAACCAAGGTGGTGATGCCTGTGGATGTCGGTGGGTGGCCGGTCGCCCTGAACGGATGGAAGGACCGCCTCACGACTTGGGCGCGGGAGCATGGCTTCGAGGCCAGCCACCCCAACCAGGAACGGCTTGGACGCCCCCTCCTGCTGCTCGACGCTGCCCATTCTCTGGGCGCGACGCTGGGTGGGCACCCGGTGGCCCCGCAGTCGGACATCGCCATCTACTCCTTTCACGCCGTCAAGAACCTGACCACCGCCGAGGGCGGGGCGGCCGCTTTGGCCCTTCCACCGTCCTTCGAGGCCGACGAGGTCCATCGGGCCCTACGCACCCTCTGTCTTCACGGCCAGAGCAAGGACGCCGCCGCGAAATTCAATTCCTCCGGGCGCGCGGCCTGGCGATACGATGTGACCACAGCGGGGTTCAAATGCAACATGACCGACATCCAAGCGGCGCTTGGCCGCTCGGCGCTGGAGCGCTACCCCTCCGACCTCGAATGGCGCCATGCCCTATGTGACCGATACGATGCGGGATTCACAGGGTGGGAAGCCGCCATCCTGCCGAGGCGAACCGATGCTGGTCGCCGTGGGGCCGACCACCTGTACCTGTTGCGCCTGCCCTTGTTGGATGAAGCCGGACGGGACGCGCTCATCGATCGGCTCGCCGCTGAGCGGGTGGCGACCAACGTGCACTTCCAACCACTTCCCCTGCTCACGGTCCATGCTGAACGGGGAGAACGGATCGAAGACCACCCGAATGCCCACAGGGCCTATGCGTGCGAGATCAGCCTTCCTGTGCACATGCACTTGACCCTGGACGATGTGGACCGGGTCGTGGCTGCGGTCCGACGGGGACATGACGCCATCCTCAACGACGTTTCGGCTTCATGAAGCGGGGACTGGACTTCCTGTTGGCCTTGGCTCTGCTCGTCCTTCTGGGGATTCCCCTGCTTGTAGTCGGTGGGATCCTCCTCCTTCTTGACGGCCGGCCGGTATTGTTCGCCCAAGAACGGATGGGCCGCAACGGACGGAAGTTCCGCATCCTGAAATTCAGAACGATGGCCGTGGCCCAGGCGCCTTCTCCCGAGATCACCGCCGGGGAAACGGACCAACGGATGACCGCCACCGGCCGATTCCTGCGCCGGAGACGCCTCGACGAATTCCCTCAACTGGTCAACGTGCTCGTCGGTCACATGAGCCTGGTGGGGCCCCGCCCCGAAGTGCCCCGCTACGTGGACCTGGAAGACCCCCGCTGGACGGTGGTCCTCTCCGTTCGCCCCGGCATCACCGGACCGGACTCCCTCGCGTTCCGCAATGAGGGCATCGAACTCGCAGCGGCCGACGACGCTGACCGCCATTACCGAGAGGTGATCCTGCCGGAAAAACTGAAGGTTCAGATGCAGTATGCCCAGGAGCGCAGTGTCCTCGGTGATGTGCGTCTCTTATTCCGCACGCTCGGCGTCCTCCGGGGCTGAACAGCCTTCCACGAAGAACAGCAGTTCCCGCATGCGCTCGGCTTGGCCGAGGTCTTCCTGGCGTTCGTAAGCGTAGGCGAGGTTGCCGATGAGTCGGCGCACCACATCGACCGGATGGCAGGGTCCGCAATGGCGTTGATCCACTGGGAGATCGAGATGGCCGAGGAAGACATTGACCTCATCGGGATGGATGACACCGCCCTTGTTGAAGGGGTTGATGTAAAACAGCACGCTGCCTGGGCTGCCCTCCTCAGTGAATTCGCCGAGATGGCCACCATCACAATAGGCCAAGATGAAATGGTTGGGCAGGTTGACCCCGTGGATCGGCAGTTCGAGTTCCTGGGCCATGGCCAGATACACGGCGCCGAGCGCGAGGGAGTTCCCCTTCCGCTGGGACACCACCTCGGACGGCAGGGCATGGTGGGGACGGGCGGCACCTCCCCGGGTTCCCTCAAAGCCATGGTGTTCGAAGAAAATCCGGTTGATGACGCGCACCTGCTCCAGGGCGGTCATGTCATCGTTGAGCTCGAGCCAGATGTCCTGACGAATGCGGTGGAGCGTCTCCTTCAGCCCGGCATTGCCGGCGGCCGGGTCGACATACTGGTTGATTAGGAGCAGCGCTTCGGCCAATCCGTGATCCGCAGACTCCATCCAATTGGCGAACAGGGAGCGGACCTCCTGTGTGGCCAACTGGTCAAGCAGGGCTTTTGCCCGCGCAACGAACACCGTGCCGTGCCCCTCCTCTTCCAGCGCCCTCCTCAACGAAGGCACGGCGGCTTCTCCAATCTTCTCCAACTCCTGCTTCACGGTGGAAAAGATGCCCTCGTCGGGATCCTCCAGCAGGGAAATCAAGGCATGCAATTCGGTGACGCTCATAGCCGATCCAGGTTGTGGGCTCAAAGTACTTCCGAGCTTTGCGGGCTATTTTGGGGAAATGGGTTCTTATCCGAACGACCGTGTGAATTCAACGCCTGCCCAGGAGTACGGAGGGACTTCGGCCTCTTCAGGCCCGGCCTCCCCGCCCCGCGGCGAGGGGGGACCGGACTCGGTGCGGATTGCGCGCGGCGCGCGGCCCTGGCGGGGAGCACGGAGACCGCCGGCGCCGACGGGCGGATTTCCCGATGCCGCCAGCCTTGCGGCCGACCGAGCCCTGATCCGCCTGGTGCTGACGGTCACCTTGGGGATTCTGATGGTCATCTGGGGGGTCTTCCTCATCGATGAGCAATTCGGGCTCGAACTCCGGCGCTTTGGCAACCGCCCACTGAAGGCGAATGGCCTTGCCGGCATCTTGGCCATGCCTCTGTTGCACGGCGACTTTCAACACCTGTGGGGAAACACCGTGTCCTTCTTCTCACTCAATGCCCTGCTCCTCTATTTCTACCGCAACCTCGGATTCAAGGTGCTGGGTTGGTCCTGGCTGGCCACAGGGTGCCTCCTTTGGCTGAGCGGCGCGGACGGCAACCACATTGGATTGAGTGGAGTCATCTATTCCCTTTCCGCTTTCCTCTTCTTCAGTGGACTGATCCGTCAAGCCCCACGCCTCATCCGCGTCTCGATGGTGGTGGCCTTTCTCTACGGAAGCATCGTCTGGGGCGTTTTCCCCATTGAGGTTGGCGTCAGTTGGCAAGGCCACCTCTCCGGTGCCGTCGTGGGCAGCTTCCTGGCGATTGCCTGGAGGAAACAGGGGCCCCAGAAGCCCCCACCTCCCACCGAGGAGGAAGAAGAAGACGGTCCCGCTCCCCCCGTGGCGGACAGGCCTGCCGTGCAGGAGGACCTCGTGCGGAGCGGCCGGCGGGCCATCCTGGAGTCGCCGACAGACGGCATCCTCGGCGAGGCCGCCGTGGAAGACACTTGGCTGACCTCCGAAGCCCCTTCTCCGGAGGAGGAATGGCGGGAATCGAGCCGCGTTCAACGCCTATGGAAAGGCCCTCGGCCGACCTCCTCTGAACACGCGAAATCCCGCCGAGGCGGGATTCGCAAGCCGCGCCAAGGCGGCCACATCAAGTCGAAGACCCGACGCTGATCAGGCGTTGAGCATGACGGGCATGACCAGCATGAGGATGTCCTCTCCGGTGGCCTCGCCGTCGTGCAGGGGGCGGATGATGCCCGCCCGATTCGGGGCGCTGAGCTCGAGGGTGATCTGCTGGGCGTCGAGGTTGTTCAGCATGTCCAACAGGAAACGGCTGTTGAAACCAATTTCCATGTCGTCGCCGGTGTAGCTGCAGGCCAAGGACTCGCGGGCCTCGTTGGCGAAGTCCACGTCCTCGGCACTGATGGTCAGGCTGCTGCCCGCGAGGGAAAGACGAACCTGGTGCGTCGTCTTGTTGGCAAAGATGGACACACGCCGGATGCTCCGCTGGAAGTCCTTCCGGTCAATGGTCATGCAGTTCGGGTTGTCCTTCGGAATGACCGCCTCATAGTTGGGGTACTTGCCCTCAATCAGTCGGCAGACCACGTCCATCTCGCCATACTTGAAGTGGGCGTTGGCCTCGTTGAAGCTCACCACCACCTCGTCGGTCATGGGCAGGGTGCCCTTGAGCAGGTTGAGCGGCTTCTTCGGCACGATCATCTCGGCGTTCTCCGGAGCCGTGGCATCCTTCCGAGCGTAGCGGACCAAGCGGTGGGCGTCGGTCGCCACGAAACTGAGGTGGTCGCTGCGCAGCTCGAAAAAGATGCCGCTCATGACCGGACGGAGGTCGTCACTTCCCGCGGCGAACAGCGTCCGGCTGATGGCCTCGGCAAGCGTGTCCGAATTCAGCGTCACGGAGGCCGCTCCTTCGAGTTCCGGGGTGCGCGGGAATTCATCGGCATGCGCTCCGGCCAGCTTGTACTTGCCCGCCTCGCTGGTCATCTCGACTCCGCAGGTCTTCGGGTCCACCTTGAACGTCAAGGGAAGGTCTTCGAAGGTCTTGAGGATGTCGAGCAACATCTTGGCCGGGATGGCGATGGCCCCTTCCTCCTCGGCGGTGACCTCCACCGTGGTGGTCATGGTCGTCTCGAGGTCACTGGCACTGATGGACGCTTTTCCAGGGGCAATCTCGAAGAGGAAATTGTCTAGGATGGGCAGGGTATTGCTGCTGTTGAGCACGCCACTGATGGCCTGAAGTTGGCGGAGCAGGGCGGTACTGGAAACGATGAACTGCATTCGGATGAAATGGGGTATCGAAAGTACCCCGGGTGCGCCTCCGGAATCGGTCTCGGAGAGCGTCACTTTTTCACAACGGATGCACCGGACCGTGGAGGACCGCGCACCTTGTCCCGATGCCGGCTTGCGGCGTACTTTTCCGTCATGAAGATGTCCTTGTCCAGTTTCGCGGCCATTCTGGCCCTCGCCACCCTCTGGTCCTCTCCTTCGGTCGTGTCCGCCCAGACCGACGGGGAACAGCCGGACGTCGTGCTCGCCTCCATCGAGGCTCCGCTCTCCCGGGAAGCGCTCAACGCGGCTCGCCTCACCCTCGAACAGTCCGGACATTCCTTCCGCTACGGCAGCTTCCAGTTTCGTCCGGACGGCGCGCTCGTCGGTGTCGAAATCGTCATGAAGGTGGAAGGACAGGAGTTCCATGAATACGTGGAGTTCGTTTCCGAATCCTGCATCCTCCAGCTCAAAAAGACGGAAGGCCCCGTCATGGAAGGCTGCTGACGCGGCCAATGGCGTCCAGCACCTGTTTGACGGACAGGTCCACCCCACACCGGAAGTGCGCTTCCGGACATCGGCGATGTCCATGGAGGCCGCAAGGCTTGCACGCCAGTGCCTCCGTCGACACCTCCACATCCACCCCCCGGCCGGATTCCCGGTCTCCCGGGAGGACGCCAAAGCCAAAGGACGGCGTCGTGCTGCAGAAGACCCCGACGACCGGACACCCCACTGCCCCAGCCATGTGCAAGGGGGCGCTGTCGTTGCTGACCACGGCGTTGGATCGGGCCATCAGGGCGGCGGAGCCGAGCAGATTCAGGTCGCCGGCACAGACCTGCGGTGCGGCCTGACGACAGCCTGCGCGCACGGACTCCAGCAGCGCAGCATCCGACGGTCCACCGAGCAGGACAAGGGGACACTGAGGCCAACGCTCGGAGAGCGCATCGGCCAACCGGGACCATTGCTCAGCAGGCCACCGTTTGGTCGCCCACACACTGGCCGGTGCCAGAATGACCCCTGCTTCCGGCCAGGCCTTCGCCGCGGATTCATGGCGGCGTCCGGGCCTCAGTTGAGGACGGGTGGTCGGGTCGAATGGCCCCGCGATGTCTGCAATGAGGGCATGGTTCCGTTCGGTTTCATGCCGACCGTCCCCAATCGCGTGGGGCCAAGCAGTCACCCCACTCCTTCCTTCGAGCGGCGTGCCCTCAAACACGGAAGTGTGGGCAGAACCGACCCGACCCGCGAGCCAGGCCATGCTGCCGAACCGATGCAGGTTGACCACCCGGTCGGGTTCCTGCTTGCGACAGGCGCTGGACAAGGTCAGCAACCGAGGGTATTTGGCCCACCCAGTCCGGTCCCATATGTGAACCTGCCTCACGAAGGGATGGTCCTCAAAGAGACCGGCGGCTTCCTTCCGCACGAGCACCGAAATGGGGTCGTCGGGCCGCGCCGCGTGCCAGGACTCCAATGCAGCCGTTGACAGGACCACATCCCCAAGGAAGGCCGGTTGCAACAGCAACAGCCCTCCTTTTCCGGGTGGGGTGGTCCGGGAGGTGCTCATACGGCGACGGCGTGGGTGCGCAAGGCGTCGTTGAGTGAGGTTTTGCGGTCGGTGCTTTCCTTCCTGTGGCCCACGATCAGGGCGCAGGGGACTCCGAACTCGCCGGCCGGAAAGGACTTGGGGCGGGTTCCCGGGATGACCACCGAACGGGGCGGTACAATGCCCCGGAGCTCAACGGGCTCCGCACCCGTCACATCGATGATGCGCGTGCTGGCCGTCAAGACGACCCCGGCGCCCAGAACGGCTTCCCGACCAATCCGCACGCCTTCCACGACGATTGCCCTCGATCCGATGAAGGCGCCATCCTCCACGATGACCGGCGCCGCCTGGAGCGGCTCGAGGACGCCGCCAATGCCCACACCCCCACTGAGGTGTACGTCTGCCCCGATCTGAGCGCAGGACCCAACGGTGGCCCAGGTGTCCACCATGGTGCCCGGTCCAACCCAGGCGCCAATGTTGACATAGCTGGGCATCATCACGACCCCTTTTCCGAGGAAGGCCCCGTAGCGGGCAATGGCATGGGGCACGACCCGGACACCGGCTTCGGCGTGGTTTTTCTTCAGGGCCATTTTGTCGTGGAACTGGAATGGCCCCACTTCCTCCACCTTCATCTCCCGCATCGGGAAATAGAGGACCACGGCCTTTTTGACCCATTCGTTCACGACCCAGTCGCCTTCGCCCGGCTCAGCGCACCGCAGAACGCCGCGGTCAAGTGCCTCCAGAACGGCCTCCACCGCCTCTTGGGTGGCGGCCTCTCCCCTCAATTCAGGCTGGTCCCAGGCAGACTCGATGATCGACCGGGCCGAGTTCCATTCCGCCGCGGCGGCGATGGGCGTTTGCAGTGAATCTTGCATGAGGCGAAGATACCCGCCGCCCGCGGCACGTGCTTCCGGTAAATTCGTACCATGGCCCGCTACATCGCCTTTGACTATGGCACCCGACGAATCGGCATCGCCGTGACCGATTCCGGCGCCATCGTGGCCGCCCCAGAATGCACCTGCAGTCCAGAAGAACTTCCGACCGTCCTGAGTCGTCTGCTTGAGGCGGAACCCTGCGCGGGCTTCGTGGTGGGGATGCCCGGTCTCATCCTTGGGACCACAACGGACAGCACCGCACCGATTCGGGCCTTCGTGGATCAGCTCCGCAAGGCCCACCCGGGTTTACCCGTCGAACTCGTCGATGAAGACGACACGAGCCGGGAGGCCTCCCTCGCCATGGTGCAATCCGGAATGCGCAAGTCCAAACGACGTAAAAAGGGCCAGCTGGACCAGATTGCCGCCACCCTCATTCTGCAGCGGTTCCTTGACCGCCGCTGAGGGTCAATCCTCGACGTCCTCGTTGCCGCGGAACACTTCAATTTCCTTGGTCGTCTTGACCAGATCGGTGAAGCGGTCCACATAGCGCGTCGCCCGCACGACGTGGTTGTCGATCCAATGGTAGTTGCCTCCGCGGGGCTTGCCCATCAGCAGGCCGTGGTACTTGAATCCGTGCTTGTCGAACCACGCCTCGGTCACCTCGCGGTGGGCTTCGGTACGACTCGTAAAGAAGGTGATGATGTGCCCCTCGTCATACCACCGGTTCAGTGTCTCGAGGGCGTCCGGGAAGGGCTCGCAGGTGGCCATCCGCTCGGGCTGTTCGTTGGGCACATCCTCGGTGATGGTCCCGTCGATGTCAATGAGGAAATTCTTGATCTCCTCAGGCAATTGGGGCGATGCCGCGCGGCCTTCGGCATCCGTGGCCGCCTTCAAATGGGCGTTTTTGTCTTGGGAAGTCATGGGCAATGGGAGCGTTCCTGGAAAGGATCATTGCCTTCCGGGACAAAATTAAGAGGCTCCCCCGAGCAATTCGTGCAGGACAGGCCTCCAATCTTCCCCACGATGCCCCTCGAGAAATGAACGATTCAATGCATCCTCGAGGGGTTCCGCCTCCTTCCAGGCGTCCGCCAACACATGCACACTGGCCACCCTCTCCTGCGCATGTCCATCCGGGTGGAGCCATTCATGAAGGCGGGTGAGTTGGGCCAACTCCTCTGCATGTTGACGGCGCAAGGCTCGTCTGCCTTGCCCTTCGAGCTTGTCCAGTAGCTTGTGCACCTTGGCCCGGGCCGCCTCGACGCTGCCCTCAAGGGAAGCATCCAACGCGGTGAATTGTGTCCTCGCGGCATCCGCTTCCCGATCCAGTGCCGTGCGCCACGAATCAGTGAAGGGCCCTCCCAATGCAGCCAACCAACGGGCCTCCCACGAAGGCAGGTCTCCGCCGAATTCGCTTCTGGTCACGCCGAGGCGAGCCGCCAATGCGGTCCACAATCCAGGAACGACCCGCGCCCCATCCCGGGGAACCAACACGGGCCGGAACAGACCGAACGCCGCATAGGCCGTGGTGAGCTGAAGCCAATACGCCACCTCGGCCAATCCTCCGACGACGGCTACATCGGGAAGCAGGTAGGCCTGGTACAATGGACGAAACAGAGCGTTGGGCGAAAAGGCGGCGGGGTCGGCCTTCACCTCCTCGATCAACGCCGAGGAATCGGGCCAGGCGCAGGCGCCCGCGGTCCAGCCGTCGCCGTTGGACACCAGTCGGTGGCGACCACCGGCGGTCAGGTGGAAGAGGTTGGTTTCCCGCACATGGACTTGGGGGCCGTGTCCATTCTGGTCCAGCACGGCGTTGACTCGGCTGACTTCTCGGAAGAGCACACCCTCCTGAATCTCGCGAACCATCCGCTCGGCAAAGGCGCCCTTGAGCCGGGAATCGTCCCCATCAAGAACGAGGAGGCGGTCGGCCCCCACCAGGTGGTGGATCCAACGGCGCATCGCATCGGACAGACTGCCTGAGGCGCCCCCGATGATGCGGTCCTTCCGCTCCGCCGCAAGACCGGCTGCATCCGCCCAACGGCCCAACAGGTCTTGTGCGCCGTCCGCCTCCATGCGCCCGACGGCCCCCGTTGACGATTCCCCCTCTCCTTCCCACCGGTGCCACTCCGCACCGTCCCACAGGGCCTGGATCTCTTCGAAATCGTGGTCCTCCGAAGCCAGCCAAAACACGGGAACCACGGGCGTCCCCCACCGGTCTTCCAGCCACTTGGCCATGTGAACGGCCGTCAAGGCCTTGTGCAGGGTGAAGGCCGGACCTCCGGCCAGGCAAAGTTGATGGCCTGTGGTCACCGTTCTCGCATCATCCGTCGCCAACCGCCCCAGTGCATCGGGGACGGCCATCGAAGCGCCGACATACTGTTCGCGCACGACGTCCACCAGAAGGTTCCGGTCCACCCGGTCCACGCCGGCCGGCTCCCTGACGGCATCCAATGCCGCACGGTCGGGTCTGGAAGGCCATCCCCCGAGGATGTCACCCCCACCAAGGCGTCCTTCCCACCACTGTCGGACGAGATGCGCCTCGGACAGGCCGTCAATCAGGGGATTCTGGTGAAGCTCCATGGCGAAATCGGAGACAGGAGGCGGAGACGTCCTCAACGGAGGATGGTCACGGCGCCCTGCTCAGAACGTGCGGCCTTCCCGGCAATCTGGGGCCACTCCATCCGCCAGACGTAGATGCCCGGGGCCAGCGGGCGGCCTTCCATGTCGCGGCCATCCCATTCGGGATTGCCCGGCTCCAGGTGGGCCAAACGCTCACCCCAGCGGGAATAGATTTCGAACACCGCGGGCCTGGCGCCCTCCACTTCCGGGCGGAAGGTGTCGTTGAGCCCGTCTCCGTTGGGAGAGAAGGCATTCGGCACGTAGACCGGAGACTCCTCCTCGAGTTCCGGTTTGACCTCCGGGCCCTTGTCGACCAGCTCGGCCGGCGCCAAACCCTCTTCAGGGCTCAACTCCTGAAGTTGGAAATCATCGAAGAAGTAATAGGCCATCTGCGGACTGTCGCCCATCACCACTTCCGCTTCGAGATCCTCATCCGGATCGAAAACCCCGATGGTCAAATAGCGGGAAGGTCCCGCCACATCGAAATTGAATGAGATGCGCTCCCAGTCCGCGTCATAGCGTGCGTAAGGGAACTGGAATGTCGCCGGGAACGGCAGAGCGCCGTTGCCCATCTGAACGGGCTCCTCAATGGAGAAGGCCACCCCCAGACCGTTGACGGCGAGGCCGGCGGAGGACGTGGGGAGCCATTGGCCGTTGGTCACTTTGAATGACAAGGAATACTCCTGTCCGACGGTCAGCGGCTCGGCGAGTTCCATCACCAGGTACTCCCGGTCCAACGGCTGGTTGGGGCCGGTCCGCTTGATGGCCGCGATGCCGGCAATGCCCCTTCCTTCCGCAGGCTCAACCATGGCAATCGGGGTCTCGGGCAAATCCCCGCCGAGGGCACCGTCGAGGTGGAAGAAATCCGGGGTGGCCGATCCGCTGCCGGCATTGGTCCATCCGGGGAGCAGGTGCCACATGCCGGGAGCGACCGGCATGGCGGTGGCGTCCTCGAACCCGGGATTCAACAGCTGTGCGCTGACTTGTGTGGGCACAACGACCAAGCCAATCCCCCAGAGGATGACTCCCATACTCCACGACAGAGCGTTCAGGTCGTTTCCACGCATCACCGCAATTTAATGCATTCAGGTTGGGCCAAAAGAGAAGGAGCCCCGCGTTCGGAGCTCCTTCACCTTAACCAAAACAACTTGAACCAAATCTTCGCTGTGCTTGCAGGCAGTTGTGACCTGCATTCAATAGACGCTTCACAGACCGGGAATGTTGTTTTCGGGGTTCCCAACAGGTGCTAATGCATGAAGGCAATCCGGCACCCACCCACTCAACGGCCCAAGCGCCGGCCGATGCGAACCGACCCCCACAGTCCGGAGCGGAGTCCGGCCGTCCACCCCCCGCGCCAACCGCAGGTCCATCCCGAACCCAGCGTGGTGGACATGCCAAGATGCACCCCCACCCCAAGCGTCACGGCGTCGATCCAGTCCGGGCGATCCTCTCCGGCTACGGAAGCCGGCTCAGGGCTGCCATTCAGGGGCAGCCTTTCCACTTCGGTGTCTGCCCGATCGAGCATGGCGATGCCCATGTGGACACCCGCCCACCACATGCCGGACTTGGTCCGATTTCCGAGTCGCCCCCCACGGTCCAGATTCAGTTGGATTTCTCGCGCCCGGTTCCGGGATACGGGCAGGGCGATGGTGTCGAGTTCGATGCCCAATTCATAGGTCCACTGGATCCACTGTTCCAGTCCGGCCTCTCCGTTTCCGGCGATCGCATAGAGGCTGTCGTCTAGGTCCTGGACATCGTAGGTCCATACTTCCCGAACTCCACCGCGCAAGCCAAGCCGGAGGCTGCGATTGTCCTGCCTCCAAATCCAGGCTGCCTCGACCGCCACCGCGGGCCGGACGGAACGGCCCGCCATGGCCTCTACAGCCACTCCCTCGACAGATTCAGAAGAGCGGAAACCCCCGGTCCACAGCGAAAGCTCCACATCGGGTCGGGCCCAGGGGGACACCCCGCGCCTTCGACCCGTGGACCGGCCGGCCTCCTGCACGTCCAGGTCCAGCCTCAACGCGACGCCGTCCACCGTGATGGTGTCCCGGGTCGTCGCCAGCGATGAATTCGGACTTCCACCAAGCAACAGAAGAATCAGGCCGACATGCCGGCCCAACAAAGCAATCAGCCGGTGGTCTTCAGAGACCACCTCCGGCGGGCAGGGTGATGGGCAGAGTCAGCACTGGGGCCTCTTCGGCGTCGGGCTGTTGCGCGTTCTCTTCGGTCGGTTCGGTTCTCTCCTCCACCGGGGTCTCGTGATTGGGCTCGGTCCCAACCTCATCGGACGCTTCTGCCTCCATGACTTCCGGGGTCACTTCCGGCGTTTCAGATTCGTTGACGTCCACAGCCGCTGCCGGTTGAGGCTCCACCACGACCGGAGTCGATTCAATAGGCTCAGCAGATTCCGTCATGGGCTTCGTGGCGTCCGCCACAGGCTCGGTGTTGGTCCCGGCCTCCTCGAGGGTCACCTCTTCCACATCCCTTTCCTGAGCGGCGGGTGTCACGACGTCGAGCGGAGCCACTTCAGTGGGGACCTCAATGGTTGTCTCGACCGGGGCCGAATTCATTGGGGCCTCGGTGGAAACGGGAGCAGACACCGGAGCGGCTTCATCCGCGGTCCACAGGAAGCTAACTGTGGCCAGCAGGGCCATGGCTCCTGCGGCGAGGATGGCCTTCTTGCCCGTGCTCATGGCCGGGGCGGATGGCGGAGTGTACGGCGGGGCCGGAACGGAACGTTGAGACAACACGTCACGACAACGCGCGTCGAAGGCGTTATCAAACGATTGCGGGTCCTGAGGAGTGTCCTTCATGGTCGATGGGCCCCTTCATCCTGGGGCTCGCTTGGGTTAGACTGTGCTCGGGCGGAAAGGGTTGCAAGGACGCGCTGCAAATATTTTCGGGCCCGGCTCAACTGGCTTTTCGAGGTGTTCACATCGACCCCGAGCTTGTCCGCAATCTCTTGGTGCTTGAAGCCTTCGATGACATACATGCAGAAGACCGTGCGGTACCCGAGTGGGAGCTGGGCGATGGCGTGTTCGAGCTCATCCGCCGTGAATTCAAGGTCGGGATGGCTTTCCAGATCGCGGGGTGTGGAATGCACCTCGTCGATGTCGTGGTGGTGGCGGTGCTTGAGGTTGCGTCGGTAGTGGGTGATGGCCGTGTTGACCACGATGCGCCGCATCCACCCTTCGAAGGAGAAATCCTGCCGGTAGCTCTTGATGTGCTTGAAAATCTTGACAAAGCTGTCCTGCAGGACGTCCTCGGCATCCTCGCGCGCATTGGTGTGGCGAATGGCGGTGGCGAAGAGCTGCCCGCTGAATCGGGCATACAGCTCGCGTTGGGCGGAAGGCCGCTGGGCCTTGCATCCCTCGATCAACTGTTTGACGTCCTCACTCGATGCCATCGCGCTCTCAAAGAACGTGAAGGGATGCGCATTCGTTGCCTTGGGTTCAGTCGAATCGGCTCCGGTCAATTCCAAGCCACTCGAGGGCGGCACCATGAAACATCAGGGCCCGATCCTCCTTGGACAGCTCCATGTCGGTTTCGAGGTAGCGACCGAATTCGAGGTCGCCCAAGGGGAAGGGGTAATCCGAGCCCATCACAATGCGTCCGGCGCCCTGCAATTCCAGCGCGTACTGGGTCATGCGGGCATCATGGGTGATGCTGTCCACCCAGAAGCGGCCCACATAATCCCGGGGATTGTTCGGGTTGTCGACTGCCACGAGGTCGGGTCGACACCGCCACCCATGTTCAATCCGGCCGAGCGTCGCGAGGAAGGCCCCAGAAGCATGGCTGAACATGACCCGGAGGTTTGGGTACCGATCGAAGACACCGGAGAAGACCATCGAGCAGGCCGCCCGTGATGTCTCGGCCGGCATGCCGACCAGCCAGGGCAGCCAGTATTTGGTCATCATCTCCTTGCCCATCATGTCCCATGGGTGGATCATGATGCACATCCCCAGCCGCTCGCAGGCCTCCCAAATCGGGTTGAAACGGGGCTCGGAGAGGTTGTATCCGTTGATGTTGGATCCAATATGGATGCCATGAAGACCGATTTCCTTGCACCGCTCCAGCTCCTGGAGGCTCAGCTCGGTGTCCTGCATCGGCAAGGTTCCGAGCCCGACGTAGTGGCGGGGATGGTCCTCGACCGTGCGGGCGACATCATCGTTGAGGAACCGGGCGATGTCATGGGTGTCCTCTGGCTTGGCCCAATAGGCGAACAGGACGGGGATCGTGCACACCACCTGAACCTGAACCCCGAAGCGGGCATATTCCTCAATGCGAATCTCGGCGTCCCAGCAATTGGCCTGCACTTCCCGGAAAAAGCGATCGCCCTGCATCATCCGAGCCGCGCCCTCCTTGTGATGCTCGAGGTGGATGAAGGCCCCGTAGCCCAGCTTCCGGCTCCAATCCGGGAGCGATTTGGGCATGATGTGGGTGTGGGTGTCAATCTTCAGCATCCGGCCGGAAGTTAAGGTCGGGCCTCTGCGCGGCGTTCGACGCGCCGCAAATCCAGTCGGTTGTTCGGGGTCACCCTCCACCCCGACCAATCGGTCGAGACCAGGTGCACAACGTCGTCGTGCCACAACGGAATGACGGGCATGGCGTCCAGGACGAGGCGCTCAGCTTCGCTCATCAGGGCGAGGCGCTTCTCTCCTGTTGGGAGCAGGCTGGCCGCATGAAGCAGGCTGTCGACCCGCTGGTCCGCATATCGGGTGTAATTCGGACCGCCCGGCGTCCAACGATCGCTGTCGAAGAGGCCCAGGAAGTTCTCGGCATCCGGGTAGTCCGCCAGCCATGACTTGCGAAAGAGGGGCACCTCGCTCCTCGCCACCCGCTCCGCATCGATTCCACTGGGGGCCACGTCGATGTCGATGTCGAGGCCAAATTCGGACCACGCGTGTTGCAAGGCGGCGGCGAGCTCAGCCGTAGCTGGCTTGGTGCCCAACGTGCCCAATGACCGGCGAACCAAGGGCGGCTCGGTTCCGATGCCCACCTCGGTGAGGAGCGCCCTCGCCGCCTCTGGATCGTGAAGCAGATGGGGATGGAGTGGGCGTTCGTTCTCGGTGAACCCGGGCATACCGTGGGGCACAAATCCCCGGGCCACCGAGGCCCCGCCAGCCCGGAGCTCCTGGACGAGCAACCGACGGTCAATGGCCAGGCTCATGGCCCTCCGCACCCGGGCCTCGATCGGGACGACTCCGAGGCTGGCGTAAGACGCCGAATCCATGAGCAGACCGATGTAGTCCGTCTTGAGGAAGGGAACCGAATGGCGCTCGAACCGTCCTTCCCACTCCTCCTTCCATTGTCCATTCTCCTCGAAGAAGACCTCCATCCACTCGGGCTTCGGGGCCGACACGAAGTCATACCGTCCCTGCCGGAATCCCAGCATCTCGGCTCCCTCCTCCCGGTTGAACTCGATGCGGACGCCTTCGAGCCGGGGCAATCGGCGACCCTGATTGTCCCGCATCCAGTACTGCGGGTGGCGGTGCAGGACCATGGCCGTCTCCGCCAGCCACCCCTTGAGCAGGAAAGGCCCAGTGCCGAGGTCATCGAGGTTGGGATCCCCGTCGAGTCCGCCACCCTTCAGGATGCTGGCCTGGGGTGTGGCGAGCAGGCTGGGAAAGACGGGGTTGGGGGCCTCGAGCCGGAGGACAAGGCTGTCCTCCCCGATGGCTTCGATTCCGCTTTCCTTCCGGAGCCCGTCGAGGACCCATCGGCCCGGCAGCGCCTCGTCCGGGTCGAGCATGCGCGCAAAACTCCGGACCACATCCTCCGCATGCAGCGAAGAGCCGTCGTGGAACACCGCGTCTGTCCGCAGCCGGAACCGCAGGGTGAGTCCATCCTCCGAGATGGACCAGGATTCCGCGAGAGCCGGCACCACATGGAGCGCATCATCAAATTCGAGCAGTCCCTCATAGAGCTGATCGACGATCCACAGGGTCTCGAGATCAGTGGCCCGGGCCGGATCCAGGGAGCGGATGCCATCGGCCGCGTTGTAGACGAAGAGGTCCAAGCCATCGCCTCGTCCTTCCTCGGAACAGCCGGCGAAGACCACCACCCCCAACAGGATGGACCACGCCCATCCCCTGCTTTGACAGACCGTCTGAGGGAACATGCGGAAAAGTTAAACCTCAGGGGACGTGCGCGGTTCTACATTCGCTGCCCGATGCCCACCGCGATGTCCACCACGCGCCTCCTACTGCTTCTTCTCGTCGCCCTGCCTGGGCTCCTCCGCGCCCAGGAGGCAACCCTCAGCGGCCGCGTCATCGACTCCGAGACCGGCGAATACATCCTCGGGGCGACCGTCATCGTGGAGGGGGAACCCATTGGGACGTCCACCAACACCTACGGTTTCTACAGCCTGACCCTGCCAGCCGGAGAACGCCGGCTCAATTGGTCGTTCATCGGGTACGTCACCGAGACCCGGACGCTGTCCCTCGACCAGAACCAAACCCTCGACATCGAACTGCGGCCCAACGTCATCGCGGTGGCCGCCGCGGAGGTCGAGGCCGAGCGCTCCGCCCACACGGAAAGCACGGACATGGGCAAGGTCAATGTCGGCGTGGAGACCATCAAGTCCCTCCCCGCCCTCCTCGGCGAGGTGGACGTGCTCAAGGTGATTCAGTTCCTCCCGGGCATTCAGAGCGCGGGAGAGGGCAATTCAGGATTCTACGTCCGGGGGGGCGGCCCCGACCAGAACCTGGTGTTGGTCGATGACGCCGTCGTCTACAACGCTTCTCACCTGTTCGGTTTCTTCAGCGTGTTCAACGCCGATGCCGTCAAGGACATTGAGATCACCAAAGGCACCATGCCGGCCCGCTTCGGGGGCCGGGTTTCCTCGGTCTTGGACATCGGACTGAAGGAGGGAAATGCCCGCCGGACGGCCGTCAGTGGCGGCCTGGGACTGATCAGCTCCCGCCTGACCGTGGAGGCCCCGCTGGTGGAGGACACGGCCAGCTTCATCATCAGCGGACGGAGGACCTACATCGACGTGCTCGCCAAGCCCTTCGTGAATCCCGAGAGCGCTTTCTCCGGGTCGGGCTACTATTTCTATGACCTGAACGCCAAGGTCAACTGGAGGGCTTCGGCCAAGAACCAATTCTACTTGAGCGGATACTTCGGACGGGACGTGTTCGACTTCCGGTCCAGCGCGAGCAACTTCGGCAGCCGGATTCCATGGGGCAACGCCACCGTCACCGCGCGTTGGAACCACGTCATCAACGACAAGGCCTTCCT